>CAZLSB010000001.1:0-9234 GCA_964561825.1 uncultured Xanthomonas sp.
CTTAGTGCTCCGATGTCACGTAGGCCTGCGGCCAACGTGACCTACGCATCAACGCTAAAAAAATGCATTAAAATCATTTGCTTGCGGTATGTTTGGTGAGATGAATGAAGGTAGTGCAGTCACCGACGTGGACAGCCGCTACTTGCCGGCGGAGTGTCGTTAATGGGCTTTGGCCTTGGTAGCGCAAGCTCCGCTCAGCTCTATCAAAGCGGCTTGGGACCAGCGATGATCCGGGCGACCGATCATCGGACGCAGACCATGAAGCCAATTTTGCTCCCAGCTTTGCTGGGTTTTGCCCTCGCATGTACCGCCAGCGGCTACGCGCAAGCTAGCGACAGCACCCCGCCGGCGGCCACCGCTGCCAAAACAACTGAAGGAACCACCAAAGTGATGAGCACCGCCAGCGGCCTGAAATACGAAGTGTTGACCGAAGGCTCTGGGCCAAAGCCGCAAGCCACCGATTCTGTCACTGTGCATTACAAGGGCACGCTGACTGATGGCACGCCCTTTGATAGCTCCTACGACCGCGGTGTGCCGCTCAGTTTCCCGTTGAATCGGGTCATCAAAGGCTGGACCGAAGGACTGCAACTGATGTCGGTCGGGTCTAAGTACCGGCTGACAATTCCATCTGAACTTGGTTATGGCGCTGCGGGTGCGGGTGGTGTCATTCCGCCGAACGCCACGCTGATTTTTGAAGTGGAGCTGCTCAAGATCAATTGAGCAGCCCATTCCTTCGCCCGGCGTCGAGGGGGCAGCGGCTATGCCGCTGACCTCACCTCCGCGCTTTCTAACAACCTATTTCACCAATCCCTCAGCGCGCAGTGCGGCTTGCACGGACGGACGTTCGACAACGCGCTGTTGGAACGCCAGCAAGGCTGGGAAGTCGCTGAGGTCCAGTTTGACCATACGCGCCCAGTTGGTGACCACGAAAAGATAGGCGTCAGCGACGGTAAACTGTTCGCCAAGCAAATAAGCTTGGCCCGCCAACTGCGCTTCCACCAGTCGATAGCGTTGGCGTAAGTACTCGGCGCGCTCTGCTCGGTTCTCGTCGCTGATGGCTGGGTTAAACAGCGGGCTGTAGGATTTGTGCAATTCGGAATTGATATAGGTCAGCCACTCCTGCAGACGATAGCGCGGCAGCGTGCCATTGCTCGGGGCCAAGCCGGATTCCGGTTTGAGGTCGGCCAGGTATTGCATGATGGCGACGCCTTCGGTCAGCACCTCACCATCGTCAAACTGCAGCGCAGGCACATAGCCTTTTGCGGTAATCGACAAGAAATCAGCGCCGGTTTCAGTGGTTTTGGCGCGGATGTCGACGCGTTCCAAGCTCAGCGGAATGCCCGCTTCAAGCGCAACGATGTGTGTCGATAAGGAACAAGCACCGGGTGAGTAATAGAGCTTCATGGCTGTCTCCGTGTGGGTAGGGGTGATTTGCGTGATGCTCAACAACAACTTGAGTGGCGGATGCGCGGTTTGTGTGGCGAAATCAGACGATCTGCATTGCGCCCGACAGGCTGCTACGATGATCGCTTACGCATGCTGCAAGCCGTGCGGTGGACAATGACCCACCGAACGGGCCTTGTACGATTGCATGGCGCAAGTGCAGACGGGTGGTGAAATCCTTGTGCTGCATCAAAGCTGCCCTCAATCGAACTGCGCGCATGCTAGCCATAGATGGTTACCTGTGAATAGCTGGTATCAACTGGTTACTTATAGAATGTAGTATCCAAATGGTTACTTGCTGACTCTGGAATATCGATGGGATTACCACTACGCAAGAGCAAGGTGCTCGCGCCGCCGCCGGCTTGTCCGCTGACTGCATGTATGTCGCTACTGAGTGGCGCTTGGGCACCCAATGTGATTTGGTACCTGGGCGCCGGTCCGCGCCGATTTGGCGAACTGCGCCACGACATTCCGAAAATCTCTGCGCGGGTGCTGAGCGCGCGGCTGCGTGAGTTGGAAAGCCGCGGCGTGATCAGTCGGCGAGTGCTGCACAGTTCGCCGCCCTCTGCCGAATACGCGCTGAGCGAACTTGGGCTGGAACTCATTCCAGCAATTCAGGCGATCATCGCGGTTGGAGAAAAGCTGAAGACAGCGCGGCATCGGGCCGAGATTTCTGACCGCACTTCTGCGTGCGCAGGTTGATGCAGCGCGGCCTTGGCAGTTTGCGCAATCCTGTTTTGGTTTTGCTTGCAGTTTTCGCGGGGTCATCGCCGAATCGGATGCCCCACTTTTTCTCTTGGCACCCGCGCCGAACGGCTAGCGAGTGGTGGGCGCAACAGGGATCGAACCTGTGACCCCTACCATGTCAAGGTAGTGCTCTACCGCTGAGCTATGCGCCCAAGAGAGCTGCGAAGCATAACAGCGTGATATTGCTTCGCCAAGAGGAACGTGTGTGATTCAACCTGGCCGGCGCAAGGCTCAGAATGGAATATCCACTCGCACGCGATAGCCGAGCTGTTTGTAAACCATTTTGGCGCGTGGGTTTTCGTAACTAACGTGCAGAAATGGCAGACGCCCGCGCCAGCGCGTCGTTGCTCAAGCACGCCGTCAATCGCCTTGCCTAACCGCGCCCCAGGTAATCCGGGTGCGTGCAGACCAGCGCGCGGTGGCGGCTATTGAGGGTATTCCAGAACGGCTTGTCGAGTTCCTTGCTCATAAGCGACTGTCTGGGTGTGCATGTCCGCGTACAAATGCGGCTGCCACGTAGAAATCGCCAAATCTGAGTTGCATCGTGATCATTTGCGTAATGGCTACAGGCGGCAAGCAGCGGCTCAGCGAAGTCTGCGTGCTGCGTTGTTAGATCAATGATCCTAAAAAACTCAGTTGACCGCTTCTCATCGCCCATAGCACGCTGATTCTTTTGACTTTTCAGTTGATTGATTCATTCACCCAATAGGTGAAATGAGGTTTCTAGGTTAGTGCTCAAACTTAGGCCATGCCAGCCTGGCTTGCCGGGCATTGGTGCGCAACTAACGCTAGAGAACTGGGGGAGGAACATTGGCTGCCTCCCGCAGGCGAATTGATGTTGGGGGTCAATCGAACCGCGGTGGCGGGCAAGCCTACGCAGTTTGAGTTCCTACGCATCACCCATATAGACGAGGTACCAACCTACATCGCGCGGCCGAACGGCGCGGCGGGCACCTCCTTCAAACGCAGCGCTGGAGGGCATAACTGGATCCGCTTTAGCAATCTCGATCACGACTTTCCACAACCCATCGAATATCACCGGGACGGCGATATGCTGAAAGCAAGTATCGCCGGCCCCGGGCAAGACGGCGCGACCATGACCATCCCGTTTGAGTTCCAGACCTGCTCTGGGTGAGAGCCGCGTGCGTATGTCTTCGCACAAAGGCAGCCTTCATCGTTGGGTTTCATCATCGACGCGGTCGGCACGCAGTGGAGTGCCTTAACCTAGCAGCCTGTCGGGCTTTCCTCGCGAGTGCGCCGGAAGTCCTTTTGGCGATCGTTTTCAACTCAGTCTCGGATTGATTTTGAAGGCCTGCGCTCTGCTTTTGAGCCTGTGCTAGCCACACAACGCATCTCACGCGCAAAGCCCGACAGGCTGCTAGCGCGCTTCGACCGCATAATCACGCACTATGAACAGGGCCTGTACGTGACCTGCACGCTGTTAGGTGTTGACTCCGCAGGGCTGCAAGGGGACCGGGCAGCACACCCGAAGATGCTACCAGCCGTAGTCGCGATTAGGCGGCGACTGCGGAGGGGGGAATTGTGATGGTCAGTGGGCGGGGACAGCACTGTGTCAAGTGTTTTGCCCCGCTACTGGCACGCTCAGCCGTGCTTTTTCAGGTTCGGGTCGATCGGTCGTCATCATAACCATCAGGTACAGGTACGGGAGTTATTTCATGGAAACTTTGACTGCGGGCCAGTTTTCGCTGGTCTACAACGCTTTTTCGTTCGGCATTGCCACCTTCGCGGCGGCAACTTTGTTCTTTTGGTTCGGTCGTTCGCAAGTTTCGCACCACTACAAAACCGCGCTAACGATCACCGGTCTGGTGACTTTCATCGCGTTCTACCACTACTGGCGGATCTTCGACAGTTGGGGCGAGGCTTATGAGGTGGCAAACGGTGTCGTCACCGTGACCGGCGCGAGCTTCAACCATGCCTATCGCTATGTCGATTGGCTGCTGACCGTACCGCTGTTGTTGATCGAACTGATCCTGGTGATGCGGCTGTCGCAGACCGAAACGGTGTCGAAGTCGATCAAGCTCGGCGGCGCCGCAGCACTGATGATCTTGCTCGGCTACCCGGGTGAAGTCTCGGGCGGCATCGACTCCACCCGCTTCATCTGGGGTGCGCTATCGATGATTCCGTTCCTGTATATCGTTTTCACGCTCTACAGCAGCCTCGGCGAAGCCATTGAGCGCCAGCCAGACAGCGTGCGTGGCCTCATCCGCCTCGCCCGTAACTTGGTGGTGGTGTCGTGGTTCTTCTACCCGGTGGTGTACTTCTTGCCCTTCTTGCTTTCGCTCGACGGCGGCACCACCCGAGCGGGAATCGAAGTTGGTTACACCATCGCGGACATCACCGCTAAGGCCGTGTTTGGCTTGGTGATCTTCGCCATCGCCGTGCGCAAGTCCGAGGCAGAGGGCGCGAAGGCTTAAAACCCCTCGCGGATGTAACCCCCCCAGCGGGGCACAGCGGGGCAGGGCCCGGTCAGTCCGGCGTCCTGTCCCGTTTCTCCGGAGTTGTCCTGCGAGGCGTCCATGCAAAGCAATGACGCGGCATCCAGTCTCATTCAAGTCGAGCAGCGCATGCGCTCGCTCGTTACGCACGATGTGGGCGTTGCCGGCGAAGCCGCCGTCCTTCACCTTTCTGCGGGTGGTTCGCGCATTCGCGCGAGACTCGCTCTTCACGCTTGCAGCGCGCTGCGTGTGCCACATGATCAGGCTGTCGCCGTCGCGGCCGCCTGCGAATTGCTCCACAACGCGTCCTTGGTTCACGACGACCTGCAGGATCGAGACACCCAACGCCGCGGACTAGACACGGTTTGGCGCCGGCATGGCGACGCCGCGGCGATCTGCGTCGGCGACTTGTTACTGTCAGCCGCCTACGGCGCCTTGGCGCCCACCGGAGCCGCCGCGGGGCAACTTATCACGCGGATGCACCAGCGCGTGGGCGCGGTGATCCGCGGGCAGTGCGATGATCTCGCTCTGCAGGGCGCCAAGCTCAACTCGCTCTACACCTATGAGCGGGTCGCCCAGGGCAAATCTGCTCCGCTGTTGATTCTCCCGCTAGAACTAGCGCTGGCACTTGCCGGGCGGACCGACGCTATTAGCGCGGCGGTCGAGGCCGGCTCGCTGTTCGCGGTCGGCTACCAAGCGGCCGATGACCTCGACGACGTCGAGCGCGATGCGCTCAACGAGGAGATCAACATCGTCGCTGTGCTCGCTGCCCGCGGCGAGCGGCAACCCCGCGAGGCTGCCCGCGCGCTCGCCATTGAGCGCTTCCAGCAATGTCTGGCGGCAGCCGCGCGGCTGCCGCAGGACAGCGGCCAACTGATGGCCACGCAGGCTCGTCGGCACGTGGCAATGTTGACCCAGACCAGGGTTCCCGCATGAGCCGCGTCGTCGTCATCGGCGGCGGTTTCGGCGGCATGGCAGCGGCCCTGCGCGCCCGTGCGAAAGGCCACGACGTGACTTTGCTCGACCGCTGCCCGCGGCTGGGCGGGCGGGCGCAGGTGTTTGAGAAGGAGGGTTTCCGGCACGACGCCGGGCCGACCGTACTTACCGCGCCGTTTTTGTTCGACGAATTGTTCGCCCTGTTCGGCAAGGCCACCGCTGACTACGTCAAAATTGTTCCGCTGCCACTCTGGTATCGCTTCCGCTTCGACGACGGTGACACCTTTGATTACGGCGGCGGCATTGAGCAGACCCTCGCTGAAATCGAGCGTATCCACCCGCCGGATGCAGCCGGCTACCGCGCGCTGCTGGAGCAATCGAAGAAGATCTACGATGTCGGTTTCACCAAACTGGCCGACGCGCCCTTTCATGGCTTCTTATTCATGCTGCGCCAGGTGCCGCATCTGCTGCGCCTCGGTGCCTATCGAACCGTGTGGCAGATGGTGTCGCGCTGCATCAAACACGACAAGATCCGCCAAGCGTTTTCGATCCAGCCGCTGCTAGTCGGCGGGAATCCCTTCGACACCACCAGTATTTACGGGCTGATTCATTTTCTTGAGCGCGCGCACGGCGTGCACTTCGCGATGGGTGGCACTGGCGCGCTGGTAGACGGGCTCGGGCGGCTGATGCGTGAACAAGGCATTGAGGTGCGACTCAATACCACGGTTACATCAATCGAGGTCGACAGCGGCCTGGTGCGCGCGGTGCGCACCGCCGACGGCGAACGCATCGAGGCCGACCACCTGGTGTCCAACGCCGACCCCGTACACCTCTACAACGCGCTGCTGCCACGCACCGCCAGCAAGCTTTCCGCGCGATTAAAGGCACGCTACTCTGAACAATCCATGGGCCTTTTCGTGCTGTATTTCGGCAGCGCCCGGCAATACCCTGACGTTGCCCATCACACCATTTGGATGGGACCGCGCTACCGCGAATTGCTCAATGACATCTTCCACCGCAAGGTGCTGGCCAAAGACTTCTCGATTTACTTGCATCGGCCCACCGCGACCGACCCAAGCTTCGCCCCGCAAGGCTGCGACAGTTTCTACGCGCTGGTGCCGGTGCCCAATCTCACCGCCGGCATCGACTGGGCCGTCGAAGGCCCGCGCCTGCGCGATCGCGTGGTTGCCGCGCTCGGCGCGACGATCCTGCCGGGCCTTGCGCAGGCCATCCGCGCCGATTTCTTCATGACTCCAGAAGACTTCGCCACGCGCTATCTGTCGCCGGCAGGCGCTGGCTTCTCGATCGCCCCGCACTTTCGCCAGTCCGCGTGGTTCCGCTTCCACAACCGCGGCGAAGGCCCACGCAATCTGTATCTGACGGGCGCCGGCAGCCATCCCGGCGCTGGTTTGCCGGGCGTGTTGTGCTCGGCCAAAGTGGTCGATCGGCTGCTGCCAAGCGCCGCGGCCGAGTTGGCGCGCGGCCGCGGCCAGCCGGAACCTTTGTCGACATGAGCGCCATGGCCGCCGGGCGCATCAATCCACGCAGCAACGCGCGCAATGACGCCCGCGACGTGCTGCGCTGCCATGGCCGAACGTTCTTCGTGGCCAGCCATCTGCTGGCGCGCGTGCATGCCAGCCGTGCGGCCACGCTGTACGCGTTCTGCCGGCACGTCGATGACCTCGCCGACGATGCGCCCGATGCGCAAGCGGCCCGCTGCGCATTGGCGGCGGTCTCCCGCGCGCTGATCGACGGCCGCGCCAATGATCCGTGGACTGCCGCCCTGCTGGCGCTGCAGGCGCAGACCGGAATGTTGCTCGCACCGGCACGGGCGCTGGTGGCCGGCGTCGCGAGCGACCTTGATCCGGTGCGCATCGCCGACGAGGAGCAACTGCTGCGCTACGCCTTTGGTGTCGCTGGCACGGTCGGACTGATGATGTGCGCGGTGCTCGACGTGCGTGATCCACGCGCCGCGCCGTTCGCTATCGACCTCGGCATTGCGATGCAGCTCACCAATATCGCCCGCGACGTCGGCGACGACGCGCGCATGGATCGCCGCTACCTGCCGGCGACCTGGGTCGGCGACATCGCGCCGACCGCTATTGCCGCGCCGGACGCCGCGCTGCAGGCCGTGCTGCGGGCGGCCACGCGGCGCCTGCTCGCGCTCGCCGAGCGCTACTACGCCAGCGGCGAGGCGGGCCTCGGCTTCCTGCCAGTGCGCGCCCGCGTCGCGATCCTTGCGGCCGCCCGCATGTACCGTGCCATCGGCGGGCGGATCGCCGCCGCCGACTATCGCAGCTGGGACCGCCGGGCCGTGCTTGGGTCTGCGGCGAAAACAGGACACGCGGCACTGGCGCTGGCGTCCTTCGCGTGTTTGCCGCGGCTGCATCGGCGCGACGCCATTCACGACACCAGCCTGCAGCGGGCGCTGACAGCTCATGGCTGAGCGCGCCGATCTGCTGATCCTTGGCGGCGGTCTCGCCGGGCTCGCGCTCGCCGAGCGCTTGGCGCATTCTGGCGCGGGCGGAAGGGTGCGGATCCTGGAACCGCGCACCCACTACACGGACGATCGCAGCTGGGCGTTCTGGACGCCGTCCGAATCCCACTGGGCTGCAATAGCCACGCGAACCTGGGAGCGCTGGCGATGCTCGGTGCGCGGCGGTGCGAGTCTGGTCGCGAGCGCCGCAGGCTGGCGCTACGCCTTCTTGCGCAGCAGCACAATTTATGACGCCGCGCTGCGGGCGATCGCCGCTGCGCCGCGCATCACGCTAGAACAGGGCGTGCGCGCCGGGGCCATCAAGGCCAGCGCCGACGGCGTCGAGGTGACCACCAGCGCCGGCACCATCGTGGCGCGTCAGGTCATCGACACACGCCCACCGCACAATGCGCGCTTCGCCGCTTCGCGGATGTTTCAATGTTTCGCCGGTCGCGAGTTGGCGCTCGAGGCGGAAATCGATGACCGCGAGGTCGAGCTGATGACCGATATGCGGGCTGATGCTTATGGCTTTGTGTTTTCTTATGTCCTGCCGATCTCGCCCACGCGAGTGCTAGTTGAAGCGACGCGCTTCTCGACGCGCCCGCTGGGCGCCGATGTACTGGCGACCGACCTCGATACGCTGGTGGCCGCGCGCGGCTGGGCGCGGGTACCAGTGCTGCGCACGGA
The DNA here is from genome assembly GCA_964561825.1 of uncultured Xanthomonas sp. GTDB lineage: Bacteria > Pseudomonadota > Gammaproteobacteria > Xanthomonadales > SZUA-5 > JADKFD01. The sequence goes on from CAZLSB010000001.1 coordinate 8,746, forward strand.
GCAGGCGGTGCTGCCGATGGGTCTACCTGCCTCGCGGGACGAAGCGCTCGCGGGCCTTGTACTGGCCGGCACGTCGGCGGGCGCGTTGCGTGCCGCGTCGGGCTACGGCTTTCTGCGTATCCAAGCGTGGGCGGAGCGCTGCGCCGCGGCGCTGGCGCGCGACGGGCGCACCGTCGGGCATCCCAACGAACCGCGGCTGCGACAGTGGATGGACGAGTTGTTCCTGCGTGTGCTAACGGCCGATCCGACGCGCGCGCCGGAGTTCTTCCTGCGCCTCGCGGGCATTGTCCCGAGCGCGGCCTTCGTGCGCTTTCTGTCCGATCAGGCCAGCGTCGCCGACATCGCGCGCATCGTCACCGCGCTGCCACCCTGGCCCTTTCTGCGCGCGCTCGGCCCGCAGCGCTCGGTTGCAGAGCGCACGGCATGATCACCCGCGCGCCCGCGCTGACACCCGAGACGGTCGTCTTCCTGACGCTGGGAACAGCTGCG
>CAZLSB010000001.1:9244-40709 GCA_964561825.1 uncultured Xanthomonas sp.
GTGGCGGGGCTGCCGCATGGCGCGCTGGATCCGTGGGTGGCGCGTCGCGCTGGGCTGTGGCGCACGCGAGTGGGATGCGCGGCCTTCCATGTTGCCTACCTCGCACTGGCCAGCGCAGTGCTGCTCGCCTGGCATTGGGCGCCGGGCCTTAGTTTGGCGGTCTTCTTGGCGATCTCGGCTTGGCACTTTGCCGGCGACTGGCGCGAGCACCTACCGGCCTGGGCGCGCGCCTTGGCCGGGGCGGCGCTGCTGGCGCTGCCTGCGTGGCGCTGGCCGAACGAGGTCGCCGATGCCTTCGGGCTGCTCTCCGGCGTCAGCGGCGCCAGCATCGCCAGCACGCTGGCGACGCTGGCCCCGTGGCTCGCGCTGGGCATGGTAGGCGCGGCGCTGCTGGCGCTGCGGCGGTCTGCTAGGGCCGCGCTTGAGCTTATTGCGATCGCCTTGCTGGCGCTACTGCTGCCGCCGCTGCTGTATTTCATCGTTTACTTCTGTGCCCTGCATAGCCCGCGCCACCTGCGCCTCGCCGCAGCGGGCGCGGCGCCGGACGCGCGCCGGCGCATGGGCCAAGTGGCGCTGCTCTATACCGCACTGAGCCTGCTAGCCGCGACCGTCGTCTGGCTAGGGCTGCCCGCCGTCGGAACGCAGGACTGGAGTGCCGATCTGCTGCGCCTAGTGTTCATCGGCCTAGCCGCGCTCACCCTGCCGCATATGCTGGTCGTCATGCACGCCGAGCGGGCGGCCGTCGCGCCATGAGTCTGATATCCAATCGCAAAGTCAGCCACATTGAGGCAGTGCTGTCGGGCGAGGCGAACGCGCGCGAGGTTTCGGCGGGCTTCGAGCGCGTGCGCTTCGAACACTGCGCACTGCCCGAACTCGACCTCGCGGATATCGACCTGTCCACGATCTTCCTCGGCAAGCGCCTGCGCCGGCCCTTCCTGATTAGCTCAATGACCGGCGGCCATGCCCACGCGGCCACGATCAATGCGGTGCTGGCACAGGCCGCGCAGATCCTTGGCATCGCGCTCGGCGTTGGCTCGCAGCGCCTAGCGCTCAGCGGTGGCGGACTGGATGGCACCGATCGCAGCCTGCGGCAGCTGGCGCCCGATGTGCTGCTGTTCGGGAACGTCGGTGCGGCGCAGCTGCGCGAGTTCGACCTCGACGCCATGCGTCGCGCGGTCGACATGATTGATGCCGACGCGCTGATCATTCACCTCAATCCGCTGCAGGAAGCCCTGCAAGCGCGCGGCGACACCCGCTGGAGTGGTCTGCTCGCCCGCCTTGAATCCTTGTGCGGGGCGCTCCCGGTGCCGGTGATTGTCAAGGAGGTCGGCTTTGGCATCTCGGTTCCAGTCGCGCGTCGGCTGGCCGGCTGCGGCGTTGCGGCGATCGACGTGGCCGGCGCCGGCGGCACCAGTTGGAGCGCGGTGGAGGGCCGCCTTGCCAGCGATTCCGGGCAAGCCGCGCTCGCCGAGATCTATCGCGACTGGGGCATTCCCACCGCGACCGCGCTGCGCGAAATCAATGAGGCGTTGCCGCAACTGCCGTTGATCGGCTCCGGTGGCATCCGCCACGGACTCGACGCCGCCAAGGCGCTGAGGTTGGGCGCACAGCTGGTCGGCCAAGCCGGCCCCCTGCTGCGCGCCGCCATTGAGGGCCTAGAGCCGCTGTTAGCGCACTTCGCGCTACTAGAACAAGGACTGCGCCTCGCCTGTTTCGCTACCGGATCCCCTGATCTCGCCGCGCTGCGGCGCGTCCGTTTGCTCAATGAGCCCCGCTGACTTAGGCCCGCTTATCCATCTGCTTGACCATGCCAGATAGTCCGCCGGCCAAGGCAAAGGCCTCAAATCCGAGTTTAGTCAAAATATAGGCGGCAGCGGCACTACGTTCGCCGGTATTGCAGTAACACAGGTAGGATTTTTCTTTGTCTAGTTCGGGTGCGTATTCGCGCAAGCGGCCCAGCGGCATATTGATGCTGCCTTTGATGGCGCGCTCGTCGTACTCTTCTGGCATGCGCACATCAATGATGCCGGCGCCTTGGCGCACCAGGATCGACGCTTTGCCTGGCGACATCCATTCAACGGTGGGTTGTTTCAACAATTCGCTGAAGTCGCTCTTTTTCAAGCGCATCAGTTTGCCGTCTTTCATCATGGTGACCGACGCGTTGCGCACGCTATTGGAGAGCAGCGCGTCTTCACCAAAACTGTCGCCGCGCACCAAATAGGCCACCACGGCCGGATCAAAATCGCCGGCTTGCGACACGCTGGCGGCGCCATCCTTGATGACATAGAAATAATCGCCGTCATCGCCTTCGCGAACGATGGTTTGATGTTCTTTGACGGTGATTTCTTCGAAGCGCGAAAACAAGCGCTCCAGATTGCCGGCTGGTACGCGGCGCATCGCGTTGTTCTGTAACAGCCGGAAAATCCAACGATTGCCATCTGGATTTTTGTCCAGCAATTTGAAGCCGGTGCTACGGGTCAGCTGATCGAAGGTAATCAGCTTTTCTAAAAAGCGTCGATCCACCGAGACAACCGTGGCGACCAATGATTGGATGGTCGCGGTGAAACGCCGCGGCATCAAATCACCGATGGGATAACGCCCTTGTAAGGAGTCGGACTTGATGTCTTTGCGTTTGCCGTCGGGGTAATCGCCGGTGATGCTGCCGGACAGCAGGTAATGGGTGACTTCGTCCTGGTCGCCGGCACGAAACAACACTTGGTTCAAGCCATATTCGGCGGAATCGGCCTCGCGCGCGATGACGCCCAGATGCTCCGGGCGCAGCGAGTCGAGAGGGTACAAGTGCTTGAGCTGACTGGCATCAATCGACATGGGCGCACCTATGCAGCGTAATGGTGGGAATATAGCCCGATCCGCGCTAGCCGGGAGTCATGCGCGCTTTGATCTACACAAAGCTTGATTATTTTCCAGTTCCTGGTTCCCAGTTTCTGCAGTTGCGGTTCGAGCCTGGGTGGGTTCGACCTGCGCTTCATCGGTCGGCGCTTGGCCGCTGCAGTGCGGAACAGTCCGCGCACAGTGCGGACCGTCGATGCTTCGCGCCACGGCTTTAGGCTCCCTCGTCCCTCATCCCTCGCAATGAACATGTAGCGTAACTCATTGATTCGTCATTGCGAGGTCTTCGACGCGCCAGCGGCGACGGCCGTGGCAACCCAGGGACGTGGGCGGTGGCTGGAGCGCACGTCCCTGCATTGCCGCGGTCGCTTTGGCTCCCTCGCAAAGACGATTCTGGTGGCGGCTACACGCGCAGGAACTGCCGCACCACCGGATTGTCGGTCTCATCCACGCACTCAAAGCCCAATGCGTCCAGGCTGCTGCGCAGATCGGCGGCATCGTTGGCGTCGGCTACCTCGATCCCGGCGAAAACGCGCCCGTAAGCGGCGCCGTGGCTGCGGTAATGGAACAAAGTGATGTTCCAGCGCGTGCCCATTTGCTCCAAGAAGCGCAACAGCGCGCCCGGCCGCTCGGGGAACTCAAATCGATAGACGCGCTCGCGGCCATTGATTGCCGCGCGACCGCCAACCATATGCCGCACATGCAGTTTGGCCAATTCGTTGTCGGTGTAATCGGTCACCGTGTAACCCGATGCATTCAATTGTGCGGCGATTTCCGCGCGTTCGGCGGCGCCGCGACGCAAGGCAATGCCCACGTAAATCTGCGCAGCAGCGTTGGGCGTGTAGCGATAGTTGAACTCGGTGACGCTGCGCGGGCCGAGCGCTCGACAAAATCCCAAAAAACTGCCGGGTTGTTCGGGAATCGCCACGCCAAACACGGCTTCCAGTGCCTCGCCGATTTCCGCGCGTTCGGCAATATGCCGCAGGCGATCAAAATTGACATTCGCACCGCTGGCAACCGCACATAAGGTTGCGCCCGGTGGCAGCTTTTCCGCGTAGCGCTTTAATCCAGCCAGGGCCAAGGCGCCAGCCGGTTCCAGTACCACGCGGGTATCGTCAAACACGTCTTTGATAGCCGCACAGATCTCGTCGGTGTTGACCAGCACCATCTCGTCAATACAGTGACGGAGCACCGCAAAGGTGTGATCGCCAACGCGTTTGACCGCCACGCCGTCGACGAACAAACCCACTTGATCCAGCGTGATGGGCTCACCGGCTTTGAGCGCTGCATCCAGGCAAGCGGCATCGATGGGCTCCACACCTATTACTTTAATTTCCGGACGCAACGCCTTGATGTAGGCCGCCATGCCGGCGGCCAAACCGCCACCGCCAACCGGGATGAATACCGCATCCAGCCGTCCGGCGTGCTGACGCAATAACTCCATCGCCACCGTGCCTTGGCCAGCAATGATGGCCGGATCGTCAAACGGATGGACAAAAGTCAGACCGCGCTCGGCGGCAATACGTTTGCCCACCGCTGCGGCAGCATCGTAACCGTCGCCTTGTAAAATGATCTCGGCGCCAAACGCGGCAACCGCTTCGACCTTGATGGACGGTGTGGTGCTGGGCATCACAATGGTCGCTTTGCAGCCCAGTTGCTGGGCGGCCAAGGCGACGCCCTGTGCATGGTTGCCGGCCGATACGGCAAGCACTCCGACCGCGCGCTCTGCTTCGCTCAAATTCGCCATTTTGTTATAGGCGCCGCGTAATTTGAACGAAAACACCGGCTGCAGGTCTTCGCGTTTCAGCAACACGCGATGGCCAATGCGGCGCGACAAACGCTTCGCATCGGTCAGCGGCGATTCGATCGCCACCTCGTAAACACGTGAAGTGAGCACCGCGCGCAAGTAGTCGGGCATCGAATCAGGCATGAAAGCACAGACGCTAAGGATGGCCTGCGATGTTGCATCGCAACAGGCGGCGGTGCAACCTGCGCCTGCAAGTGCAGGGGACTAGACTACCCCGCACCAAAACTACCCACCGATGACCCCATTCATGTCTACCCAGTTTCCAATGATTCGCCCGCGACGCATGCGCCGCGATGAATTTTCGCGTCGTTTGATGCGCGAAAACAGTTTGAGCGCGGCCGATTTGATTTGGCCGGTGTTTGTGACCGAGGGCGAAAACACGCGAGAGCCGGTCAAATCGATGCCCGGAGTCGAGCGTTTGTCGATTGACCAACTCGTCATCGAAGCCAGACGCGTGCATGGATTAGGCGTGCCGGCGTTGGCGATTTTTCCAGTGACGCCATCGCCAGCCAAATCGCTGGATGCGGTCGAGGCGTGGAATCCTGAGGGTTTGGCGCAGCGCGCGGTGCGGGCCTTGAAGGCCGCACTGCCCAGTTTGGGCGTCATCACCGATGTGGCGCTCGATCCATACACCACCCATGGTCAGGACGGCATCATTGACGAATCCGGGTATGTGCTGAACGACATTACCGTAGCCGCGCTGATCAAACAGGCTTTGTCGCACGCGCAAGCGGGTGCCGACATGGTGGCGCCATCCGACATGATGGACGGGCGTATCGGCGCTGTTCGCATGGCCTTGGAGGCAGCGGGCTATGTGCATACGCGCATCTTGGCGTATTCGGCGAAGTACGCGTCGAGCTTTTATGGTCCCTTTCGCGACGCGGTCGGCTCCGCTGGCAATTTAGGCAAGGGCAATAAGTACACCTACCAGATGGATCCGGCCAATGGCGATGAGGCGCTGCGCGAAGTGGAGCTCGACATTGCTGAAGGCGCCGATATGGTGATGATTAAGCCAGGCATGCCCTATTTGGACATCGTCCGGCGCGTCAAAGACCGTTTCCATATGCCCACCGCGGTGTATCAGGTCAGCGGCGAGTACGCGATGCTGAAAGCCGCCGCCCAAAATGGCTGGCTGGACGAACGGGCGGTCGTGATGGAATCACTGCTGGCGTTCAAACGCGCTGGCGCCGACGCCATCCTCAGCTATTTCGCGCCGCAAGTGGCGGGCTGGCTAGCGGAGTAGGGCGCTCGCGCGCAGCACGAGCTGACGCCTGCGCCAGCAGCTGATCCACCGGGACGCTCAAACGGCAAAGGGCACGGCGTCGTCATCGAAAGGCGCCGGATCTACAGGTGTTTGCGATAGCCATTGATCAATTTCTGCGGCAATGGGCCTTGCGTCCGCATAGGCCGATTCAGGCACCTGCACGCAAATCAAGCCACTGGCGGGTAACTCGCCGATTGCGCCGCTCAGCGCGGAGCCGGTAATAAACGCGGGAATGCCGGCTGATTCCAGCGCGTCTTTGACCAACTGGGCGTCAAACAGGTTTCCGGCGGAATAAACGCTGCGCATGGTCATCCAGCAAAGGGCATCGAAACAAATTCCCGTTCTGCGGGAACGTGTCCGCATTTTGCGCCTTCAGGGCATCGATTCAAAGCGAACCCGGTCCCGTAGGCACCGAATGTCGATAGAGACCGAATGTCGGAAGCAACGAAAAAAGCCCCGCGAATCATCGCGGGGCTTTTGTTTTTACCACAAGGAATCGGCGCGAACGCGCCGTTCCTGCTTAGCTGTGGAACTTGGCAATCAACGGCACGATCAACAAAGCCACAATATTGATGATCTTGATCAGCGGGTTGATCGCTGGGCCGGCGGTGTCCTTGTACGGATCGCCGACGGTGTCGCCGGTGACCGCCGCTTTGTGGGCTTCCGAGCCCTTGCCGCCGTGGTGGCCATCTTCGATGTACTTTTTGGCGTTATCCCATGCGCCACCGCCGGTGGTCATCGAGATAGCCACGAAGATGCCGGTGATGATGCAACCGACCAGCATGCCGCCCAATGCCGCCGGGCCGAGCAATAGGCCGACCACGATCGGCGCTGCCACCGGCAGCAACGACGGCACGATCATTTCTTTGATCGCCGCCTTGGTCAGCATGTCGACCGCTTTGTCGTACTGTGGCTTGGCGGTGCCTTCCATGATGCCCTTGATTTCCTTGAACTGGCGACGCACTTCGACGACCACCGAACCGGCGGCACGGCCGACCGCTTCCATTGCCATTGCACCGAACAGGTAGGGAATCAGGCCGCCGATCAAAAGCCCGATCAGCACCATCGGGTCGGCCAGATCGAACTTGACGTTCGCCATGCCGTACAGCTCCAGCTTGTGGGTGTAATCGGCAAACAACACCAACGCCGCCAGCGCCGCAGAACCAATCGCATAACCTTTGGTGACCGCCTTGGTGGTATTGCCAACCGCGTCCAGCGGATCGGTGATTGCGCGTACTTCCGGGCCGAGTTCGGCCATCTCGGCAATGCCACCAGCGTTGTCGGTGATCGGGCCGTAGGCGTCGAGCGCGACGATCATGCCGGACATCGACAGCATCGCCGTGGCAGCAATCGCCACGCCGTACAAACCCGCCAAGTGATGGGTGACAAAGATGGCCGCACAAACGGCAATGATTGGCATCCAGCAAGAACGCATCGAAACGGCCAAACCGGCGATGATGTTGGTGCCGTGACCGGTGGTGGAGGCTTGCGCGATGCCCTTAACCGGCGCGTATTCGGTGCCAGTGTAGTACTCGGTGATCATCATCATCACACCGGTCAGTAGCAGACCCACCAGCGCGCAACCGTAGATCTGCATCGCGGTCAGGGTCATGGTGCCATCCACAAGCGCGGTGGCCTCGCTCGGGAATAGCGCCGTGGTGATCGGGTAGAAAGCCACTGCGGCCAGCACGCCGGAGACGGCCGTACCCTTGTACAGCGCGGCCATGATCTTGCCGTTGTTGGCCTTGACGAAGAAGGTGCCGATGATCGACGCGATGATTGAGGCGCCGCCGAGCACCAGCGGGTAGAGCAGTGCGTTAGGACCCGCAACATCGATAAAGATGAAGCCAACCAGCATGGTCGCAATAATGGTGACCGCGTAGGTCTCGAACAGGTCAGCGGCCATGCCGGCGCAGTCACCGACATTGTCACCGACGTTGTCGGCAATCACGGCCGGGTTGCGTGGGTCATCTTCCGGAATGCCGGCTTCCACCTTGCCGACCAGATCGGCGCCGACGTCGGCGCCCTTGGTGAAAATGCCACCGCCCAGACGGGCAAAGATCGAGATGAGCGAGGAGCCGAAAGCCAAACCAATCAGCGCATCCAGGATGATCTGCGTCTCCAGACCCTGGCCGAGCATGACCGAATAGAAGCCAGCTACACCAATGAGGCCCAGGCCAACCACCAACATGCCGGTGATGGCGCCGCCGCGGAAAGCCACGGCGAGCGCCGCGTTGATGCCCTTGCGCGCCGCTTCAGCGGTGCGCACATTGGCCCGGACCGACACGAACATGCCGATGTAGCCGGTCAAACCAGACAACACCGCACCGATCAGGAATCCGGCGGCGGTCAGCCAGCTCAGCGCCAAGCCGATCACCAAGAACAACACCGCGCCAACGATGCCGATGGTGGTGTACTGGCGGTTAAGAAAAGCGTTGGCGCCTTCTTGAATTGCCGCGGCGATTTCTTGCATCCGGGCGTTGCCGGCCGGTTGCTGCAGGATCCAACGTGTCGATACGATGCCGTACAGCACCGCAACGACCGCGCATCCCAGCGCCATCATGATTCCGTATTGCTCAAGCATGGAACTTCCCCAGGTTGTGAAATTTGGTCCGAGTTCGCGGGTCATTCGCCTTCTTGTGAAGACCATGTGACCGGTGAAAAAACGGGCGGAGTATACGGGTGCGCGGCGGACTTGCGTGCACGAGATTGCACACGGGTGAGCCGCAGGGCAGACGACGCCAACTCGGTAAAAAACCAATATCCGAGAGCTGCGTCACATTTTGCGCTGTGCAAACCGGCGTGACGTTACAGTTGTGTGCATGCTTGCCGCTGGGGATAGGTTGATTGGGAGGAGTGGATGTTTGATCGTCCAGCGTATTTGTTGTTTCTGGCGCACGCAGCAAATCGCACGCGGGTGTCGGACTACCTTGCCGCACTGCCGCCCTTGCAAAACTATGGTGGCCGTTATCTCGCGGTAGCGCCCGCCGCAAGCATTGAGCGTTTTGGCCCTAACCACAGCCCGCAAAGTCTAATTTTGTCGCGCTGGCCGTCATTGGCCGCACTTGCGGCGTTTTGGCACAGTACAGCGCATCGGACCCTGGAATGGGCGAGCAGCCAAGGCGTGCAAGTGGCGGCGTTTGAGGGCGAACTGCATGCCGCGCGCGGCGAGAGTCTGGACTCTGACGAAGCGCTGGCAATCTATTTAGGGTCTGGCCCATCGCCGGCATTGCTGGAAGCTGAAGGTGCGCGCGCGCTGGCGCTGGTTCGACAAGCTGCCGCGTCTTTGTTTGGCGCCTGGGAGCACGGTGACATCGCCATCTATGCGTGGAATAGCGCGCAGCGCGCGCGCCGTCAGTTAGTGACCTTTAGTTCCGGATATCGCGGACGCTCGATGTTGGTGCCAGCGCTAGAAGCGAGCCGCAAGCAGCCGGCCCGCGAACCGCGCCAGCAGTTACTCGCTATCGCCTAACTTGGCACGTTGGTCGACCCGACGGCTGTGTTCGACCAGTAACCGCATCGCCATGACCCCGCTGATCATGAATAACGCAACCATCGCGACCAACACCAAGGTGGCGTAAATCACCACCGCGGTGGTTTCGCTGGTGGCTTGGCTGATAGACGCCCAGCGCCAAGTAAGCAGGAGCGCCGCGGTCAACAGCACGCCCAACGCCAAAGCCAATTTGCCCAGTGGCCGTGCCCAGCCAAATACCCCCACCGCAACCAGGGGCAGGGAAGTCAGCACCAGCCACGCCTCGCTGCTGTTGCGCCCGCCATCGGTGGCTTTCCAGAGCAAGAACACCACCAGCAACAAGGCCAGCGCGATAAATCCGCTGGCGCGCCAGATGGCGCTGCGCGCCAACATCGCAATCAACGCCGCTTGCAGCGCCAATAAGGAAAAAATAATGCCGGTCATGCTCACACTGGGTACTCCGGCAGGCGTTTGTCGACCAGACGATTCTTCAATGTCACGTAATCAGGCAGGCCGTTGACATACGGCGGGTAGGCCTCACCCTGGATCAAGCCCTCAAGGTAGGTGCGCGCCGCTTGGGTAATGCCAAAACCATCGGCCCGAATGAAGTCTTTGGGCAGCTTGCGCTCGTGGTTGGCCACATCGCCCAGCGCCGCGGTGACGATCTGATAGCGATAGGGCTGGTCGGATGTGCGTTTGACGATCGGCATCGTAGCGTTTTTTCCGGCCAGCGCCAATTTGACCGCAGCGACACCCACTTTAACGCTGATATCAACATCCACTTTGCTAGCGATATGGCGCGCCGAGCGCTGCAGATAATCAGAAACCGCCCAGTGATACTTGTAACCGTGCGCTGCGCGCACTTTTTCGGCAATCGCCGGGCCAGCGCCACCCAATTGCACATGGCCGAAGGCGTCTTTGGTGCCTGCTTCGGCCAAGAACCTGCCGTCTACATCGCGCACGCCCTCGGACACCACGACCGTGCAATAGCCGAAACGCTCGACCGCGCTTTTAACTGCGGCCAAGAATCGGGGCTCTTCGAATGGCACTTCTGGGAACAAGATGATGTGTGGTGGTTCGCCGTCTTTTTTGCCCGCAAGTCCAGCGGCGGCGGCAATCCAACCGGCGTGGCGCCCCATCACTTCCAGTACGAATACCTTGGTGGACGATTCGGCCATGCTCAGCACGTCCAGGCTGGCTTCCAACGTCGATATCGCGATGTATTTGGCCACGGAGCCAAATCCTGGGCACACATCGGTTAGCGCCAAATCGTTGTCGATGGTTTTTGGCACACCCACGCAAATCAGATCGTGACCTAAGGACTGCGCCACCTGCGAGAGTTTATGGGTGGTATCGGCCGAATCATTACCACCGTTGTACAAAAAGTAGCGGATGTTGTGCGCTTTGCAGACCTCCACCACGCGCGCATAGTGGGCGCGATCTTTATCCATCGACTTCAACTTAAATCGACACGAGCCAAACGCGCCACCCGGCGTATGGCGCAGCGCACGGATCGCCTCTGGCGTATCGAAGCGCGTATCGATCAATTCCTCGCGCAGCACGCCAATAATGCCGTTGCGCGCCGCGAACACATGGCCAATCTTCTCTGGAAATTTGCGCGCCGTTTCAATGACGCCGCACGCGCTGGCATTGATCGTGGCGGTAACGCCGCCGGACTGGGCGTAGAGTAGGTTGGCTTTTGGCATAACGACGGTTGTTCCGATCAATGCGCTGCGCGCGACGCCAACAAGATACCCGCAAGTGGGCGATTTGGGCGCGTCTTCGCACATCTGTTTGACTTGAACGTAGCGCGCACGCTAGGTTCGACCATTATGTGACTTCACTCCCATGTCCAGCGCTGGCAAGCTCTACTGCTAGCCTGCAGCTCTGCGAGACCTCTAATCATGCGCATCGTACTCCTGGGTGCCCCAGGTTCTGGCAAAGGAACACAGGCGGGTTTGCTCAAATCCCGTTTGAATGTCCCACATATCTCCACCGGCGAAATCTTGCGCGCGGCGGTCGCTGCGGGCACCCCACTCGGTATCGTAGCCAAATCGGTCATGGAAGCGGGTGCTTTGGTGTCCGACGACATCGTCCTTGGCATGCTCGAAGAGCGTTTCGGCCAGGCAGACGTGCAGCGTGGTTTTATTTTGGACGGCTATCCGCGCAATCTGATCCAGGCGCAAGCGCTGGAACAACTGCTCGCGAAACTCAATTTGCCGGTCGACAAAGCCCTGCAATTGGACGTATCTGAGGATCTACTGTTGGCACGTTTGGCCGGCCGCGCGAAGGCCGAAGGCCGCGCCGATGACAATCCGCAGTCGGTGGGCAATCGCCTGCATGTCTACCAACAACAGACGGCGCCGGTCATTGACTATTACCAGGGCATGGGCGCTTTGGTACGGGTTCCAGGTGAAGGTACGGTCGAGGTGATCTTGGAACGTATTATTAGCGCACTGGGTTGAGGCAGCACGCCTTGATCAAGGCTTAACGATGCGGATGGTATGCAGACCCTCGGCATCGCTCGTGCACCCCAAATACACGGCGCCGCCGCGCGCGCACAGCACTTCGATATCCAAAGCGGCCAGCGGATCGGTCGCCTGAATTTCCACAATCGCACCCGCCGCGGCTAAGCGCAGAGCAAGCCGCGTGCGGACCAAGGGCTCAGGACACAACAAGCCGCGCGCGTCGATCACAATGGGTGGGATACCGTTTGTCTGCATGGGTGCTGGGAAGCGGTTAACTGAGGTTTCTGGCCAGGCTAGGATAATGCCTACAATCAACGAGTTCTCCAGCTTTGAACTGCACTTGATCAAACTTACCGCATGAATCCGCTTGCCTTACTGCGCTGGACCATCGATCTGTTGCTACTGCGCGGCACGCCGGCGGACGCGCCAAAATCGACGTGGCTGCTGGCGCAATTGCTAGCGCTTGATCTGATTGCTAGCGTGTTCTACCTGCAGGCCATGGGCGGCGAGATTCCCATGAGCGCCTTGTTGAGTCGCATGTTGCTGCGTGTCGCCATGATTTATGGTTTGTTGTGGATTTTCGGCCGGCAGGGGCGCTTTCTGCAGACCACGTTGAGCCTCTATGCAGCAAGTGCTTTGCTGACCTTTGTGTTGTTGCCGATCGCGGCGGCGCTGGTGCGCTCGCCGACTGAATCGGCCGACTTTGATGTGCAATTGTTACGCTTGGGCTTTTTGTCTTTGCTGCTGTGGAGCATTGTGGTCGACGCGCACATCTATCGCCACGCGGTGAATCTGAAATTCTGGTTTGCACTGCCACTGTCGCTACTGCTGTTCATGCTGTTCAATGAACTCGCCAGTGCGTGGTTTCCGTTTGAACAGCCTTGAGATTTGAAACGGAGCCGCGGTGACGACTGATCTACATATCCTCGGTATTTGCGGCACCTTTATGGGCGGGATTGCGGCGATTGCGCGCGAACTGGGTTTGCAGGTCGCCGGTAGTGATCGCGATGTGTATCCGCCGATGAGCACGCAGCTGCAGGCGCTCGGTATTCAATTATCTGAAGGCTATGACGCTGGGCATCTGGAACCGGCGCCCTTAGAAGTGGTGGTGGGTAATGCCTTGTCGCGCGGTAATCCCGCGGTTGAGGCGGTTTTGAATCGGCGCCTGCATTACACCAGCGGCCCGCAGTGGTTGTCGCGTGCGGTATTGCAACAGCGTCGGGTTTTGGCGGTGGCTGGCACGCACGGGAAAACCACGACAACCGCTCTGTTGGCTTATTTGTTGGATAGGCAAGGCTATGACCCGGGATTTTTGATTGGTGGTGTACCGCAGGATTTTCCAGTTTCGGCACGCTTGGGTAAAGGTGATTATTTCGTCATTGAGGCAGATGAATACGATACTGCCTTTTTTGATAAACGCAGTAAGTTCGTGCATTATCAGCCGTTCGTCGCTATTTTGAATAATCTGGAATACGATCACGCCGATATATTCCCGGATTTAGCGGCGATCCAACGCCAGTTTCACCATTTGCTACGTATCGTGCCGGCTAATGGTCGTTTGATCGTCAACGGCGAAGATACAGCCTTAGCCGAAGTTTTGAACATGGGCTGTTGGACCCCGGTCGAACGTTTTGGTTTTGGCGCAGAAGATCTGGACTGGCGCGCGGAATTACTCAGCGAAGATGGTTCACGGTTCAAGCTGTGGCGCGCGGGCACTGCGGTCGGCGAAGCCAACTGGTCCCTGCTCGGCAAACATAACGTGGCCAATGCGCTGGCGGCAATCGCTGCGGCCGCTGCTATAGGCTTGGATCCCGCAACATCGCTGCAATTGCTCAGTGGTTTTGGCAGCGTGCGCCGCCGCTTGGAGCGGATTGGTGAGGTCCATGGCATCCGCATTTTCGATGATTTTGCGCATCATCCCACGGCGATTGCGACCACCTTGGCCGGCGTACGCGCGTCGATCGGCAACGCACGTCTGATTGCGGTCATGGAGCCACGCAGCAACTCCATGCGGCAAGGCGCGCATCGCCAGGCATTGGCAAGCGCGTTTCAGGCGGCGGACGCGGTGCATGTATGGGTACCGCCAGAATTACGCTGGGATGCTAAGACCGCACTTTCCGAACTCGGCGCGCGTCTAACGACCGCGGCCAGTGTGCTTGAATTGATCGCCAATATTGCCGCCTCTGCGCGTTCAGGTGACCATATTGTGTTCATGAGTAACGGTGGGTTTGAGGGCGCATCGCGGCGCTTATTGACGCTAATGACCGACAGCCAACAACGGCCAATGGAGAATGGGCCATGAGCCTGAGTGAAGGCGAATACCCATTGTTTCCGCTATCCACGGTGATGTTTCCGGGCGGTACGTTGTCTTTGCGGATTTTCGAGCCGCGTTATTTAGCCATGGTCCGCGATTGCGCCCGAGTTAACCGCCCATTCGGCGTGAGCTTGTTACTTCGTGATGAGGAAAATGGCGAAACGGCATCGGCATTAGCGGTTGGTACGCTGGCGCAGATCGTCGATTTTGACACCTTGCCGGATGGTTTGCTCGGCATTCGAACCCTGGGTGGCAGCCGCTTCCACGTGGATCACGTACAGCCCCGCGATGATGGATTACTCATTGGCCAAATTACTATTTGGCCAGACGAACCGCGCGTACCCTTGCCGCCAGAATTTTATCTGTTATCACGATTAGCGCAGGGTTTAGTTGAAAATCTAGTGGAAGGCGCGCCCGAGCCCAGTAAAGCAGAACTAGACGATTCATCCTGGGTGGGTTTTCGATTGGCTGAATTACTGCCATTTTCGCTGGCCGAAAAACAAACGCTGCTCGAAATGATCGATTCTGCCGAGCGCTTGCAGTTTATCGTCGACGCGCTACCACGTTTTCGCAGCGAACCAGAGAATGACGAGTGACGCGGATTATCGTGGGCGTTGAAAGAAGCGAGGGTCAAGCTTTCCGGGCGAGTTAAGAATCTCTCGCGACGGTCACGCGGCGGGACTTTCATGATTCCAGGTGGCTGCGTGCCATCACCGTTGGGCTCAGGCGTAGCTCACTCTACATCTTGCCCTCGTAGGCGCTAGGTGGCGTGTTAGAATTGGCGGCTTGCTGTGCGGGTTCGCGCTGCGCTGATTGTCAGTCAGCGCAGGTGTTTTGGGCCCGTAAATGCCGCTGACCACCGGAGTGTGTGCATGGCTGATTTTGCCAAAGAAATTCTGCGCGTCAATATTGAAGACGAGATGCGTCAGTCGTACCTTGACTACGCGATGAGCGTTATCGTTGGCCGCGCGCTGCCCGATGTGCGCGATGGCCTAAAGCCCGTGCATCGACGCGTGCTGTTCGCGATGAAAGAACTCGGCAACGACTACAACAAGCCGTACAAAAAATCGGCGCGCGTCGTCGGTGATGTGATCGGTAAATACCATCCGCATGGTGATACGGCTGTTTATGACACCATCGTGCGCATGGCGCAGCCGTTTTCCTTGCGCTATCTGCTGATCGATGGCCAGGGAAACTTCGGTTCAGTGGATGGTGACGCCCCGGCGGCGATGCGTTACACCGAAGTGCGCCTGACGCGCCTCGCGCACGATTTGATGCGCGATTTGGACAAAGGCACGGTCGATTTTCAGCCGAACTACGATGACAAAGAGCTGGAACCGACGGTTATGCCAACGGTGGTGCCTAACCTGTTGATCAACGGGTCGTCTGGTATCGCGGTGGGTATGGCGACCAATATTCCGCCGCACAATCTGAGGGAAGTGGTGAACGCGCTGATCGCGCTGATCGCCAATCCGGATTTGACCATCGACGATTTGATGCACTACATCTCCGGCCCGGATTTTCCCACCGCGGGCATCATCAACGGCTCCTATGGCATACGCGAGGCGTATCGCACCGGTCGTGGCCGCATTTTGGTGCGCGGCAAGGCGGAGATTGAGGTCGAAGGCAACCGCGAAGCGATCATCATTAGCGAGCTGCCGTATCAGGTCAATAAGGCGCGTTTGGTTGAAAAGATCGCCGATTTGGTCAAGGCCAAAGAGCTCGATGGTATTTCCCCCGATGGCTTGCGCGATGAGTCTGATAAAGACGGCATGCGCGTGGTCATTGAGGTCAAGCGCGGTGAAAACGCCGAAGTGCTGCTGAACAAGCTGTACAAGCAGACTCAGTTGGAAACGGTGTTTGGCATCAACGTCGTCGCGCTCGTGGGTGGTCAGCCGAAGACTCTGAATCTGAAGGATATTCTCGAAGCGTTCCTGCGTCATCGGCGGGAAGTGGTGACGCGTCGGACGATCTTCGACTTACGCAAGGCGCGTTCGCGCGCGCATGTGTTGGAAGGATTGACGGTCGCACTCGCCAATATCGACGAGATGATTGAGCTGATCAAAACCAGTAAAGACGCTAGCGAAGCGCGTGAGCGCATGCTGGTTAAACGCTGGGATCCGGGTTTGGTGCGCGCCTTATTGGCGTCGGCTGGCGCGGATCGCTCGCGCCCGGAAGATCTGGCGCCGGAAGAAGGTTTGTTTGCCGACGGTTATCAGCTGTCGGAGATTCAGGCCAAAGAAATTCTGGAAATGCGCCTGCAACGCCTGACCGGCTTGGAGCAGGAAAAACTCACCGACGAGTACAAGGTCATTCTGGCAGCGATTACCGAGCTATTCCGTATCTTGGAAGAGCCGGGTCGGCTGATGGAAGTCATTCAAGACGAGTTGATTGCGATTCGCGAGGAGTATGGCGATGAGCGCCGTACGCGGATCGAACATTCGCAATCGGATTTGGACATTCTCGATCTGATTCCGCCCGAAGATGTGGTGGTCACGCTGTCACATTCGGGTTACATCAAGCGCCAGCCATTAACCGTGTATCGCTCGCAACGTCGCGGTGGCAAAGGCAAATCGGCCACCGCGCTGAAGAACGAAGATTTCATCGAGCGTCTGTGGATCGCCAATACGCACGATACGCTGCTCGCGTTTACCGGCTTGGGCCGCGTGTTCAAGCTGCCGGTCTATCAGGTGCCAGAGGCCAGCGCGGGTTCGCGCGGTCGACCTATCGTCAATATGTTGCCGCTAGAAGTGGGCGAAAAGATTCAAGCGGTGCTGCCGGTTAAGGCTTTTGTGGATGACAGTTACGTGTTTTTCTCCACCCGTCAAGGCGTGGTCAAGAAGACGCCGCTGAGTGACTTTGCCAATGTGCGCACCAATGGTATTCGCGCGGTCGAATTGGACGAGGGCGATGGCTTGGTCAATGTGGCGCTGACCGATGGCAGTCGCGACATCATGTTGTTTGGCAGTCATGGCAAAGCGGTGCGTTTCAGCGAAGACGAAGTGCGGCCGATGGGCCGTACCGCGCGTGGTGTGCGTGGCATGCGTTTCCCAGAAGACGCCAATGACGCACGCGTGGTGGCGATGCTAATGGTCGATGGGGATGGCGATATTTTGACCGCCACTGCGCGCGGTTTTGGCAAGCGCACCGCGGTCACCGAATTTCCGCAGAAGGGTCGCGGTACGCTCGGTGTGATTGCCATTCAGACCAGTGATCGCAACGGCGCATTGGTCGGTGCGATTCAACTGACACAAGCGCACGACGTCATGCTGATTTCTGATCAAGGCACGCTGGTGCGCACGCGCGCGTCAGAGATTTCGCAAGTGGGTCGCAATACCCAGGGCGTGACGCTGATCCGTTTGCCGGAGGATGAAACCTTGGTGGGCCTGGAACGCCTGGATGCGCTGCCCGACGAAGAAGTAGAGCGCGTCGAAGGCGAGGTTCCGCCCACTGCCAGCCCCGCGGGTGATAACCCAGAGGCGACGGTTTAGTCGTTGAGGCTGCAATGGCGCCTAGCGGGGCGCCATTGCATGCTGCGGTGAGTGTCGTTGCTGGTTGTTGGTGTGAAGCGAGCGGAGGCAGGCGATGGCACGGGCTTTCAGCCCCAGGTAAACAGGCGGACAATCCCAGGGCTGAAAACCCGATCCATTGCTACTGCGCTTTGACCCGTTTGCGTGGCGCCTTTTTTGGCGCCGGATCTGCAGGTGTGTCTACGACCACCACTGCCGCTTTCCGTACTACCACTTTGCGTACCCGCGGTTTGCGCACCGGTGCTGGTTTTTGCGAGGCCCCGAGGTAGAGGGTTTCCAGTTCTTCCAACGCCATCGCCGTGTAGGTGGCAAGCCGCTGCATATGCGGCAGCGTGTCGCGACAGCCAGTAAATCCAAACGCCAAATAGCCGTTGTAGCTTTGACAGGTGATGTTCAAGGCTTGGCCGTGGGTAACCAGCGATACCGGATACGCGGCTTCCAGTTTGGCGCCGCGGTAATAGAGCGGTTTGTCTGGGCCCGGCACGTTCGAAATAGTGATGTTGAACATCGGCCGCGTGCGGCCACCAACGCCACTCAGCAGCGACAGCATGTAGGGCGCCATCAATAGCATGGTGTATTGCGTCATCGCTTTTTTCGGCAGGCTCTGCACATGCGCCTTCGCCCGTTTGGTCGATGCGCTGATCGCTTCCAGGCGTTCGCGCGGGTCGTCGATATCCGTGCCCAGCGTGGAAATGATGAAGGTGATGGCATTGCCGGTGCCTTCGTCATCTTTCGGGCGCACCGATACCGGAATTCCCGCGGTCAGTGGTTTATCCGGCAACTCGCCGAGTTCCACTAAAAAGCGCCGCAGCGCCCCACCACACAGTGCCAACACCACGTCGTTAAGGGTCGCGCTGCCGGCGTCCGCCAGTGCTTTTAACCTAGCTAACTCAAAGCGTTGCGTGGCAAAGCGACGCTGTCCGTGAATGCGTCCGTTGATGATCGAGGTGGGCGTATCAAACGGAATCTGCAGCGTGTCTTCTTTATTGCGCAGCGCGCCGATCATCGAGCCAAAAGCGCGCGCGATATCCGGTAAGGAGCCCACCTGACCCTTGACCATCTCGACCACGCTGCCAATCACCTCGGCCGGGGTAGGCGCCGGTGCGCGTGTGCGTTTCGGCTTATTGCCCGCGGTTCCGGCGGCCCAAAAGGCGGGCAGTTTGCGACTGTTTTTTTCGTCGGTCGACATGGCTTTTTCCAGCAGCTTGATGCCACCGATGCCGTCGATCAGCGAATGATGCATTTTCACGTACATCGCGAACTGATTGTCGGCCAAGCCTTCGATCAGCGCGCATTCCCAAGGTGGTCTGCTCAGATCAAGCGGCTGGCTATGCAGGCGCGCGATGAGCTGGCCGAGTTCACGTTCGCCACCCGGTTTGGGCAGCGCCGAGTGGCGCACGTGATGTTCAAGATCGATATCCGTGTCGATGTCCCACGCGGGCATCAAACCCTTCAGGCTGACCGTGCGCAGGCGCTGATTCCAAGGCGCCGAGAACTTATGCGTGCCGCGAAACTCAATCATCAACTTGCGCAAATAATCGGGCGGTGCATCCGCCGGCATCGAAAACCGCAACAAGCCACCGACATGCATGGGTGTCTCGCGAGATTCGACCATCAACCAGGACGCATCAAGCGGATTTAGATTCTTGGACATGAGTGGTTTCGTCTGCAGTCAGCGATGGGCCGCGTCGGCGGGTTCTGGTGTTGCGGTGCAGGTCTCCTAACGACGGGCAGTTTCGGTGCCTTCCGCGGTGTCGCGGTACTTCCAGATGCCATCCAGATTGCCATTGGCATCCACATCGTAGAGCACCACACCGCAGGTGGCTGCGCCCCAGGCCACCGCAATCCGACCGTTTCTTTCGATGCCGTAGCCCTCAAAATTAGTGCCGGTGCGCCATGAAAACCGCCAGTGGTCGGCCTCTTTGAAGACGCTCAGCGCGCCGCGGTAGCGTTCGCCCTCGGGATCGGTGCCGTTGATCACATAGTCACCGGCGAGTCCGCGCGTGGTGCCAACGCCGGGTGTGGCTTGTTCTCGGCCAGCAGCTGTCGCGCCGGGCGCTGCCCAAATGCCGTCTAAGCCGCCTTCGGGGTTGATCTCGTAGCCCACCACCGCACACTCGTCACCACCGACGGCTACCGCAAGCGTATCGCCCAGCCATACGCCCAGTCCGGTGGACGTGCTGCCCACCTGCCAAGTCATGCGCGAGACATTGCCCACTGTGTTGATGCTCAGGCTGCCTTTGTAAGGCCCGCCGCCAGGATTACTACCGACGACGTACAGTGTTTGATTTGTCGGCGCAGCCGCGCACAGCGACGCAATAGAGCAGATTAAGCAGAACGCAAAAATTGAACGCATGGCGCTACTCCGTGGATGCACGCCGCAAGCATCGGACAGTGTCAACGCGGAGTCCAGCGCCGGGTGCGAGTCAAACTGATGGTGGCGTGATGGTTGATCGGCGGTGGTGGGTACTAGCGAGTCAAACTGATGTGGTTACCCATGGTCGTTGTCATTCCAGGGCAACCCGTGGGCTTGCGCTCTTTCGGTACAAGAGCATGCCGAGTACAACTCGGCGCTCCGAGGGCTATCCGGATCGCCGACTTGTAGTTGAGCGCTGTTGGCTTTGTGCGGTTCAGGTGCAGAGCATGTCCAGGTCTTAGCCGAGCATGCCCAGGGCTTAGCCTGCAGGTCAGGTCGCTTTGCAGATGACTTGCTTGCTCCCAGCGGCCAACCCTTGTTTTTGCCGCTCAACCCTGTTCTGGCACCATCTCAATCGCGCCGCAGGGGCATTCGGATACGCATATGCCGCAGCCCTTGCAGTAGTCGTAGTTGAACGCAAAGCGTTTGCCTGGCCCGAGCTTGATCACGGCGTTGTCCGGGCAGACGCCGTAGCAGTTGTCGCACTCAAAGCAGTTGCCGCAGCTCATGCAGCGGCGTGCTTCGAATAGTGCGTTGTCTTCGGTCAGGCCGCCTTGCACCTCATCGAAGCTGCTGGTGCGTCGCGCGAGATCAAGCAAGGGGCGCACGGTTTTCGGCGCGTCGCTGTAGTACCAGGTGTTGATGCTGTCAAAGGTCGCCGCCGCATGTTTGGGGGTCGCATCGATGGTCGCGCCACGCAGCCAAGCATCGATATTTCGCGCCGCTTTTTTGCCGTGGCCTACTGCAACCGTGACGTTGCGCTCGGCTGGCACCATGTCACCGCCGGCAAACAAACCTGGATGGCTGGTCATCATATGCGCATCGACTTCGACGACGCCGTCTCTCATCTGCAGGTCGGCGATGCCATCCAGCAACGACAGGTCAACATCCTGACCCAGCGCCAGAATGAGTGAATCGGCCTCCAGCGTTTCGAACTCACCGGTGGGCTGCGGATTGCCCTTGTCGTCGAGCGCCATCTTCTCAATGGTGAGTACACCGCTGTCCTCGCCTTTGATGGTCGACAGCCATTTGACCATGACACCTTCCTGCAGCGCTTCTTCGACCTCCAGATCGTGCGCCGGCATTCTTTCGCGGGTGCGCCGATAGACGATGATGGCGTCGGTAGCGCCGAGGCGCTTGGCGGTGCGGGCCACGTCGATGGCGGTATTACCACCGCCATAAACCACCACGCGACGGCCCAACATCGGTTGATCCTCGCCTTCCATCGAGCGCAGTACCGCGACCGCGTCGAGGATGCGCGAACTGTCTTTGGCCGGAATGTAGGCGCGTTTGGCGATGTGCGCGCCGACGGCCAGGAACACCGCAGCAAAACCACCCTCGCGCATGGTCTGCGCGACATCGCTGACCTTGGTGTTGAGTTGCACCTTGATGCCCATGGCGACGATGCGCTGCATCTCGGCTGCTAGCACTTCGCGCGGCAAGCGGTACTTGGGGATGCCAAAACGCATCATGCCACCGAGCAGTGGCCCGGCCTCAATGACCGTCACCGCATGCCCTAAACGCCGCAAATGATAAGCGGCCGACATGCCCGAAGGCCCGGCGCCAACCACCAGCACCTTGTTGCCCGACTCTTGCTCAGGCGCCGCAAACTGCCAGCCCCTCTTCAGTGCCTCATCGCCGAGGAAACGTTCCACCGAATTGATGCCGACGGCGTCGTCCACCTGAGCGCGATTACAGGCGGTTTCGCAGCTGTGATAGCAGACGCGGCCCATGATCGCCGGGAAGGGATTGTCGCGCGTCAGATGACGCCAAGCGGCTTCGTAGTCGCCGCTTTCGGCATGGAACAACCAGCCTTGGATGTCTTCGCCAGCCGGGCACTGCGCGTTGCAGGGTGGCAAACGGTCGACGTAGAGCGGGCGTTCGGTGCGCCAAGTGCCGGTTTTGTTGGCCAGCGAGGAGCCCGGATCCAGCGTGATTGCGAAAGGTTTTTGCATGGTCATGCCACTGCCTCCTGATCCAGCAGCCCGTAGCGACGAATGTTGCGATCGGCTTGCGCCTGAATCTGCGCCAACATCTCGGGATGTCCATTAGGTCCAAATAAATGAGCGAAGCGTTTCTGCGGTTTGAGGTATTCCTCGACTGGCACGTGATGGCGGATCTTGGTGACCTGGGTCACTTCACCACGCTGCGCTTCGAACACCGGGAAGATGCCGGTCTCACGGGCCAGTCGGGCCAGCTTGATGGTGTCGCAACTGGCCGCGCCCCAACCGAGCGGGCAGGGCACCAGGATGTGCAGGTAGCGCGCGCCGTGCATGCTCATCGCCTTTTCCACCTTGGCTTCTAGATCGCGCAAGTCAGCCACTGTGGCGGTGGCCACATAGGGGATCTCGTGCGCCATGGCGATACGCGGCAGGTTCTTGCCTTGCCCCGCTTCTTCGCCCGGGTGCGGGCCGATGGCCATCGTGGTGTTGGTGCGCGCGGCGAACGGCGTGGCCGAACTGCGCTGCACACCGGTGTTCATGTAGGCCTCGTTGTCGTAGCAGATATAGAGCACGTCATCGTTGCGCTCGAACATGCCAGACAAACACCCAAAACCGATATCGGTGGTGCCGCCATCGCCACCCTGGGCAATGACCCGCACCGCGCTGCGTTGCAACCCAGCCTTGCGCGCCTTGACGCGCAGCGCCGCGGCAATGCCGGTGCCGACCGCCGCCGCATTGCCAAACAGCGAGTGCAGCCACGGCAATTGCCATGAGGTTTCCGGGTACGGCGTCGAAAACACCTCCAGGCAGCCGGTGGCATTGGCGGCAATCAGCTGATTGCGGGTGGCGCGCATCGCGGCGTCGATCGCATAGCGCGCGCCGAGTGCCTCGCCGCAACCCTGGCAGGCGCGGTGGCCGGAAGTCAGCGAGTTATTGCGCTCCGTTGAGGCTTGCCCACTGCGCTGCTGCGCGTCTAACAGGCGGTTGCCGACGGTAAAGGTGCCGGTTTGGTAGAACTTAATCGGAATTGCCGATGTTTCTTGCTGGTTGCTCATATCAGATCACCTTCGCCGCAATGGGGCCCACGTCGCGCAGCAGGCTCTCGGCAATCGGGCCGCTGCGACGCATCTGCGCTTCGCGCGCCAGCTGACGATTAACGATGCGCCAGTCCAAATCCATAAACGTCAGCGGCTGCAAAGTGCCCGCAATCGCCTCGCCCAAGGTGCGCTGCAAAGACGCCTTAGTAATCGCGCGACCGCCCAGACCAGCAACCACCGTGTAACCGTGCAATTGCAGCCCGGACAAAGCCAGTCGCACATCGGTCGAGACCACGCCGCCTAGTCCCACGCAGAAACTTTTCTCCAGCACCACGACGTTCTGAGCACCCTGCAAGGCGGCGCGCACCGCGGCCAGCGGGAACGGCCGGAATGACTGGATGCCCAGCACACCGATCTTGATGCCCTGCGCGCGCATATCGTCGATGGTGTCTTTCAGCGTGCCAATGACCGATCCCAGCGCGACGACGATGGTCTGCGCGTCTTCGGTCTGATAGCCACGCACCAAGCCGCCCGATTGACGTCCAAAGCGCGCGGCGAACTCATCGGCAATGCGCGGAATCAGATCCAGCGCTGTCAATTGTTTGGCATGCGCCAGATAACGCACCTCCATGAACGCCTCCGGACCTACCATTGCGCCGATCGACACCGGCTCGGCCGGATCAAGCACCTGGCGCGGCTCATACGGCGGCAGGAAGGCGTCCACATCGGCTTGCGTGGGAATATCGACGCGCTCATAGGCGTGGGTGAGGATGAATCCATCCATGCACACCATCACCGGCATCGACAGTTCCTCGGCCAACTTGAAGGCCTGGATATGCAGATCGGCGGCTTCCTGATTGCTTTCCGCGAACAGCTGGATCCAGCCAGAGTCGCGCTGACTCATCGAATCGCTATGGTCGTTCCAGATATTGATCGGTGCACCAATCGCCCGATTGGCAATCGTCATGACGATCGGCAGGCCTAGGCCCGAAGCGTTGTAGACCGCTTCGGCCATGAACAGCAGGCCCTGGCTGGCGGTTGCCGTATAGGTGCGCGCGCCGGTGGCTGAGGAGCCGATTGCCACACTCATCGCGGCGAACTCGCTCTCAACGTTAATGAATTCGCAGTCGGTCAGTTCACCGCCTTTGACCATCTCACCGAGGCCCTCGACGATGTGCGTCTGCGGCGAGATCGGATAGGCGCAGATCACCTCCGGACGACACAGTGCCACCGCTTCAGCGACCGCCCGCGAACCTTCCATCTGTTTAAGCATGGGACAACTCCTCCATTTCGCGCTGCACGAATACAAAAGCCTCAGCGGCGGCGGCGACGTTGTTTTCCGCTACCTTGCCGGAGAACTTGGTGCGAATCGCGTGATCGACCGCCTCCAGCGTGATCAACCCGGACAGCGCGGCGAATCCACCCAGCAGCACCGCATTGGGCAGCGGCCGCCCCACATGTTTGAGTGCGATCTCGCTCGCCGGCAATGTGACTAGGCGATCGTGGCGGTAGCGCTTTTCGATCTCGGCCAAACCGAGATCGTGAAAACTGCTCTTGCTGTTGATCAGCACATAACCGTCCGCGTGCAGTCCCTGAAAAACATCGACCTGATGCAGCAGCGTCGGGTCCTGCACAATCAGCACATCCGGCGCCAGAATCGGCTCACGCAAGCGAATCGGCAGGTCGTCGATCCGGCAATAGGCAATCACCGGCGCCCCGGTGCGCTCCGAGCCAAAGCTGGGGAAAGCCTGCGCATGGCGACCTTGCTCAAAGGCCGCAATCGATAACATCTCCGCCGCGGTGACCACACCCTGACCACCGCGACCATGAATCCGAATCTGCAACATCAGCCATTCTTCCCGCGCGAAAAGCAGGCTGGATTTTCCTGCAACGGCAGTTTTCAACCTTGATCCAAAGCAAGCTCGGCAGTGGGGCGCCCGGCCCGTCCGGCCGAGCGACAAGCGCCGTGCGTTCGCAGACGCGGCCAGCATGCCGGCCAAGGCGCGCCTGCTCACCCCCCAACAACGGGGAGGGAGCAAAAGCGCGAACCTGAACGACTTTCACGGCAACCTACGGTTCATGCGCGTGCATCGTCAGGCTGAAAAAGGGCGCTGGCAATGACAAATCAACAACGTACGATGTCCATGGAGAGCAGCAACCTGTGGCAGCGAGCTTGCTCGCGATCCGGGCTTTGTGAGTTTTCATCAGCGCCGCGCGCAAGCTCACTCCCACATGAGCTCAACACGCAGCCTCGCTGCCAGCCTATCGGAGCCCTGACCCGCGGCTGGATCAGCACATCACTTTGACCCGCACCCGACGAAATGTCGGTAGAAATAACGGGCATCAAAACAATCCCCGTCCCATAGAGACGTAATGTTGGTAAAAGATAGAAACAAGCCCCGTCCCGTAGAGACGCAATGTTGGTAGAAAATAGGAACGGTGCTGGGTGCGCCAATGGTCAAGGCGGCGAAGGGATCCCGCCCCAACGCCATTTCCAAGGACGTTAATCGCCCAATTGCCACTCGCCTTCTTGGTGCGCCATCAAAGTATTGATCAGGCGACTTTGTGCCCCGCCCAGGGGCTTTCAGTGGCTTGCGGGTTTCCCACTGATTCACGTAGCAGGCGAATAATGCGTTGCACTGCGCGATGCATATCCTGCATCTCGCTGTAGGGCACGTCTTTAGTCTCGTGATAGGCGACTGCCAACCACAACGCGATGCCGCGCAGTTTAAGCGGCAGATTGTCTGACTTGATGCGTTCCAAGGCGATCGTCGTGCCATTGCCCCAAGGACTATAACGCTCGGGATTCTCGCTCGAATAAAGATGTGGCACCGCAGCGGCGGCCGCGTTGGCAAATTCTTTCTGCGATAGGGCAAAAAGGGCCCGTTTTTGGTCCACAGACAAGGTGCCGATCGCTTTTTCCAGATCTTTCAGCTGCTTGCGTAGGGTCAAATAACGCGCCAGTGCGAGGGTGCGGAAGACAAGCTTCATGTTGGCGGCCTTGGACCAGGATTGGACTGCATGCTGACACGCGCTAGGCGCGAGCACGGTGTCGGATGTGCCAACTTGGTCACAAGTTGACGTGGCGTGTCACAGGGCCGCGCACAGTGCCCATCTTGTGGGTCGTCGTCAAGGGATATTTGGTGGGTCGCTTACGTTCCAGCGCAGGGTTGGTGAGCACTGCGGCGTCGTCCTCCGGTGGATGTAGGTTGCGCTAAGCAGAGCGTGCCCAACAGTTCCGACAAGTGCAGTTTGGACCGCGGGCGGGCGGTTTGTGATCACTGCGGCGTCGTCTTCCAGCCCGCGAGCGCAGCTCGCGGGCTTTCGAGCGGTCGCGCGCTATGGCGCGCAAGCGGACCGCTCTCACCCATTGAGCCTCTGGGCGGGTTGCCGTACAGTCGCGCGCCTCGCCCTTGCCCACTTTTTAGGACCGTTTTATGAATCGACTTGCCTATGCATTGGCTCTGACCCTCGCCACCCCGGCCTATGCGGTTGAGGGCATGTGGCAGCCGCATCAATTGCCTGCGATCGAAGGCAGTTTGCACAAAGCGGGGATCGCGGTTGATCCCAAACAGCTGGCCGACTTGACTCGTTATCCGATGAATGCGGTGATCGGCTTGGGTTTTTGTACCGCCTCGTTTGTGTCGCCGATGGGTTTGGTCGTGACTAACCACCATTGTGCCTACGGTTCAATTCAATTCAATTCCACGCCCGAACACAATTATTTGGAAGACGGTTTCCTGGCCAAAACCCTAGGGGAAGAACTCAAGGGCGAGCCGACTTTGCGTGTTTACGTGACTGAGTCGATTACCGAAGTGACCGACAAGGTGCTGAAGTCGCTCATGCCTGAGCAAAATGGTCGGCAGCGTTTTGATGCAGTGGTAAAACAACAAAAGGCACTGGTTGCCGAGTGCGAAAGTGCGGGTGGTTATCGCTGCGACGTCTATGTGTTTCATGGCGGCGCGCAGTATTTTCTGGTTAAACAAATGGAAATTCGCGATGTGCGCTTGGTTTACGCGCCAGCCGCAGCGATTGGCAATTTTGGTGGGGATGTCGACAATTGGATCTGGCCGCGCCACACTGGCGATTTTTCCTATTATCGCGCTTATGTAGGTCCAGACGGTAAACCCGCTGACTTTAGCGAGGCAAATGTGCCGTATCGACCGAAAGCGCATCTTAAGGTGCAAGCGGCCGGCCTGAAGGCCGGTGATTTTGCGATGATTGCCGGTTATCCGGGTCGCACCAACCGCTATCGATTATCTGAAGAAGTGAATGATGCGATCAGCTGGCAGTATCCGACGCTGATTGATCGTTATCGCGAGATTCTTAGTTTAGTCGATGAGCACAGCAAAGATCGCCCAGACGCAGTGATCAAGTACGCCAGTTATGTGGCCGGCTTAAATAATGGCTTGAAGAACTTCGAGGGTCATCTTGACGGTTTCGCCAAAATTGACGCGGTCGCCAGTAAATCGGCCGAGGAGCGCGAAATATTGAAATGGGCCGGCGCCAACGAAGCGGCCGCTGGCGCCGCTGGATTCGAAGCGCTCAAGCTACAATTGGCGCAGTTGCGCGCACGGCGCGATCGTGATCAGCTATTACAGTTGATCAGCGGCAATGCGATGTATGCAACTGCCCGTGATTTGTATCGTTTGTCGGTCGAGCGCGAAAAGCCCGATGCCGAGCGCGAAGTGGGTTTTCAGGTGCGCGATGAGTTGCGCATTCAGGGCCGTTTGATGCAATTAGACCGCCGTTATGATCCTAAGGTCGATCGTGCGATTTTGACCTATTTGTTGGAAAGTTATATTGCGCTGCCAGTCGATCAGCATGTCGCCGAATTGGATCGCTGGATTGCTAACGGCGAGGGCGAGCCGACCTCGGTCGATATCGGCAAACGCCTGGACGCGTTGTATGCAGATACCAAACTTGGGAACAGCGAACAACGTTTGCAGTGGTTCAAAGGTGAGCGTAAAGCGATTGAATCATCCAATGATCCGGCCTTGGCTTTTGCGGTGGCGATGTTTCCCGCTGTGCTGCGTCTGGAGGATGAAAGCAAAACCTATCAAGGCAACGAAACCCGCAACCGACCCGCTTGGATGGCCGCTCGCATCGCGTACGCTAAATCGCAGGGCAAAGAGGTGTATGCGGATGCGAATAATTCGCTGCGTGTGACTTTCGGGAACGTGCAGGGTTATAGCCCACGTGATGGCGTGGTGTACGATGCTTTTACCGACCTGACGGGTATTGTCGAGAAACACAATGGCAAAGATCCGTTTGATGCGACCAGTAAGCAACTTGAAGCAATTCGGGCGAAAAAGTTCGGGCCATATGCGGTAGATGGCTCGGTGCCAGTTAATTTTGTCGCAGACTTGGATATTACCGGCGGTAATTCCGGATCGCCGATTCTGAACGCACGTGCCGAATTGGTTGGTTTAGCTTTTGATGGTAATTACGAGGCGATCAGCTCTGGCTGGCTGTTTAATCCGGTATTGACCCGCACCATTGGCGTCGATGTGCGTTACATGTTGTGGGTCATGGATGCGGTCGACGGCGCGCATCGCCTGCTCGAAGAAATGGGTGTCAAACCGGCGTTCAAATAAGCCGTGTCCGGCGCGCAATATCCCAAAGAGCTGACCAATTGGGCCTTGGTCAGCGTTGGCGTCGGGGCGGTCGAAGGAGCAGTAGCCGCCGCATTGGTCAAAGCGCGCTTTGCCGATGCGGCCTCGCCGCTGTTGGTCGATTTGGCGGTGGCGCTGGTTGCCGGCGCGCCGGCTTACGCGAATCTGGCCAGTTTTTTATTTGCCGCACACCAATTGGGGCGCGACAAGATCGCCTGGACGGTGCGCTGGCAAACGCTGACTCTGCTGTGTGTCGCGCTGCTGGCGACCATTCCCACGGGCGCTGCGGGTTTGCTGCTAACTGTGCTGTTGATCATCACCGCTAGGGTCGCATGGGTCGGCGTGATCACCTTGCGCGCGGTTGTTTGGCGGCGCAATTTCCCCGACGCCGCCCGCGCGCGGCTGGCGTCGCGGCTCACTGCGCTGAACGCGCTGTTGATGGCTGGCAGCGGTGCGCTGCTCGGCTGGCTGCTCGGCCACGCGCCGGGCGCCATGCCGACCTATTTTGTGGCGGTGGGGGCGATCGGCTTATTCGGCGCTTGGCGCTATCGACAGCTGCGTCTGCGCGGTCATGCCGGTTTGCGTGAACGCGAGCGCGCGGCACGCAACAATTTGCAGTTAAAACCCTCGTTGGCCTCGTTTCGACGGGTGCTATCTGAGGATCCCGTCTATCGCAATTATATGCAAAGCATGTTTTTGTTTGGCAGCGGAAATCTGATGTTGCCAGCGCCCTTGCTAATTATATTTGGCGAGCGGTTAGCGATGTCGCCATTTCATCAGGTTTTATTGCTCGGCACCTTGCCCTTGGTGATTTTGCCATTTGCGATTGTGCCGTGGGCGCGCTATTACGATCGTGTGCATATTATTGAGTTTCGCACCGTACATGCGTGGAGTTTTGTCGCGGCCAGCTTTGCATTTTTGCTTGGTTGCGCCAATGGCCAAGTGGTCTGGCTGTTAATCGGCTCAGTTTTACTGGGCGTGGGTTACGCCGGTGGGGCCTTGGGCTGGAATCTGGGCCATAATGATTTCTCTAAACCCGAACAAGCAGCCTTGTACATGGGTGTGCACGTCACGCTCACTGGAATGCGTGGATTGGCCGCGCCCTTGGCCGGCGTTGCGCTGTATCGGGCCTCTGAATCCTTGTTTCCGGGTCAAGGTCATTGGTCTTTGGTATTGCCGGTGCTTCTAAACATCACCGGGGCCTTGAGTTTTCTGCGATTGCGGCGGGAATATCGGGCGAGCAAAGCATGAACCCGTTGATTTGTATCGTCGGCCCCACGGCCGCCGGCAAAAGCGATATCGCATTGGAATTGGCGGCGCAACATAATGCTGAAATTGTTAGCGTCGATTCGGCATTAATCTACCGTGGCATGGATATTGGTAGCGCTAAGCCGAGTTTGGTCGATCGCGCCAAAGTACGCCATTGGTTGATAGATTTGCGCGAACCCACGCAGAGCTGGTCTGCGGCGGATTTTGTGACCGACGCCGAGGCTGCCATCGCCGATATTGAAGCGCGCGGCAAAGTGCCGTTACTGGTCGGCGGCACGATGCTCTATTTGCGCGCATTGCTGCAGGGATTGTCGCAACTGCCCAGTGCTGATCCGGCGATTCGTGCGCAATTGGCGGGTGAACTCACAGCACGTGGCGCTGCTGCGCTGCATGCGGAGTTGGCCCGGGTGGACCCGTCGGCCGCGGCGCGTATTCATCAAAACGATCCGCAGCGCCTGCTGCGTGCCTTAGAGGTTTATCGACATACCGGTACGCCGATCAGCACTTTGCAACAGGCCTGGCGACAGGCTCCGCGTCGCGCTGGTCTGCTGATCGCTTTGGCGCCGGCTGATCGCCAACTGCTGCATCAGCGCATTGAAGCGCGTTTCGATCAGATGTTGGAAGCCGGATTTCTTGACGAAGTGCGAGCGCTGATGCTTGGACCCGGCATGCACGCCGATCTACCGTCGATGCGCGCGGTGGGCTATCGCCAGGCTTGGGGCCATTTGCGTGGAGAGTATGATGTGCTGCGTTGCCGAGAATTGACAATTTACGCCACTCGACAGCTCGCTAAGCGCCAATTGACCTGGTTGCGCGGTATGCAAGGGGTCGAGTGGTTTGATCCGCGCACCAGCGGGGCGGCAACCACCATCGCCGAGCGTGTAGTCAGAGCCATCGAGAGTTGATAGAGGCGCAAGTTCCTGCATTTCTGCCGACAGCGGGGCACCTAGCCTCGGCGTTCACGCTCGTTGGCTGATAAACTAAAAGCCGTACGACGTTGACGAGTCGAAAGCCGGATTGGGTCGCCGGCGATGCTACGCGCGGGAGAGTGGGACCAAGATGGTCCATAGGTGGTCAAACCAACAACAAATAAAGAGAGGGCGGTCATGTCCCGAGGACACTCATTGCAGGATCCATTTCTGAACGCACTGCGTCGCGAACGCGTTCCGGTGTCGATTTACCTGGTCAATGGCATCAAACTGCAAGGCCAGATTGAGTCTTTCGATCAGTTTGTCGTGTTGCTACGCAATACCGTCAGTCAGATGGTTTACAAGCACGCGATCTCAACCGTGGTGCCAGCGCGCAATGTGCGCATTATTGATGGCCCCGAAGGTGACATGGAGACCGGGAGTTGACGATTGTTTGAGCGTTCCAAGCGCGGCGAGAGCGCACTTTTGGTGTTACCAAAAAAGCACGGCACCGATACCGATGCCGCTGCGGCCGAATTGTCGCAGCACGGTGAGTGCATCTCGTTCCCCGC
>CAZLSB010000001.1:40719-53507 GCA_964561825.1 uncultured Xanthomonas sp.
GATCTGCGGGTGCCGTTGTGGTTGCCGAGTGTGTGGCGCGCGTTGATCGCCCCCACCCGGCGCTCTATGTCGGCACTGGAAAAGCGGAGGAAATCAAACAGTTGGTGGCCAGCTCTGGCGCCGACTTGGTGCTGGTCAATCATCAGCTAACGCCGATTCAAGAACGCAACCTCGAAAAACTACTGGAATGCCGAGTGGTTGATCGCGCCGGTTTGATTCTCGATATCTTCGCGCAACGCGCGCGCAGTCACGAGGGCAAGCTGCAGGTCGAACTTGCGCAGTTGCAGCACATGGCGACCCGATTGGTGCGTGGCTGGACCCATTTGGAACGCCAACGCGGTGGTGCGATCGGCTTGCGTGGACCGGGCGAGACCCAGTTGGAAATGGATCGACGCCTACTTGCAGAACGCGTCAAAATTCTGAAGAGCCGCTTGGCAGCGGCGGTCAAACAGCGCGAACAAGGGCGTAAGGCGCGCGAGCGCAGCGCCTTGCCGGCGGCGGCGCTGGTGGGCTATACCAATGCTGGAAAATCCACCCTATTCAACGTGATGGCGAGTTCAGATGTGTATACAGCTGATCAATTGTTCGCCACGCTGGACCCCACTGTGCGGCGGGTGGGCGGCTTTACTTTTGGTGCGGTGACCTTGGCTGATACGGTTGGTTTTGTGCGCGATTTACCGCATGAACTGGTGGCCGCGTTCAAGAGTACGTTAACTGAGGCGCGCGAAGCGGATTTGTTATTGCACATCATCGATGGCGCCGATCCCTTGATGGTCGAGCACATTGCGCAGGTCGATGCTGTGCTGACCGAAATCGGCGCTGGCGAGATTCCGCAGATTCAGGTGGTCAATAAAATCGACGTTTCGGGCGGCGAACCGAAAGTTGAGGTGTTGTCCGGTCGCATTCGAGCACGCGTGTATTTGTCAGCAGCGACGGGGATGGGTGTTGACGGTTTACGCAATGCCATCGAAGCTGAGTTTGGTGCCGAACGGGTGGTGCGACGTTTGCGTTTGACCTATGCCGACGCCGGGTTGCGGGCGCGATTGATGGGCCTCGGTGCGATTTGTGGCGAAGATGACGTTGACGGTGAAGGTTGGGATGTCAACATCGACCTGCCGCGGCGCCTGGCACTGCAGTTAGCCTCCTTGCCGGGCCACCAAGGCGAATTGGTGCGCACGCAGTTGCTGGCGCCCGACGACGAGGAGGGTGATTCATACTGATTCAAGCTTGCCGCTCACCCGCAAGCCTGAAGGCCAAAGGCCATTTGTTGATCCTTGGGCCCTCACGCCATTCTTCCGCGCATTGGTCTATCTTCTGCTAGTTAATATGGGGTTGATCTAAGCGCACGGCGCCCCAATCTCAAAAAACCACGACGATTTCTAACAATCAGGGCGTAAGCGCCCGCGCGGAGTAATGACGGATGGCATGGAATGAACCAGGCGGCGGTCGCCGCAATCCCTGGGGTGATGGGGGTGGTGGTGGCGGTGGACAACCACCGGATCTCGAAGAGATGCTCAAGCAGGCGAAGCAACGTTTTGCTGCCCTCTTCGGTGGCAAGGGGAACGGTGCCGGCAAATCTGCCGGCGACGGCTCAAGCGCGCCCAACATAGCTGGCATTGGCTGGATCATTTTGGCGGTTTTGGTGGTTTGGGCCTTAGTCGATTCTTTCCACATCATTGATCAGCGCGAACGTGGTGTGGTGCTGCGCTTTGGCAAAGTCGATCGCATTCTGGAGCCAGGCCCGCGATTCACCCTGCCGCGCCCGGTGGAGCGCGTTGAACGCCTCGACGTGACCCAGGTGCGTTCAATGAGCAGTCGCGTTGCTATGCTGACCCGCGATGAGAATCTGGTGAATATCGATTTTGCCGTGCAGTACACGGTCAGTGACGCCAGTAACTTCCTGTTCAAGGTACGTGATGTTGAGGAAACCTTGGCCCAGGTCGCGGAAGCGGCGGTGCGTCAGGTGGTTGGCAGTCGCTCACTCGACGATGTACAGATTGGTAATCGGCTGGAATTTACCAACGAAGCGCGCGAGATCATGCAGCGCCTGCTGGACAGTTACGAGGCTGGCATTAACGTCAGCATTATCAACTTCCAGGATGTGATGGTGCCAGAACAGGTCAAGGACGCTTTCGACGACGCCATTAAGGCGCGTGAAGATGAACAACGTGCAATTAACGATGCACGTGCCTACGCGGCTGATGTGGTTCCCAAAGCAAACGGCCGTAAAGCCCGTGTATTGGCTGAAGCAAATGCCTACAAGGAATCCTCTGTGGCACGCGCGGAAGGTGATGCACAGCGCTTTACGCTGCTCGCCGAGCAATATGAGCGCGCACCAGAAGTGACCCGTAAACGCCTCTATTTGGAAACGATGGAAGAAGTATTGTCGCGCTCATCGAAAATCCTGATTGACAGCGAAAAAGGCAATAACATGCTCTATTTGCCGCTCGACAAACTGGTGATGCCGCCACCGCAGGCTGAACGCGCGGGTGCCAAAGTGAATGCAGGGGGGGGTCGTTAATATGAAAAAGTTTATCCTGCCAGTGATCGTGGCTATCTTGGTGCTAATTGGATCCAGCATATTCACTGTACGTGAAGATCAGTACGCTGTGTTATTCCGACTCGGCGAGATTCAACGCACGGATTTTGCTCCTGGGCTGCATTTCAAAATGCCGCTGGTCAATAATGTCATCAAGTTTGATCGACGCATTTTATCCTTGGATTCGCAGCCGGAACGTTTTCTAACGTCGGAAAAGAAAGACGTTTTGGTTGATTCGGTGGTCAAATGGCGAATTTTAAGCGTTGAGGATTATTACACCGCGACGCGCGGTGACGAATTGCGTGCACAGCAGTCCTTGGGCCAAATCGTCAAAGACCGCATGCGCGATGAATTCAACAAGCGCACCTTGCAACAGGTGGTTGCAGATCAGCGCGATGAAATGATGGCCTTACTGAAAACCGCATCGAATGCGTCGGCGTCGAAGCTGGGTATTGTGATTGTCGACGTGCGCATCAAACGCATTGATTTGCCCGAGCAGGTCACCGATGCGGTGTTCCAGCGCATGCGCTCAGAGCGTGGGCAAGTGGCCAACGCTTTACGCTCCAAGGGTGCGCAGGTCGGCGAACAACTGCGTTCTGAGGCCGATCGCGAGATTTCGGTGATTTTGGCGGAAGCTGAACGTGATGCGCAGCGTATCCGTGGTGAAGGCGATGCCTCCGCTGCAGAAATCTACTCCGACGCGTATAGCAAAGACCCGGAGTTTTACGCATTCCATCGCAGCCTAGAAGCCTATCGGCAGAGCTTTAAGGCGCAAGGCAACGTCTTAATACTCGATCCAAATTCAGAGTTTTTTGAGTACTTCAACAAGGTCAAAAAGCCGTAAATCCTAGGTTTCAGCAGCAATGACTGATTTTTGGGCGGCAATGGCACTGGTCTTGGTGATCGAGGGTATTTTGCCGTTCATTGCACCGACTCGTTGGCGCGAGTCGGTGCAGGTTTTGGCGCAATTGCCAGACAGCCAACTGCGTCTGATTGGGCTGGGCAGTATGGTGTTTGGCTTATTTTGCCTAGCTTGGGTACGAGCTTGATTGCGCAGGCCGCACCGTCCTACCGTTGAGCGGCCGAAATCCGCAGGACTTTACCCTTGGCGTCATCGGTAAGTAACCAAATCGCGCCGTCCGGCGCGATGCGCACATCGCGCAAACGTTCACCTAGTTCGGCGAACAAAACTTCGCCATCAATGAGTTTGCCGTCTTGCATGCGCAACCGTTGCGCGCAGCGAGCCGCCAGTGCGGTGACGATCAAATCACCTTGCCATTGCGGAAATTGCGCACCGCGATACACCGCCATGCCGGATGGCGCGATGGAGGGTGTCCATTGATGCAAGGGCCCAACCATGCCCGGGCGCTCGCTAAACGGTGAGATCACCGCACCCGAATAATCCAGCCCAAAAGTGGCCACCGGCCAGCCGTAATTGGCACCCGATTGGATGGAGTTGAGTTCATCGCCGCCGCGTGGCCCATGTTCATGGGCATACACCTGTTTTGAGGTGGAGTCGTACAACAAGCCTTGCACGTTACGATGCCCATAACTGTAAATCTCAGGAAGTGCACCTGTTTGATTAACAAAGGGATTATCGGCTGGCACTGAGCCATCGCTGTTAATGCGCACAATCTTGCCCAAGTGGCTATTGAGGCGCTGGGCTTTTTCACGAAAATCAAAGCCGTCACCCAGTCCGATCAGCAAAGTGCCATCCGGCAGCCAAGCCATGCGACCGCCAAAATGCACGGCCGTATTTTTGCTGGGCGTGGCGGTGAAGATCGGCTGCACCTCGCGCAAGCTCAAGCCGTCCAAGCGCGCGCGCACCACACGGGTCCGGTTAGCGCCCGCTCGACCTTGCGCCAAGGATAAATAAAGCAATTGGTTGTTGGCGAAATCGGGGTCGGCCATTACCTCGAACAAGCCGCCCTGACCGGCAACATAGGCACGCGGCACACCGGAAACAGGCTGATCGAGCAATTTGCCCTCGCTAATCACCCGCAAACGCCCGGCGCGTTCGGTCACCAGTACTTGGCCGTTCGGCAAAAACGCCAATGACCAAGGAAACTGCAAACCTTCCGCGATCGTCTCAACGCGATAAACAGGCTCCGCCGCGCGGGTCGAGACACTCGCGCAAATCAGCAAGCAGCCAATTGCGATGCGTATAAGTGCGTACATGTTTCTAGAAACCTCAGTTAACTGCTTGTCGATTCCCATAGTGCCATGGTTCTTGGGACTTTTTAGCCGCTTAATTCGTTCACGGCGACCTACGGTCGATGGCCTGCACATTTTTGGGCTGGAAAAGAAGGGTCTCCATGAACTGATATCGTAAGTCGTTGATTGACAATGGCGCGCAGCGTCGACGGTGGTTCGGCGCTATGCGCGGACTCTTCCGTGCTCGATGGACCAAAAGCGTTCGACCGATGAAGCGCAGATCGAACCCACCACGACTCGCTCGATGCCGTGAAGTCCATGCGCGTGTATTTTCCGGCTCTTATCGGAGCGCGCTTGCGGGCGGGGCTGATGAAACACAAAAAGCAAGGGATCGCGAGCAAGCTTGCTTCCACAGCCTGAAAAAGGACGCTCGCAATGACACGGTTCATGGTCGTTGCACTTTCGGGTTGAAGAACAAATCACTTAATGAATCGTTTAGCGTGCTTTGGCAACATCACAACGCTTGCCAGCGCAACATGCAAAGTGCAGATTTAGGGTGCAGGGGGAACTGCGCTGAATGGCGCTCGCGTTGGTCGCGTGGGGATGTGGATGACTATTTTTTTGGAAGCCACCGCTGGGTTGTTGACGGTCGCGCTGACGGTGGCCGTTTATTCGCGCCACCAAGCTGCGCGGCAGGCGCGCCAGGCGCAGGCGCGTTTGCAGCGTTATCGCGCTGCGTTTGTGGAGTTGCTGCGCGGCGACTTCACCGAGCTGGACGACATGCTGCTGCGTTTGCTGCGCTGTGTGCGCGACACGCTCGAAGTGGAGCGCGTCAGCCTATGGTTATTCGACGAGTCCCGAACCGCCATCATCCGCCGCGCGGTGTCGGTTCGCGATGAGCGGCAGCCAGTCGGCCCGGTGCGCCTGGATGCGGCGAGTCGCCCGCGCTATTTCGCAGCTATTTCCCAACAATTCGTAGTGGATGCATGTGATGCGGTCAACGATGAACGAACTGCCGAGTTCGCAGCCGATTATTTGCAGCCCTTGAATATTGGCGCCATGCTCGACGTGCCACTGCGGCAATTTGGTGCGCATATTGGCTTGATGTGCATTGAGCACCAGGGCGGTACACGGGTCTGGTTGCGTGAAGATCAGGCGTTTGCGACTGCGATCGCCACACAAGTCAACTTCGCATTTGAACATGCTGAGCACCGCCAAGTGCGCGATGCCCTGCTGACGCGTACTTTGTACGACGCCGACACCGGCTTACCGAATGCCGTCTTACTGCGTGACCACGTACTAGCCGCGCTGAGCGCAGGCCAGGGCTGCGCCTTGTTGTTGTTGAACCTGCCAAGGATGCGCTTGGTGGTGGCGTCCAGAGGCCGCGATTTTGCCGACAGCATGGTGCGAGCGCTCGTCGATCGCTGGCGCGTAATGGCAGGCGATGGCCGCGTGTTGGCGCGCAGCAGTCGCGAGGAGTTTGCATTGTTGTTGCCCGGCCAAGCGCACACCGATGCTGCGCACGGTTGGGCTCTGCGGATGTGTTCGGCGATGGATGAACCGCTAACGCTGGGAGAGGAGCGTTTTCGCGTTGAAGTGGCTGCTGGTGTGGCGAGCTGTCACGTTGGTGAGACGATGGCAGCCGATGACCTATTCGCCGAGGCCAGCTCCGCGCTGCGCGCGGCGGGCGCTGGCGGCGTGCGGGTGTTCGTTCCGGACATGCGCTATCGCGCGCGTCAGCGCTTGGAAATCGAGCAATCTTTGCGGACTGCCCTTGATCAGCACGCATTCGAAACTTGGTTGCAGCCGGTGGTGGATATCGAACAGCGCAAAGTGGTGTCGATGGAGGCCCTCTTGCGCTGGCGCGATCCTGTGCATGGGATTCGCGCGCCTTCGGTTTTTATGACCGAAGCCATCGAAAGTGGTTTGATTGTGCCGATTGGCCGGCAAGCGATGGCGGAGACCATTCGTCTCTACGCGCAAGCGCGGCGCAATATGCCCACCTTCAGTTGGAAATTGGCAATCAATTTCGCCGCGCCGGAACTGCTGGCTGAAGACTTGGAGCCATTTTTGCTGTCTTGTTTAGATCAGCACGGTGTGCCAGTCGAACAATTGGTGGTCGA
Organism: uncultured Xanthomonas sp.; assembly: GCA_964561825.1. Lineage (GTDB taxonomy): Bacteria > Pseudomonadota > Gammaproteobacteria > Xanthomonadales > SZUA-5 > JADKFD01. The sequence goes on from CAZLSB010000001.1 coordinate 47,536, forward strand.
AGTCACTGAAACAGCGCTGGTAAAAGACCTGGACCGCGCCCAGCGTACGCTCGAACATTTACGGGCCGCCGGCGCCTGTATCTGTCTGGATGATTTCGGTACGGGTTTTTCTTCGTTAATGTGGCTTAAGCGCTTTCCAATCACGCAGATCAAAATAGAGGGTTCGTTTGTGCGCGGTATAGGTTATGACCCGCGTGATGAGGCGATTGTGCAATCGGTGGTCGATTTGGCCAAAAAACTCGGCCAGGAAATCGTCGCGGAAGGCGTTGAAAACCAGGAACAGCTTGCCCGTTTGCGCAGTTTTGGCGTGCGCAAAGTGCAAGGTTTTTTGTTCTCCGAGCCATTTCCCGCCGCCGAGTTGTCCCTAGAACGCATTGCTCGATGTCTGCAGGCGCTGCCCGAACCGGTTTCGGTGAACTGAAGCTTGCCGTGTCAGGCGTTTTGCCGAATAAAATGGCTGACTTGCGGGTAAACCACTTCGCGCCAACGGCGGCCGCTGAAAATGCCGTAGTGGCCGGCGCCCTCAACGGTGAGGTGGCGCTTATTGTTGTCCGGAATACCCGGCGTGAGTGCATGGCTTGCTTCAGTTTGGCCTAAGCCAGAAATATCGTCTAATTCACCTTCGATAGTGAATAAAGCGGTATCACTGATGCCTTCCGGTGCCACCCTTTGACCACGAACATACCATTCGCCGCGCGGCAACAAATGCTGTTGAAACACCACGCGAATGGTGTCCAGATAATATTCTGCTGGCATATCCAAGACTGCGTTGTATTCGTCGTAAAATTTGCGATGTGACTCGGCATCGTCCAAATCACCACGCAATAGATCCTGATAGAAGTCCCAATGCGAGGTTACATGGCGACTAGGATTCATGGCCAAAAAGCCGGCGTGTTGCAAGAAGCCTGGATAAACTTTGCGGCGTTGGCCTGGGTAGTTGCGCGGTACTTCGTGAATGACCGACTTTTCAAACCAGCTCAACGGCTTAGTGGTGGCTAAGTCATTCACTTTAGTCGGGCTTTTGCGGGTATCGATAGGACCGCCCATTAAAGTTAAGGAGCGCGGCAAGGTTTCACCTGCACTTGCCATTAACGATACCGCAGCCATCACCGGCACCGTCGGTTGGCATACGCTGATGACATGCAGACGTTTTGCACCGATGAAGCCAATGAACTCGCGGATGTAATCGATATAATCGTCGAGATGAAAAGCACCTTGATCGAGTGGCACCATTCGTGCGTCAATCCAATCGGTGAGATAAACCTTGTGGTCTTTTAATAAGGTGCGCACGGTATCGCGCAGCAAAGTGGAGTGATGCCCAGATAATGGCGCCACCACCAACACGGTCGGATCATCTTTTAGATCGTTGACCGTCTGCGGATCATCGGAAAAACGTTTGAATCGAATCAGGTTACAAAAGGCCTTGGCTTTCGCGGTGAATTCCACGATCGGCACCGAATGCCCGTGGGCCTCCACGCTACGAATGCCAAATTCCGGTTTTTCATAGTCCTTGCCGATCCGATACATCAGCTCATAAGTCGCAGCGACGCGCGCCGCGCCGGGCAAACGCGACAAATAGCTGGAAGGTTGTGAGTACATTTTCGCCGCCGCGTCGGAAAAAGCCACGAACGGACTCATCAGCGACCGCTGGTACTCATGCAAGTGATACAACATGGCAGTACGCTCTTAGGATTAAGTGCAGTGCCTTATGGTGCAGTGCATCAAGGCCGGGCGCCAGTGGACATAGGTCTATATTTGCAACGCTAGCAGCGTGTCGGGCTCCTGCATGCAGACGGGTTGCAAACCCGCCCGCGTGCTTGTTCCGCAGCAGCCTTATTCTTGCGCCTCAATCACAATGAACAAAGAACCCGCACCACGCCGGACTAACAACAAGGTCGCACCGCCCTTGGCCTGATCGCCAATCGCCTCGCGCAGCTCCTCAATGGATTCGACTGCTTTGTGGTTGGCTCCCATGATCACATCACCGCGTGCCAATCCGGCGCGTGCTGCGGGGCCGCGTTGCACTGCGGTGATGAGTACGCCGCCCTTGATGTCCAACTGCTCGCGCTGATCAGCGGTCAATTCAGACAAGGTCAGTCCCAAACGGCTTTCGCGGGCTTCTACCGGTGCCGAGCGTTCCCCGCGCGGCGTTGCGCCGGCAGCCGCCTCTTCTTCCAACTTGCCTATCGTCACGGTCAATTTGCGCGTTTTGCCTTCGCGCAATACTTCAATGGTGGCCTTGGCGCCGACCGGCGTTGCGCCCACCAATGGCGGCAGCTCGCCAGAGCTTTCCAGCTGTTTGCCGTTGTAACTGAGCACGATGTCGCCGGCTTGTACGCCGGCTTTTTCGGCCGGGCCGTCCGTTGTGACTGAACCTACCAAGGCACCGCGTGGGCGGTCCAAGCCAAAGCGTTCTGCCAGCCGACCGTCCACCGGCTGGAACTGGATACCCAAGAAGCCGCGCTCGACGAAGCCTTTGTCAGCCAGCTGATCTGCGATCAACGTGGCGGTGTTGATCGGAATTGCAAAACTCAGACCCATATATCCGCCGCTGCCCGACAAAATCTGTGAGTTGATGCCGATCACTTCGCCGCGCGCATTGAACAAGGGCCCGCCGGAGTTGCCAGGGTTCACGGCGGCATCGGTTTGAATAAACGGCACATAGGTTTCGCGCAGCTGCCTATCGGTGGCACTGACGATGCCCTGTGTGGCGGTGTAGCTCATGCCAAACGGCGCGCCTATCGCCAAAACCCACTCGCCCACTTCGATTCGATCAGAATCGCCTAAGCGCGTGGTCGGCAGGCCTTTGGCGTCGATTTCGATCAGCGCGACATCGGTGCGTTCGTCCAAACCCAGCACTTTGGCTTTGAACTCGCGGTTGTCCGATAGGGTGACGGTAATTTCGTCGGCATCTTTAACCACATGGGCATTGGTCAGGATGCGGCCGTTGGCATTGATGATGAAGCCTGATCCAGACCCGCGCCGCTCCGGTGCTTGGCCTTGCGGTGCGCCAGGATTGCCAGGATTGCCTGGATTGCCTGGAATGCCGTAGCGACGGAAGAATTCGCCAAACGGACTGTCTTCGCCGAATTGCTCCTGCATACGACGATCTTCGCCACGAACCGCAATTTGCACCACGGCTTCGCGGTTACGTCGCACAATTTCACGGAAATCTGGCAAGGCCATACCGCTGGTTGATAGCGCTGCCGGCGCTTCAATCGAGCTACGCTCCGCAGGCTGGGCAATGGCATTCATGCCATTTTGCGCGTACAAACCAGCGCCTACGGCGAGCGCAACCAGGGTGAGAACCACTCCAACGCGAGCTTTAGACATAAGAGTTTGAGGTCTTCTGATTGGGGAAGGGAAGGTGAACTTCGGCTTAGACCGCTATATGTGGTCAGGTTCCAACTTCGCAAATGGCCATCAGCATGATTTAACGAATTTCATCATGGCCGACCTAGTCCCGTGCATAGCCCTGCTATTTCATAAATTGCACACGCCCTCGCTTGTCCCTTGATCGCCCAGCGATTTTTCCTCAATCGGGTGTATGAATCACTACACCGCTCCTTCGAAAAAACCACTGGACGATCAATGTCCCGCGCGATCATCGCGCGAATTCATCAAACATCAGGGATAGAATTCGCCGACCAAAGCAACATTGGGTGCGTTTCTTTGCAGATTGGCGTGCCTGGCATGCGCCGCAGTCAACAAAACTTTGCGTGAGTCGCGCTATGGTCTGTCGCTATGAAGCTTGAGTACACGCCCATTTTGCATCTGGCCATTCGATTACGCCCGGCCTTCCTGGTTGCGGCTTGTTGCTGTCTGTCGGCTTGCGCCACTTGGTGGGGCGACGATCAAGAGCGCGCTCTGCAGCAAGACTCGCCCGCATCCAGCAAAGATCGCAGTACGCAGCGGGTTCGCGTTTTCATTAAAGGCGTCGATGGCGATCAGCGCACCGCGGTGTCTGGCGCGTTGGAATTGAAGGGTTTGATGTCGCGCGCCGACGCCAGTGATGCGCTGGTCAAACGGGTGCACAGCCGCGCTGCCAAACAGATGGCCAAAGCACTGCAGCCCTTTGGTTTTTACCACGCCAGGGTCACCAGCACGCTGGAGTTACAGGGTGCAAGCTGGGTTGCCAGATTCAGCGTGGACAAAGGCGCGCCAACCTTAGTCGCCAGCGCTGACGTCGCCGTGCAAGGCGGCGGTGCCGACGATGTGCGTGTTAAACGTGCGCTCAAGGTCTTCGCGCCAGCCGCAGGCGACATTCTCGATCACGCCATCTACGAAGCCAGTAAGACCAAGATTGCCGACACCTTGGCTGAGCGTGGTTATTTGGATGCAACGCTGCTGGAGCATCGTGTTGCTGTCCGTTTGGCCGACCAGAGCGCGCGTATCAAGCTCCATTTCGAATCGGGGACGCGATTTAAGTTTGGAGAGACGCAGTTTGACGGCGCCCAATTATCCAATTCGGTGTTGCTTGGTTATCTGCCCTATCGAGGCGGACAAGATTATCGACAAGACCGTTTGATCGAGCTGCAACAGCGGCTGTTGGATAGTGACTATTTTTCAGAAGTTGAAATTGAAACCGATCAAGCCAACGCGCTCGACCACATCGTGCCGATTGTGGTGCGGGTAAAACCTGCCATGCGCACCGTCTATACCGGCGGCGTGGCTTTTGGTACCGACAGCGGTTTTGGTGTGCAGGGCGGTATGACGCGCCGCTGGGTCAATGCGCTGGGCCACAAAGCCAGTGCGCGCGCCGAAATTCGTCAACGCCTCAATTCACTGGGTGGTCAATATGTGATTCCATTGCCGGGGGCCGATCGCGAATCACTCAATTTCGCGTTGAGTTATCGCGACGAAACGACCGATACTTTAGAACAGCAGCTCGCCACGCTATTAATCGCTCGGCAAAAAGAACACGAATTTGGATCGCTGGTGTACGGTATTGGTGCGCAAAGCGGCGATTTTATCGTCGGTGAGTTAGCGGGTAGCAGCACCTTGGTTTACCCAGAAGTACGCTGGACCCGACGCAAAACCGATGACTTTTTAAATCCGCGCGAGGGCTGGTCGCTGACGGCCGAAGCGCGTGGCGCGCCGAGTGGCCTTGGCGACGCCAGTTTTGCGCAGCTGCGCGCCGAAGCCAAATTGCTGCGACCGCATCGCGAAAATAATCGCTGGGTGGCGCGTTTGGCGTTGGGCGCCTTGTGGACCGATGATTTTGAGTCGATGCCACCGCAATTGCGATTTTTCGCCGGTGGTGATCGCAGTTTGCGCGGTTTTGGATACCAAACCTTGGGCCCGCCCAATGCGCTAGGAAATGTCGGCGGCGGTCGTTATTTGGCCGTAGGTTCATTTGAATACGAGCGCCATTTGTTCGGCGATTTTGGCCTGGCCGGTTTTGTCGATGCCGGCAATGCGTTCAATGCCAGTGATTTTGAATTGGCTGCCGGCGCGGGCGTGGGATTACGTTGGCGCTCGCCAGTGGGTTTGGTGCGCGTTGATCTGGCGCAGCCCGTGGCCGGGGATGGCGATGGGCTGAGGTTGCACCTGACCATCGGGCCGGAGTTATGAGCCGCGCCCCTCTGAACCCACGGGTAAAAACTTGGTTATGGCGCACCGTGTGGCTGGCATCGGCGGCGGTGCTGCTGATGGCGGCGCTGCTCAGCTGGTTGCTGTACAGCCAATCTGGCTTGGCCTTCGCGTTAAGCACTGCACTAGCGAGTGCCGATGGCAAGATTGAATACGGCGCACTGCGTGGCTCGTTGGCCGGTGGCTTTGAGATCGACGAGCCACAAATTGAGCTGGCTGGCCTGCGTATCAATGCCAGACACCTCAAGTTGCGGCCCAGGTTGTCTGCTCTGTGGCACGGCGAATTGCGGATCGAGGCGATTGCGGTCGACGGTGCGCGCCATACCGTTTTGCCCATCGATACGCCTGTCGCTGCAGCCACCGCGAGGCCAGGTCACATC
>CAZLSB010000002.1:0-52886 GCA_964561825.1 uncultured Xanthomonas sp.
TAGGTGAACTGATCAAAGTCCTGAAAAGTCAAAAGAATCATCGCGTTATGGGTGATGGGAAACGGTCAGCTGAGGTTTCTAGGTTGAAGTTGGCATCCCCCAAATAGCGTGCCTCCAAACTAATTGCGCCAGACACTGTGGGGACAAAACTGCAGCTCAAACTGGGCAGGTTGATGCCACAAATACCGCTGCCATCCGTGATCAGAATTTGCCCGGTCGCAGGCCTACGTGACATCGGAGCACTGTCACGTAGCCCTGCGGGCAACGTGACCTACGACTTTCAGCTTTACTGCGCGCGCGCCGGCTTGAACGAGCCCATCCCTGGCGCCACCAAGTCCAAACTGACAGTCACTTCGATGGGCTGGCTGGCCAAAGACGGATCCGGCGTATCGCTGACGATGGCGACGCTAGTGTTAGCACGATTGACCTGATGCGGCGCGATGCCGCAAGCACTGACGCAAGAAGGCCGGCACCTGGGCCGGCCTTCTGTAGCAAGAATTTACATTGACAAGCTTATGAACCCGGCGGAATCACCAAGGCGTTTTTGTTGGATTTGGGTGCCAATTCGGCGATGCGCGGGTCATCGTGCATCAGGTTCACCATGTCGGACAACACATGCGCCCCTTCGGTTAACAGCACGTCTGGTTTGTCGTCTTTGGACTTCTCGCTGTCGTCATCGCTGATTGCGCCACGTTCACCTGGATTCAGGCCATCATCTAGTACGGACGCCAGTTTGGGATCGGCCTCACCGCGCGCTTTGGCGCGTTGCGCGATGCGCGCTTCATCGGCCTTGCGTTCCGCGTCACGCCCGGCGTAATTCAGAGAAATGGATTTGCGATCACGCGATTCGCGATACTGTTTGATGTCTTCCTTCAAGAAACCAAACTCGCGATCTTCTTCCACGCGCATTTCGTGGCGGCTGTTCAGCAAAGGTAATAAACGCTCAAAACTGCCGACCGGCGCAAAACTGGCCGCCGCAATTTTGGTCCACGGCAGCGCGTTATCATAGGTAGATTCGCCGTAATCGGACGACTCCAGGGTTGCCGGGAAAGCCAAATCCGGCAGCACGCCTTTGTGCTGGGTGGAGCCGCCATCCACCCGGAAAAACTGCGCCATCGTCAATTTGAGCTGGCCCAGCTGCGGCGTGTCCTTATTGGCGATGTAATCCAAATCGACCAATTGTTGGACGGTGCCTTTGCCAAACGTGGGCTCACCGATGATTAAACCACGACCGTAATCTTGGATTGCTGCGGCAAAAATCTCCGATGCGGATGCCGATGCGCGGTTGACCAACACGGCTAGAGGGCCGTCATACGCCAGTCCGCGTGCGGTGTCTTCTTCGACCTGCACCCGGCCGCGGCCATCACGGACCTGTACGACCGGACCTTGATCTATGAACAAACCGGTCAGTTCGGTCGCTTCAGATAAGGATCCGCCGCCGTTGTTGCGCAGATCGATCAGCACGCCGTCGACCCCTTCTTTTTTCAGTTCGCCAAGCAATTGACGCACGTCGCGGGTGGAACTGCGGTAATCAGTCTCGCCACGCGAGCGCCCGGCGAAATCCAAATAGAAGGTTGGCAGCTCAATGACGCCCACCTTGTGCCCTTGGGGACCGCCGGTTTCGATAACCCGTTTGTGCGCTGCCTGCTCTTCCAGTTTCACCTTGTCACGCACAATCTCGACCAGCGTCGGCGTGCCACCCATACTCGATTTGGCAGCCAGGACTTCTAGCTTGACCAAGGTGTCTTTCGGGCCACGGATCAAATCGACCACATCTTCCAAGCGCCAACCGATCACATCGGTCAACTGGCTGTCTTTGGCCTGCCCGACAGCAACGATGCGATCACCTACTTTGACCTTGCCTCCTAATGCGGCAGGACCGCCTTCAACAACCGAACGGATGACGACAAATTCACCCTCGCGCTGCAGCACGGCGCCGATGCCTTCGAGCGATAAGCGCATCGAAATAGCGAAGTTTTCGCTAGCCCGCGAACCGAGATAATTGGTGTGCGGTTCAATGGACATGGCGTACGCATTCAGGAAAGTTTGAAACACATCCTGGCGATCCAACTGCTCAACCCGCGTCAGATAATCGGCGTAACGCTTGTCCAGCGTATCCGCAATCTTGGCATCTTTGCGTTTGGCCAGCTTCAAGCGCAGCCAATCGTTCTTGACGCGTTGCCGCCAATGTTCGTTTAACTCGGCCTTTGTGCTCGCCCACGGCGCGTCTTTGCGGTCGTAGGCGTAGTCTTCGTCGACGCCAAAATCGAAGCCCTTGCTGAGCAAGGCGCGCGCATATTCAGTGCGTTCACGCAGACGCTGCAAATACACCTTGTACATCTCGTACACGGCATCCAATTTGCGACGCTCAATGGCGTTATCCAACTCGGTGGCGTAGCGCTGCTCGAAGCCCGCGATATCGCTCTTCAGGAAAAACACCTTTTCGCCATCCAGTGCGTCCATGTAGCGCTTGAGGATCTCGCGCGACATCGCGTCGTCCAGCGGCTTGCTCGCATAATGTAGGCGAGTCAGATACTTAGACACCCAGTCAGCGGCCTCGCCTTGTTCGGGCGTCGGGGTCAAATCAGCCAAGCTGATGGTTTTCGGCTTCGCAAAAGCTGGCGCTACCACCGCCAACCCGAGTGCCACCAGCAATGCGCTTTTCAACAAGGTCATCGTACGTCTCCGCTTAATACCGCCAAGAGTGCACCCACTACAAACCTAGAACAAGTGACTAAAGCCGCGCTGTTCATGCGCTTAACGCGTTACGCCCGCTTCATGCGCCTGCCGGTCAGCATGGTACGAAGAGCGCACCAACGGGCCGGAGGCGACGTGACTAAATCCCAATTCATCGCCAAAAATACGTAACTCATCGAATTCTTCCGGCGTCCAATAACGAATCACCGGGTGATGGTGGGCGGAAGGCTGCAAATACTGCCCGATGGTGACCATGTTCACGTCGTGAGCGCGTAAATCGCGCAAGGCTTGATGGACTTGGCTTAAGGATTCGCCCAGCCCAAGCATGATGCCGGACTTGGTGGGCACGCCTGGATGCTGTGCTCTGAAGCGCTGCAGCAAGGTCAAAGACCAGTCGTAATCGGCACCCGGACGCACTTCCAAATAACGCTCACGGACGGTTTCCAAATTGTGGTTGAAGACATCCGGCGGCCCTTCTGCAAATGCTGCCAACGCACGCTCCATCCGACCCTTCCCACGAAAGTCGGGGGTCAGTATCTCGACCACGATAGAGGGGCTGAGTTCCCGCGTCTGTCGTATGCAATCGACAAAGTGCTGGGCTCCGCCATCGCGCAAATCGTCGCGATCCACCGATGTGATCACCACATAACGCAGCGCCATATCGCGAATGGTGCGCGCCAAATTGGCCGGTTCGTTCTGATCTGGCGGTTTGGGCCGACCGTGGCCGATGTCGCAAAACGCGCAACGGCGCGTGCACACATCGCCCAGAATCATGAAGGTCGCCGTGCCCTTGCTAAAACACTCGTGAATGTTGGGACAAGAGGCTTCCTCACACACGGTGACCAGCGAATTGGCACGCAGGGTCGCCTTCAAGCGTTCCACCGCATTGCCGGCCGGCAAGCGCACGCGAATCCAGCTCGGCTTGCGCAACAGCGGCCGATCAGCATCAAAGGTGACTGGGTTGCGGGCGATCTTGCTCTCGCCGAGTTGCTTTTCGCCGACCAACAAGGTCGGAATGATCCTATCGCTTAACAATTGGGACATTGTGTGCTCGAATCTAAAAGAACGGCGCCGAATAAGATCGTACACTGCGCGCCCCTGCACGCGCTGCGCAACGATCGTTAAGGTGCGGCAGATTAGGGGCAATTCAAGTAAAGCTTTTCGAAACCGCGCGGGTTAACTGCTCAGTTATCCGGTGCTCGGGGCCCAGTCAGGTGGCCTAGTCGTCTCGGCATCGTTTCGGCGCGAATGGCTGCATACCAAAGACCCGTGCAAACTGCGCCAAATAGCGCTGGGCGAGTGCATGGAGCGGTGGACAATGGCCAAAGTCGGCGATCTGAGTGACTTGCAATCCACGATAGCCGCAGGGATTGATGCGCCCGAAGGGTTCTAGATCCATGTCGGCGTTCAGCGCAATGCCGTGAAAAGTGCAGCCACGACGCACGCGAATGCCGATCGCCATGATCTTGCGCTCGGCCACATAGAGCCCTGGCGCGCCGCTGCGACGTTGGGCTTCGATGTCTAATTCCGCCAGAAGATCAATGCCGACTTGCTCTAGTTTATTGACCAATTCGCGCACGCCCAGGCCCAGTCGGCGCAAATCAAGCAAGGGATACGCGATCAGCTGTCCGGGTCCGTGGTAGGTCACTTGCCCACCGCGGTCCACCTGCAACACCGGAATATCACCTGGCGCCAACACATGCTCGGGTTTGCCAGCTTGCCCCAGAGTGAAAACCGCAGCGTGCTCCAACAGCCAGATTTGGTCGGCCGTTTGTTCATCGCGCTGATCCGTTAGCGCTTGCATCGCGCGCCAAATGGGCTCGTAAGGTTGGCGGGCGAGCCACTGGGAGGTCAGGCTAGCCATGCTAACAATCTCAGTTAACCGCTCTCATCACGCATAGGCACTGCGCCTGATGTTTGGTTTACTCATCAGCACTTACAACAGCGCCCGGTTTGGCATAACGCTCGATCCACTCATTGACTTGCTGATACCAGAAGATGGAATTCTGCGGTTTCAATATCCAATGATTTTCGTTGGGGTAATAAATGAATTTGCTCGGCACATTGCGACGTTTCAGCATTTGGTAAAGCTCAATGCCATGATTGACCGGCACACGGAAATCCATTTGACCATGGATGACTAAAGTGGGGGTTTTGAAATTGCCGGCGCCAAAATGGGGCGAAGCGTTTTGGAATAGACTCGGATCTTCCCAGTAATCAGGAAAGCGCGGTTGCGCGAAACCAAAATCACTGCCAATCTGCGTGTACCAGTTGTACACGGCGGCGTGCGCGATCAGGGCTTTGAACGGGTGTTCACGGCCTAACAAGGTGGCTGCCAAATAACCGCCATAACTGCCGCCGCCGGCGACCATGCGCTGCGGGTCGGCCCAGGTTTGTGCTGCCAGCCAGTTTGCTGCTTTAATTGTATCTTCGTACGGCAGTACATCTTGGCGGGGATTGATCGAATCCGTGAACGCTTGGCCGAAACCCGAAGAACCGTGGAAATTATGCCACGCGACTACATAACCGCGTGCCGCAAAGAGCTGCGCATTCCAGCGCCATTGAAAACCGTTGGTAATCGCGTTATGCGGGCCACCGTGTAACAATAAAAACACTGGATAGGGTTTGGTTGGGTCAAAATCCGCCGGGTAATTGACCCACATTTGCACCGGGTCGCCTCTCGCGCCGGCGTAGCTCACGCTTTCGTATTTGCCTAGGCGAAGTTTGGCTAACGCGTCGCGATTCAACGACGACAACTCGCGTGTTTGCCCGTTCTTGACATCAATGCGCACCAAAGTGGGTGGCTCGAGGAAGCTCTCTCGCAAGCCAACCAAAACCGGTTTACCGCCACGCGCCAGCGCGATCGAGCCCACACTCGCGCCATCGGTGATCGCCCGTGGTTTACCGCGCAGCGGTAACTGGTAAACCCGCACGCGGGCCGCATCGTCCACGGCTGCGTACAGTCCCTCACTATCGGCTTGCCACTGCAGACCATCTGCGGAGCGATCCCATGCTGGATGCGGCGCGCGCAAAGCCAATTTGCCCTTAGCATCAATGATCATCAAGCGCCGCGTATCACCATAAAAACCTTCGATCGTCTGGCGCGTGAACGCCAGTAATTTGCCGTTCGGACTAAATAGCGGGCTATTGTCAGATGCCGCATTATCGGCGGTCAGGTTGCGCGCCGTTTTGCCTTCGAGTAAATAAACATCCAGATTAATGCGGTTATCCCGCGCATCACTATCGGCGACGAAGGCCAATTGGCCATTGACCGGATTAATATCGAACGATGTGCTATCGGCCAGACTACGCGGTAATTCCAAGCCGCTGGTGAGGGTCAGCGCTACCGCCTCGCCGCCATTGATGTCAACGCTAAACACATGCGCCTGGCGTTCATCAATCCACTGATCCCAATAGGTAACCGGTGTTGCGTCCCACACGCGCGCGGTCATTTTTGACTCGCTGCGCTGTTTGAGTTTTTCACCCATTGCGTCGAAGTCGAGCTCTGGCCAAACGCGACTGATAAAGGCGAGCTGCCGCGAATCGCCATACCATTTTGGCGTGCCAACGCCGGTCGGTAAGTTTGTTAAGCGCCGTGCTTCGCCGCTGGCGGTCAGCGGTAGCAAGTACAACTGCGGCGCCTTGTCGTCGTCGCGCTGGGCAATGAACGCCAGCCAACGACCATCGGGGCTGATCACCGGATTGCTTTCGTTGGACGCATGGCTAGTCAGGACCCGCTGTTCGCTGCCATCGGTAGCAAAGCGCCAAAGATCGGTGTAAGCCTTGTCCTCAGCAACATCAAAGCGGGTGACCGCGGCCACTGCAAAACTGCCGTCCGGCGTGACAGCCGGTGACGCGATGCGCTGTAAAGCCCACATCGATTCGGCGGTCAGCGTGCTGTCCGCGGTGGAGGCCGCGGTGGAGGCTGCGGTGGAGGCCGCGGTGGAGGCCGCGGTGGACATACAAAGGCACAACAAGATGGTGCGCAGCACGGCGGTTTTTCCTTTTGGATGGTCTGCGGGAATCTAGCAGGCGCAAGGCACGCTTGCTGAACCGGTAAGCAGCCTGACGCTATCGCGGGCGCTTGCCCTTCGCGTTTTCAATCCACCCACGCACGTGCTCACTCAGTACGGGCAACGGAACTGATCCCAAACCAAGCACCTGATCGTGGAAATCACGGATATCGAATTGCGCACCGAGTGCGGTTTCTGCCTCGTGGCGCAATTGACGAATGCGGATCATGCCAATCATGTAACTCAGCGCTTGAGCGGGCCAGGAAATGTATCGATCAACTTCGGTATTGATCTCATGCTCGCTAAGCGCAGTATTGGCGAGCATGTAATTCACGGCTTGTAGTCGCGTCCAGTCTTTGCTGTGTATACCGGTATCGACCACTAAGCGACAGGCGCGCCACATGGCATAGGTGAGTTGCCCGAAACGCTCATACGGCGTGCGGTAAATGCCCATTTCCAAGCCGAGTTCCTCGGCATAGAGCGCCCAGCCTTCGCCATACGCGGAGATATAACTGTAACGCCGAAAGGCCGGTTGCTCGCCTTGCTCAGATGCCAGCGCGCCCTGTAGATGGTGGCCGGGTACCGCTTCATGCAAAGTGAGCGCGGGTAGGGTGTAGAGCGGACGGCTGGGCAAATCGTGGGTATTCACCCAATACCAACCCGGCTCTAGTGTGCCCTGTCCAGGTGGCACATAGCGGCCGGCGGTGTAATAAGGGGCAATCGCATCGGGCACCGCTTGCACGCCGTAGGGCAAACGGGGCAACCGACCAAAAAAGCGTGGCAATTGCCCATCTGCGCGTTTGGCCACCCAGGATGCCGCGGCCAAAAGTTCATCTGGCGTCCGTGCGTAAAACTGCGGATCGCTGCGCAGGAATTGCAAAAACGCCGGGAAATCGCCAGCGAATTTCAGCTCGACGATGATCAAATCCATCGCCGCGCGGATGCGTGCTACCTCCGCCAAACCGATTTGGTGAATCTCTTCGGGGCGCAGTTCCTCGCTGACGTAATCCAGGATTTGCCGCTGATACCACGCTTTGCCGTTTGGCAAACGATAGGCCGCCAGACTGTCACGCGCAGCAGGGATATACCGTTGGCGCATAAAACGCAGCAGTTTGGCGTGCGCTGGAATCACCGCTGCGCGTATGGCGGCTCGGGCTAGGGTCTGAAATTCACTGGCCTGCTCAGCACTAATCGACGCCGGCAAGGTGCGCAGCGGCTGATAAAATCCGCTACGCTCGGGATCGGTTAATTCGGCGACTGCAGAAAGTGGCCCATCGCGACCTTCCAGCACCACGCGCGGCAAGGTGCGGCCACTCTTTAAACCCGCGCGCAATAATTCGATATGTTGGTCAAAGTAATCTGGCACCGCGCGTAAACGGGCCAAGTAATTGCGTACATCAGTGGCGTTCCTAAACGGATGGTTACGTGGCAACATCGCCAAATCTGAATAGAAACTGGAATCTGAATTAAGCGGCATTTCAGTGCTGCCCAATTCGATATTGGCGATGAAACTGTCGATTTGTGCGCGGTAGATGCGCAGGTCGATGCTTTCTGCCGCAGTCAGCTGCGCTGCGTCCAACTCGTCCAATTGAGCAAGCACAGCACGCCAATATTCGGCCCGCCGTGCTTGGACTGCAGGACTGACATCGCCGAGCTGGTCATCGTAGTTGTGCACCCCAATGCTGGTGGCAAACAGCGGCTGCTGTTGCAAACGCCATTGCCACTCGGCGCGCCAGATGTCGGAGAAGCGCGTGGCCGTAGCGGCCAAAGCTAAGCTGGAGTACAGCAAACAGCAGGCGGCGACTAAGCAAGTGCGGATCAGAATCATCGTGTTACCTCGCGCGCGAGCGCGCCACAAATTGCGATTTGCTGCCGGCCATCCATCAGTGGTGGTGACCACCATCGCCATGTACATGACCGTGCGCCAATTCCTCTGTGGTCGCGTCGCGAATCTCGACAATCTCAATGTCAAAATTAAGGTCTAGCCCGGCCATTGCGTGGTTGAGGTCCACATCAACTACGGTCATCCCGACTTTGAGCACCGTCACTGGCCGCGGGCCCTGCTGGGTTTGCAGCATCACGGTGATGCCCGGCTGCAGCGCCACTTGGGCGGGGAAATACTTCTTGGGTACGCGCTGAGTCAGCGCCTCATTGCGCTCGCCGTAGGCTTGCGCGGCAGGCACGATCACCTGAAAACGTTCGCCAACTTGGCGTCCAATCAACGCCTGCTCCAAGCCCGGAATGATATTGCCGGCACCGATCAACGCCGCGATCGGCTCACTGCTGCCATGCGAAGACTCCATCGGCGCTTGCCCGACCTGCGCCACACTGTAGTGGAAACGAATAACTTGCGGTGCAGCGTCGCTCATAAGTGCTCCAGACTGGCCAAAACAAAAGGGGACGTACACTAGCTGGAAAGCAGCCGAATTGGGCGATTTGAGTGGGTGCAGGGCCAATAGGGGAAAAGCGGCAGCGCACAGCGCCGACCCACAACAGCCAGAGCTCGGGCTTTCGGTGGGTTCGATCTGTGATCGAACGCTTCTCCCTCACGAATCTATCGGTAAAGCGCTAAACTGAGGCTTCAAAGAATATGCCACTCCCACCAAACGCATGAACCCCACCAGTGTACTGCCGTCGCTCTGCGCAGTCGTGGTGGCGCTCGCGTCTACGGCGTACTTGGCGCGTTTCCTACGCCTGCCAGACCTTGCGCAACGCTATACCGCCATTGACGGCTTACGTGGTTACCTTGCGTTTTTTGTTTTTCTGCACCACGCCTGCATTTGGTATTTCTTTTTGCAGTCGGGCGAATGGCGACCGCCGCCATCTAACCTGTACACGCATTTTGGGCAAAGCAGTGTGGCGATGTTCTTCATGATCACCGGATTCTTATTTTTTTCTAAGCTGTTGGATGGGCGACAGACCATTGACTGGTTGCGATTATTTGTTTCGCGCTTTTTGCGATTAACGCCCGCATACCTAGTGATGCTGGCGATCATGTTTGGCGTTGTGATGCTGGTTAGTGACGCTGACATTAGATCGGCCCCTGTTCAGGTATCAAAAGATGCCTTGCGCTGGATGTCGTTTACCATCCTTGGCGCTCCCGATTTGAATGGTCTTGCAGACACCTGGAGAATAACCGCCGGGGTAACCTGGAGTTTGCCTTATGAGTGGTTTTTCTATTTCTCATTGCCGCTACTGGCCTTAACTACAGGTTCTGCGGTGCCCTTGAGGTATCTTTTGCCCGCCGCAGCGGCGGTCCTAGGAATGCTTTGGGTATGGGAGCCCTTGCTACCGCATTTTTTGTCGTTTTTGACCGGAATTATTGCCGCGCTTTGCGTGCGATCAAGTTATGTTCGCGTGCTCACTGCATCGCGATGGGCGGCCGTTTTCGCTTTTGCTTGCCTCGCCGTCATGGTAAATTATTTGCCGACCAGCAACGCCTATCTGAAAGCAATACCGCTGGCCTTGGCTTTTATTGTCATTGCGTGCGGGAATAGTCTATTCGGCCTATTGACGCATCGTTTGTCGCGAATGCTCGGTGAGATGGCCTTTAGCTTGTATTTGATGCACGGAATACTGCTTTATGTGAGCTTTAGCTTGATCTTTCGCACAGATACCATTGCCGCACTGTCCGCCGTCCAGTATTGGGCGCTGGTCATCAGCTTAATCCCTATACTTCTGGGTATTTGCGCTATGTCCACGCATTTTGTCGAACAACCCGCCATGCGCCAAACCAGTCGTTTAACCCAATGGTTGCGAGGTTCACTAACGAGGCATAAAGCGGCGCGCGATTAGGTGGACTAACAATGCGATGGTCAAAGCCAGGATGAATGCCGCGCCAATTCCGAGCTCCGGCAGCGTGAGCGCCAACACCGCGCAGAAACAGGCAAACCCGAAATAGCCGTACACCATGCCACGCAACAATCGTGTGGCAAATTGCCCGCCTGATTGCCGGTGCGAGAAACCCACCAGCACTGTGCTCATGACCGGAAACATCGCCAATAGACCGCTTAGACGCGGCCCCAGATGGTTAGCGAGGTAAGTCACCAGCAGCACCAACGTGGCCGCGCTTATCAAACGCCAGGGCAGGTCGCTGGTCACCGTTTTGCCGGTGACCCAGCGCGGTACCGTCGGAAAAGCCAATGGCACCAACAACAGCGCGGCAATCACGCTCACAAATGACACGATCAGGCTGGTATCCAATTGGCGCAGCGCCAGCACGGACAGGCCGTACAGGCACAATGCAATCAACATGCAGTCCGGCCAGCTGCGGCGCTGTGCGGCCCAGGCGTAGGCCAGGCTGAAGGTCAAAATAGCCAGCACGGCGAGCAGCGTGCCGTGCGCGGCGGTCGCGGCAAACGCTGCGCCTTGCTCCAGCGCGATAAACCACAAGATGGGTCCAGACAGGATTGGAAAGGCCGATAACCATCCCGCTACCTCCGGACCCCAGCGCCGTCCAGCCAGCGTAACCGCCAAGATCAACGTCGGTACGAGCAATAACTTCAGCAACAATAAGGTCATAAAGCGTTCATCCAATTGGTTTTATACCGACAGCGCCGGTGAGGCGCGGTGTCGATACAGGGGTTCTTCCTGCGCTTCATCGGTCGAACGCATTTGGCCGCTGCAGCGGAAGAGTCCGCGCACAGCACGGACCTTTCCTTCGATGCTTTGCGCCACTGTCAATCAACACCTTACAACTTACAACAGGGGTTCATGGAGAGCGCGACGAAGCAATCCAGACCTTGCCTGGTTTGCTTGGTCGAAGCAAAAGCAGCGGGCAAGCTCCGATTTAGCGCTATTTGCTCTTCTTCGGCCCCAATTTGCGGGTTAGCGTGTTGCGGCCGCAGCCTAGCCGTTTGGCGGCGTGTTGGCGATCACCACCGGTGACTTTTAGGGCTTCGTCGAACAGCACTTGCTCCAGGCTGGCTTTGGCCGCTTCGAGCAAATCAGGCTGATCGAGTTCCAGTTGTAGACGCGCCCAATCGGCCAGCGGTTTCAGCCAGCCGGCTTCAGCGGCGGGCGCGGCTGCGGCTTTGCGCACCTCGTCTGGCAAATCGCCACTCAGGATTTGCGAACCCGGCGCCATCAGCACCAGTCGCTGGCACAAATTACGCAGCTCGCGCACATTGCCGGGCCAGCCATAGTGGGTCAGTGCGCGCACCGCGTCGACCGACAAATGTTTGGGCGAGACGCGCATTTCGCGCGCGGTTTCCGCCAAAAAACGATCGGCTAGTCGTGGCACATCTGCGGCGCGTTCACGTAAGGCGGGCAGATGGATGCGCATGACGTCCAAACGATGCAACAAATCCGCGCGAAACTCGCCGCGTTCCACTTTGCCGCGCAAATCCTGGTGGGTTGCGGCAATCACCCGCACGTCGGCGCGAATCAATTCGCGACCACCGACGCGGTAGAACTCACCCTCGGCCAAAACACGTAACAGACGCGTTTGTAATCCGATCGGCATATCGCCGATCTCATCGAGAAATAAGCTGCCACGTTCGGCTTGTTCAAAGCGCCCTTGATGGCGCCGCGTGGCGCCGGTGAATGCGCCTTGTTCATGGCCAAATAGTTCGCTTTCCAACAACTCGGGTGCAATCGCCGCGGTATTGAGCGCGATGAACGGACCCTTCGAGCGTGGACTATGGCGATGCAGCGCGCGGGCGATCAGTTCTTTACCGGTGCCTGTTTCGCCGGTGATCAGCACCGACAAATCGGCGCGCGACAGTTTGCCAATCGCGCGGAATACTTCGCGCATCGCTGGCGTATCACCGACCAAACCCTCATCCGACCAATCCGTCTCGGCGGCCGGCGCTTCGCGTGCCGTCGCGCGCCTAGCCATATCAATGGCGCTGTCGATATCAAAAGGCTTGGGCAAATAATCGAATGCACCGCGGTGAAAGGCCGCGACCGTGCTGGGCAAATCGGTGTAGGCACTCATCACCACCACCGGCACTTGTGGTGCGCGTTGGCTGAGTTTCTCCATGAAGGCCATGCCATCCATGCCGGGCATGCGCACATCGGTGAACACCAGATCGGGGGTGCGACTGGCGAGCGCGCGCAGTGCCGGCTCAGCCGCATCAAAACTCTCGACCATAAAACCGGCGCCCGCGAAAGCTTTTTCTAGAACAAAGCGGATCGAGCGATCGTCATCGACCAGCCAGACCACGCGACGCGGACCACTGCGGACTTGCGGTAGCGCACTCATGGGGTCACCGGGATCAACAAACTGAAGGTGGTGGCGCCGGGGCGGCTGATAAATGCCAGCGTGCCACCGTGCTCACGGGCAATCGCCAAGGCCACCGGCAAACCCAAACCCGTGCCCTCATCGCGACCGGTTACAAAGGGCAAAAACAGACTCTCACGCAGGGCGTCCGGCACACCGCCGCCGTCGTCACACACATCGATGCGCAAGGCGAGTCGACAACTTTTGTCGCCGATGCGCGCGCGCCGCTCGGCACGGGTGCGTAAACGAATGCTGCGAGCGCCCGATTGCAAGGCATTGCGGGCCAAATTCAGCAGCGCCTGGGTCAATCGATCCGGGTCGCCGTCGATATCCGGCAGGCTGGGATCGTAATCGCGAATCACTTCGGTGCGCGCGCCGGCTTCGGCGCCGATCAAGGTACGCACGCGTTCCAAAACCTCGTGTACGTTGAACGACTGACCGGCGTGCGCTACATCGGGCCTTTGCAGCAGACGATCGACCAAACGCCGGATACGATCGGCCTCGGCGCGGATTACCTGCGTGTATTCCTTCAAGGCTTTACTGGGTAGCTCGCGTTCTAACAATTGCGCCGCGCCATGCAGCCCGGCGAGTGGATTTTTAATTTCGTGTGCTAAAGCGCGCGCCATTTGCTGGGCCGCCGGTTCCGGGGTGGATACCACGCCTTCACCCAGATCTTGATCGTGTTCGGCCAGCGCGTGCAGTTCAATCAGCACGGTACTTTCGCTGCGCCATAGGATCGGCGTCAGCGCGACATCGTAGCGTTTGGGCGTGTCACGTTTGAGTTCGAGCAATAAGCGGCGGGCGACGATGCGCTCGCGCTGGTCAAATACGCGCTTAACCAAACTGGCCAGGATGTCAGTGCCGAGCGCCAGATCAGCGACCCGTGTGCCAACGATGCGTCGCTCGCAGTAGGTTTCGATCAGCGCGCCATTGGCGTGCACGATGCGCAGCTGGCGATCGGCAATTGCCAGCGGCGTGTGTAATTGGTCGAGCAGCGCATCGCCATCGGATGCGCTGCTCGTTTTAGCTTCCAAAGCCGGCGCTGGTGCACGCACCGCGGCGGTCAAACCGACCACCCCACGCGCCAGAGCCCGCACCAGTCGCGTGGCCATATCGGCATCAGATCGAGTAGTACTGCAAAACCTCGACTGGATGCGTGTGCATCCGCAGCGTGGTGACTTCCTTCATTTTCAGGTCGATATAACCATCAATGAAATCGTCGCTCATCACGCCGCCCGCCTTGAGGAACTCGCGATCCTTATCCAGTGCTTCCAGGGCCTGGTCCAAGGAATGGCACACGGTCGGGATGAGCTTTTCTTCTTCCGGCGGCAAATCGTACAAATCCTTATCGGACGGCGCGCCCGGATCGAGTTTGTTCTTGATGCCATCCAGACCCGCCATCATCAACGCGGTGAAGGTCAAATAACCGGAGTTGATGGCATCCGGGAAGCGCACTTCAATACGACGCGACTTTGGATTACTGACCCACGGAATCCGGCAGGATGCGGAGCGATTACGCGCCGAATAAGCGAGCAGCACCGGCGCTTCAAAGCCCGGAACTAAGCGCTTGTAGCTATTGGTACCCGAGTTGGTGAAGGCATTCACGGCGCGCGCGTGTTTGAACACGCCGGCGATGTAATGCAGCGCCATTTTCGACAAACCACCGTACTCATTACCGCTGAACAGATTCTTGCCACCCTTGGCAATCGACTGATGCACGTGCATGCCGCTGCCGTTGTCGCCAACCAGCGGCTTGGGCATGAAGGTCGCGGTATGCCCGTGCTGGTGAGCAATGTTTTTCACCACGTATTTCAGGGTCAGCAGCTCATCGGCTTTTTTGACCAGCGTATTGAACCGCGTGCCGATTTCGCACTGGCCGCCGGTGGCTACTTCAGAGTGATGCACCTCAACCGGGATGCCCAGAGCTTCTAAGGTCAAACACATCGCCGAACGCAAATCTTGGAAAGCGTCGACCGGACCGGTGGGGAAATAACCGCCCTTTACCCCTGGGCGATGGCCGGTATTGCCATGTTCGTAGGATTTGCCGCTGTTCCACGCGCCCTGCTCGGATTCGATCTCATAAAAGCTGCCATTGATTGAGGCATTCGAACGCACGCTGTCGAAGATGAAAAATTCCGGCTCCGGACCAAAAAACGCCGTATCACCCACGCCAGCGGCCTTCAAGTACGCCTCGGCGCGTTTGGCAATGCCACGCGGACAACGCGAATACGGCTGCATGGTCGACGGCTCAAGCACGTCGCAGCGTAAGACCAGCGTCGATTCTTCGGCGAACGGATCGAGGAACACCGTGGAGGCGTCCGGTAACAACACCATGTCCGACTCGTTAATGCCCTTCCAGCCGGCAATCGACGAACCGTCAAACATCTTGCCGTCTTCAAATACGGAGTCATCCACGGTGCTAGCCGGGATGCACAAGTGTTGCTCACGACCACTCATATCAGCGAAGCGCAAATCGGCGAACTTGACGCCATTGTCCTTGATCAGTTTTTTTACTTTTTCGACCGACATCGAGAGCCTCCAAAGGCGATAAGTGGGAAATGCCCAAAGCACACAGCAATCGCTGTGCCAAGCACGAAAGCGCCAGAAATCAAGGCCACGCCATCGGCATGCGCATCATTAGGGTGCAAATCATTGAGCAATTGCACCACTCGGGTGCTGCGGGCGAACTTCCGCCAACGCGGCTTACAGTGGGTGCGCGATTGCGGTGCAGGCGAGGGCGTGCAATTTAGGAAACATCCGGGCTAGCTTTGCGCGCTGCGGCCAAACCGGCCCACCAGGAGTTGCGACATGAGCAAAACGCCAGACGGAACCTCCATTGCTGAGATTTGGCGTATTCGGCTGGCGGATGGCTTGCGTCAGCTGGCGTGCCCGCTGGATGCCAGCACGCAGCAGCATTTGCTGGAATACATTGCCCTGCTGGTGCAATGGAACGCCGCTTACAACTTAACCGCGGTGCGTGAGCCATTGGCGATGATTGATCGACACTTGATCGATGCGCTGGCGGTGTTGCCGTATGCACTAGAGCGCGATCTGGCTGATATTGGCAGCGGTCCCGGCATTCCCGGATTGGTGTTGGCCATGGTGCAGCCTTACCAGCGGGTGTGGTTGGTCGACAGTAACGGCAAAAAGGCGCGCTTCCTGCGCGAATGTGTGCGGCGCTTGCCGTTGCCGCAGGTCAGCGTTTACGAGCAACGCGCCCAGGCCTTGCCGCAGGGCGCCGGTTTTACCCAGGTAGTCTCGCGCGCCTACGCTGAGTTGAGCGATTTTGTGCAAAGCACGCGGCAGATCATTGCGCCGGATGGCCGCTGGCTGGCTCTGAAGGGCAAGCGCCCAGACGCCGAAATAGCGCGCCTGCCAGAGGATATTGAGGTCACCGGCGTGCATCCGCTGCGTGTTCCTGGCGCTGACGGCGAACGCCATCTGGTGCTCATGCGCCTGCGCCAGTAACCGTAATGCTCCTCAATTGGCTGCGCTTTGACGCCGGTCAATGGCTTTCCCTACAGTGTGGGTAGATTGGCGCTGCGCGTCGAAGACTGCCGTTGGAAGCGCCACACACCGCAGTGAGCGCTCCGAGCGCAACGCGCCCGGAGCGCTTGGAGGCGGAATGTGGCGGTCTACACATGAGCATTTCGAGCCCCGCGCAAGGCCGCAATCGGACCGCAGGTTTCTGGAGCTTCTGACATGTACAAGCACATTCTGGTCCCATTAGACGGCGCTACCTTGTCCGAATTGGCAGCCGCACATGCGGTGCGTCTGGCCAAAGTGCTGGGTTCCAGGATCAGCTTGTTGCATGTCATTAGCCGATTCGATTCAGACACCGACCATGCAGTCCCGCTGCTGGCGTCAACTGCGAAGGAAGCTTTCCAATTGAGCGCGATCGGTGAGGCTGAGGCGATTTTGTCGGCCGGTGCGCGGTTAGGGCGCGCGCATGGTGTGGCCATGGAGGGTTATTTTGTTTTCGCGCGCAATCCCTACGAGGCCATCATCGAGGAAGCCCGGGCCCGCCACTGTGAGCTCATTGTGATGGCCTCGCATGGGCGCCGCGGTCTGGAGGCGCTGTTATTGGGTAGCGAGACGCAAAAGGTGCTGACCCACTGCCAGATTCCAGTTTTGGTTGTGCGCGGCTGAGTGGATCAGCTCATGAAGCCTCTGGCGAAACTGCAAATCAGCGATTTCCGAGACGCTTTGTTGGCGCGGGAAGCGGTCTTGGCGAAGCTAGAGGCGGATGCACCGCGCACCGGCAGCGTCGATCTAGTCAGTGCTCTGCGAATTGCCCAACTCCAATGCGCACAACAAGAACTGGCTGCCGTGCATGCTGCGCTGGGTCGTTTGGATCGCGGCAGTTTTGGACGTTGCCTTAGCTGTGGGGCGCGTTTACCGTTGGAACGCTTGCGCGTTATGCCGGCAGCCCAGCTGTGTGAGGTCTGCCAATCTCGTGAGTCCGGATAAAAATTAACGCCTGAGCTGCGCAAGTCTTACCTCGGTCTTCGTTTACGGTCACACTCTGTGGCCCAAAAACGCAGGCTCAGTCGTAGCGCATGACTTTGGCAGCGCAAATTCTGATCGTTGATGATGAAGCCGATATTCGGCAAATGCTGCGGATTTATCTCAGCGCGCAGGGTTTTCGTACCATGGATGCGGACACTGCGGCGGCAGCACGGCTATCCCTGGAGCGACACTCACCCGACTTGGCGCTCGTCGATTTGGGCTTGCCGGATGAGGATGGCCTGACGCTCATTCGACAAATTCGCGAGCGCTATCGATTGCCGATCATCATCTTGACTGGTCGCGGCGACACGATTGATAAAATTGTTGGCCTGGAAATTGGCGCCGACGACTACGTTACCAAACCCTTTGACCTGCGCGAACTGCTAGCGCGCATTAAAAGCGTGCTGCGGCGCAGCGAAGAGTTGCCACGCGAGGCGCCGACACCCACGTTGCTGCGCTTTGATCACTTTGAACTGCACCTCAAAGAACACCGGTTGGCGAACCGCGACGGTGAGCAAATTGCGCTGACCTATGGCGAATTCAAACTGCTGGCAGCGTTGGCACAACGCCCACAACAAGCGCTAACGCGCGACGATATCTTGGATCTGACCCACGGCCGCGAAGCCGGTGCTTATGACCGTACCGTAGACATGCAGATCACCCGACTACGCCGTAAGTTAGGCGACGATCCAAAACTGCCGAGCCTGATTCGATCCGTGCGTGGCGTGGGATATATGTTGGCCTGTGTCGTGACGTCGCACAACTGAGCCCGGATGATGAGCGAGCAGACCACCCAATCGCCGTTATTAGAGGCCTTGGCCGATGCGGCTCCCGACGCGCTGCTGGCGGTTGATCAGGTCGGCAATATCCAGTTTGCCAATCGGGCGACGCTCCAAATGTTTCAATTCCTGGCCGCTGATCTGCTGGGCAAACCGATCGAAACGCTGATTCCCAAACGCTATCACGGCAAACACCGCGACGATCGCGCGCACTACGCGAAGAATCCGCACAGTCGACCGATGGGCCTCAATCAGGAATTGGTCGGTCGGCGTTCTGACGGTTCTGAATTCCCGGTAGAAGTCAGTTTGAGTCCGCTCATGGTGGCCGGTGCGCACTTGGTGCTTGCCGCGGTGCGCGACGTGACGGACTTGAAGCGTACGCGCGAGTTGTTATTGCGAAGTCAGCGCCAGGTGGCACTGACCAAGTTGGCTGAACAAGCCGTCAGCACCGCCGGCATCGAATCCTACTGCCAGGAAACGCTGCGGGTTTTGGTTGAGCAACTCAAGCTCAGCCACGCCGGAATTTGTGAGCGCGGCCATCAGGGCCTGCATCTGCGTTTTGTTGGTGTGCATGGCTGGGCCGACCACGAAGCCTTGCAAGTCATCGAAAAAGCCTTGTCACCGGCGCGCTTACGGCGCTTTCTGGATGGTCACACGCCGCAGTTGCGCGTGGTGCCGCGGCGCTCCAAGAACGCTTGCGCCTCGCAAGTGTCCGGCTCGATTATTGCGCTGCGCGGACCGTCCAAAGTGCACGGATTTTTATCGGTCTTTCGCCCCAGTGACGCCCCCTTCAGTGACGATGAATGTCTATACGCACAGGGCGCTGCGCACTTGGCGGCCGCCGTTTTCGAGCGCCAGCACCATCAAGGTTTGTTGTTACAGGCGTCCAAAATGGAGGCGCTTGGTCAGTTGACCGGTGGCGTGGCGCACGATTTCAATAATCTGTTGACGGTCATCGCTGGCAATCTACAAATTTTGGAAGACCTGCTACCCGATCGCCCAGATGCCTTGCAGTTGGTTGAATCGGCCACGCGGGCGGCTAAACGCGGCGCCGAATTGACGGGCAAGCTGCTCGCCTTCTCGCGCAAACGCCAGCTGACGGCGCAGGCGGTCGATTGCGTGCAACTGCTCACGGGTATGCGCGATTTGCTGCAGCGTACGCTGGGCGAAGGCATCGAATTGCGTTATCGAATGGATCCGCAGTTGGCGCAGGCGCTGGCCGACGCCGGTCAATTGGAGAGCGCGGTGCTCAATCTGGCGCTGAACGCCCGCGATGCGATGCCGCGTGGCGGCGCGCTGACGCTTTCGGCACACCCAGGCGAAGCAACCCGGTCAGGCCGCGGCGCCGATACCGTAGTCATTGAAGTGAGTGACAATGGGCACGGCATGAGTCGTGAGGTCATCACGCGTGCGCTGGAGCCCTTTTTTACCACCAAAGCCGCTGGCAAGGGCACCGGACTTGGCCTCAGCATGGTGTACGGTTTTGTGCGCCAATGGGGTGGCGACGTGCGCATCTACAGCGAACCGCGCATGGGCACTACTGTGCGTCTGCTGCTGCCTGCCGCGCCGAACGCGCAAAGCCCAGCGCCAGCGCAGCCGCGCGGCACTCAACTGCGCGGTCGCGAGCATCTGTTGGTGGTTGAAGACGATCCGGAAGTCGCCAACATCGCCCAGACCCAATTGCGCTCGCTCGGCTATCGGATCACACCAGCGGCCAATATTGATGGCGCGTTGGCCGCCTTGGCCAAGCACCAGGACATCGTCTTGGTTTTTACTGACGTTGTGTTGTTGGGTGGCGAAACCGGTTTCCAGCTGGGCGATCGCTTGCGCAAAGATCGACCCTTGCTGCCCATCTTGTACAGCTCTGGGTATGCGGAGGCGGCGCTGGAGGACCATTTTGGCAACAACCCCGAGCGCCCCCGCATCCTTGCCAAACCGTATGCGCGCGAAGAGTTGGGCGCGGCGGTGCGCGCGCTGATCGACAAGGCAGCCCTGCTGCCGAGCTAGGCTTCGGGTCGGGTGCTTTGTTCGATTGAGCGCAAAAAATCACCGACGCGCAGCGGCTTTCTTTGCACGCGGATCACTTTGGCGACCACCGCGGCGCGTTGCAGATCGTTGCCTGGATCGGAACTCAATAACATCACCGGCACCGGATTGCGCGACGCGCCGACCCGCCGGGCGAGTTCCAATCCGTCCATGCCAGGCAAATCGCTATCGGTGACCAAGCAATCAAAATGCATGGTTGTCGCGACGTACTCAAAGCGCTCGGCGCTGACAAACGCAGCGCAGCGATAGCCAGCCCGCTGCAATAAGGATTGAATAAACTCGCGCACATCGGCGTCCGGCTCAACCACGCCAATCAAGGGCGCGCACGCCGCTTGTTCTACGTGATTGCTCATGATCAGTGCGCCAGCCGTCGCGTGATCGGCGCCGCGGGTCGCACATGCAGGCCTGCCAGCGTCCGCAGTTTATTAACTTCGCGAATGCGCACGCCCCGTTTGACCACTTCGATCACGCCTTCGCGATGCAGTTTTGACAGCGTTCGACTGACTGTTTCTAACTTCAAGCCCAGATAGCTGCCAATTTCCTCGCGGGTCATCGGCATGCCGATGGCACTTCCGCAAACGCTGTCGGCGGCGGCGCGTTCGGACAAGTCGATGAGGAATTGCGCAAGCCGTTCTTCTGCCCGCAAGGAACCGAGCAACAATAGCGTGGACTGTTCGCGACGAATCTGACCGCTCAGCATCCGATACAGCGCGGCTTGGATACGTGGCACTGACTGACCATGGCGTTCCAGCACCGAAAATGGCAGTTCGCAGACCACCGTGTCTTCCAGTGCGGTCGATGAACTAGCGTGCTGATGCAAACCCACCGAATCCAAACCGACCAGATCGCCGGCTAAGAAAAAACCGCTGATCTGTTCGCGACCATCCTCGGTCAGCATAGTGACTTTCAGCATGCCGCTGCGCACCGCAAACAGAGATTCAAAGGAACCCGAGACATGAAACAAATAGTCACCACGGGCCAGATGTCGCTCTTTCAGGTCAGGGAAATCCCGTAAATCAAGCCGCAAGCCACTGGTGATCGTACCGAGCACGCACGGCTGTACACAATGACCGCAAACGCCTTCTCCGCACCGTTTCCCTGCTGTGATCGCCATTTTCGTCTCCAACGTGAGCTTGTTGCGCTGTCTAGAAGCCTAGGTAAGTCCGTGCAACAAAGCCGACACCGTTGCGTCACGCTGAGTAACAACAAGTAACAGACGGGTTTGGATCAACATTGCATGCAGAGGAATGTGGGTCTGGCCAGCGAGGTGCATTGCGGTTAATTTCCACCCCAGGCGCTCGGCCGCTAATCGAGAGATTCATCTGGGGTGCAACCGGGCGTCGGTGCGGCAGCCAACATTGCAGCCGCCTTCACGGAACTTTCATCATGTCTTTGACGCAATTAGCAATCCTGACTTAACGCCCTGACGCCATGACCGACGCCATCGCTCCGCGTGTGACCGCTGTAGACCGTTTCCTCAATCGCGTTGAACGGATTGGCAATGCGCTGCCTGACCCGACGACGCTATTTGCGCTGATGGCGCTGGGGGTCATCGCGCTGTCCGCCTTGGTGGCTTGGTTTGATGTGGTAGCTACCCACCCAAAAACTGGCGCGGAAGTGCGTGTGGTCAGTTTGCTGACCATCGAGGGGTTGCACCGGATCATGACCGGGCTGGTCACCAACTTTACCAATTTCGCGCCGCTGGGTACCGTTCTGGTTGCGCTGATCGGCATTGGTGTCGCCGAAGTCAGCGGCTTTATTGGCGCGCTGATGCGGTTACTGGTGTTGAATGCGCCACGCGTGCTGTTGACGCCGATCGTGGTGTTTTGCGGCGTATTGAGCAACGCCGCCAGTGAAGTCGGCTACGTTTTGCTGGTGCCACTGGCTGGGCTGATTTTTCTGGCCGCGGGACGTCACCCGGTGGTGGGTGTTGCCGCCGCCTTCGCTGGTGTCTCCGGTGGCTACAGCGCCAATCTGGTGCTCGGCACCATTGACCCTTTGTTGTCCGGGCTGACTCAAGAGGCTGCGCGCATCGTCGATCCTGCCTACGTGGTGTCGCCAATGGCCAACTACTACTTCATGTTTGTGTCGACTTTCCTGATTACCGGCCTGGGTTGGTGGGTCACTGAGCGGATCGTTGCGCCGCGTTTTGTTGCCTACGATGGCGAACGCAGCGAACAAGATCAGGTGCAGCCGTTGTCGGCTTTGGAGCGCCGTGGATTGAAATGGGCGGGCAGCGTTGCCGTGCTATTGATTGCGTTGGTGATCTGGGGACTGGTGCCAGAAAACGGTTTCCTGCGCAAAATCGGCGCAACGGGTAACGATGCGGTGTTGCAGTCGCCATTTCTGGTCGGGATCGTCGCCTTTATCTTCGTGGCCGGCGTTGCGCTTGGTATCGCCTATGGCGCTGCAGCCGGCACCATCAAGAACGATCGCGACATCGTGCGCGGCATGAGCCAACAAATGAGCACACTGGGTGGCTACATGGTGCTGGTGTTTTTCGCCGCGCAGTTTGTCGCCTTCTTCAATTGGACCAACCTAGGGTTGGTTATTGCCATTGAGGGCGCGGCCTTGTTGGGCGCCATGGGGCTGCATCAGATTCCGCTGATGTTGGCGTTCATCTTGCTGTGCGCGGCGATCAATCTTGCGATGGGCTCGGCGAGCGCCAAATGGGCGCTGATGGCGCCGGTTTTCGTGCCGATGTTCATGCTGCTCGGCTATCCACCGGAGGTCACGCAGAACGCCTATCGCATCGGCGATTCAGTGACCAACATCATCTCGCCGATGATGAGTTACTTTGCGTTGATCATCGCCTTTTTACAGCGCTACATCCCTAACGCGGGCATTGGCACCCTGGTATCCACCATGTTGCCGTATTCCATCGTCTTTCTGATTGGCTGGTCGGCTCTATTCGTCATTTGGATCACGCTGGGAATCCCAGTGGGCCCCGGTTCGCCGGTGACGTTGTTGACACCGTAAGGGGCGGGGAACGGGCCGGGTGCGAGTCAAACTGATGTGCTGATCCATGGCTCTGGGCCGGCGCTGTGCGCGGACGCTGGTCCTGAATGGTGGGGGAGAAGCGTTCGATCACAGATCGAACCCACCAAAGGCTTAGGTCTGGGCCGGCGCTGTGCGCTGACGCTGGTCCTGCCGCGGGCCGCACCCGAACGCCGCGCCTGCCGCACATGGCATCATCGGCGACCCGGTTTCCCGTGTCCCGTGTCCCGTGCCCCGTGCCCCGATTTCGCTGAACGCGTCGCGTGGCGCGCGCCCCTTGTTCATCCTCGGCATTTCCGCCTATTTCCATGACAGCGCCGCCGCGTTATTGCGCGACGGCCAGATCGTGGCTGCCGCGCAGGAAGAGCGTTTCAGTCGCGTCAAACACGATGCGCGTTTTCCCAGCCTAGCGGTGCGCTATTGCTTGCAAGCCGGCGACGTGGAACTGGCCGATGTTGATCACGTGGTGTTCTTCGAAAAGCCATTTTTGAAGTTCGAACGGCTGCTGGAAACCTACCTAGCGTTTGCGCCACGCGGGTTTGCCAGCTTTGCGACCGCAATGCCCATCTGGCTGCGCGATAAGTTGTTCCAGAAAAAGCTGATCGCCGATGAGTTGGCACTGATTGGCGCTGAGCGCGCGGCTCCAGCAAAGCAGCCCTTCGCCCTAAAAAACCCACTGGCCTTTTCCGAACACCATTTGAGCCACGCGGCGAGCGCTTTTTATCCATCGCCGTTCGATCGCGCTTTGGTGCTGACGATGGATGGTGTGGGCGAATGGGCCACCGGCACCGCGGCAATCGGGCAGGGCAGCCAGCTCGACATCGTGCGCGAAATGCACTTCCCGCATTCCTTGGGATTGTTGTACTCGGCGTTCACCACCTATTGCGGCTTTCGGGTTAATTCGGGCGAATACAAATTGATGGGTTTGGCACCCTACGGCCAGCCCAAATACGTCAAGCAGATTCGCGAACAGCTCATCGATATCAAGCCAGATGGCAGTTTTCGGCTCAATTTGGATTATTTCGACTATTGCACTGGGCTGTCGATGACCAGCGCGCGATTCCACGCGCTGTTTGGCGGCCCACCACGCGCAGCGGAGGCATTGATCGAAGCGCGGCATTTGGATCTGGCCGCCTCGATTCAACAAGTCACTGAAGAAATCGTGCTGCGTTTGGCGACGTCCTTGCGTCAGCAAACCGGCGAACGCAATTTGTGCTTGGCAGGTGGCGTGGCGCTGAACTGCGTCGCCAATGGCAAATTACTGCGTGAAGCGGGGTTTGAACATATTTGGATTCAGCCCGCCGCTGGTGATGCCGGCGGTGCGCTGGGCGCGGCTCTGGCGCTTTGGCATCGCGTTTTGCGCGCGCCGCGCAATGCCCTGGGTGTGGGTGGTGATGGCATGGCCGGCGCTTTTCTGGGGCCACAATTTGACGACGATACGATCGCGGCGACGCTCGATCGGTTGGGCGCGGTGTACCGACGCTTGTCCGATCAGGAGCTGATCGCCAGCGCCGCGGCCGATCTGGCCGATGGTCAGGCGCTTGCTTGGTTTCAGGGACGCGCCGAATATGGCCCACGCGCACTGGGCAATCGCTCGATTTTGGCTGATCCACGGCGCGCCGATACGCAATCGGTATTAAACCTAAAGGTTAAGTTTCGCGAGTCGTTCCGGCCATTCGCGCCAGCGGTGTTGGCCGAACATGTGCACGACTACTTTGATCTGAGCGCGCCCAGTCCGTACATGCTGATCGTTGCACCGGTTAAAGCGCAATGCCGATTGCCGGTCGACAGCAGCGCAACCGGCCTGGATCGCCTCAAACAAATCCGTTCAACGATCCCCGCGGTCACCCACGTCGATTATTCGGCGCGTGTGCAAACCGTACGCGCCGACAGCCATCCACGCTTCCATGCTTTATTGACCCAGTTTCATGCGTGCACCGGATGCGCGGCACTGGTCAATACCAGTTTCAATGTGCGCGGCGAACCGGTGGTCGGCTCCCCCGAAGATGCCTTCCGTTGTTTTATGGGCACCCATTTGGATCGACTGGCGATCGGCAATTGTTATCTGCGCAAATCCGAGCAAAACGATCAATTGGCCAGCAATTACGCGCATTTGTTGCCGGCGGATTGAGCACAGCGTGCGCTGTAGAGGCGGGTTGCAAACCCGCCCTGGCACCTTGTTACGCGAAAACCCTTGACCGCGCCACGCAGCGCTCGCTAGCGCACGGTGCTCAAGCTTCCCGCCACTGAGAATGCTGCTGTAAGGATTTGTAAGGGAAACCTGAATTGGGCAGTGCCAAAGGGAACTCTGGAGGCTTAGCACTCTCCAAGCGAGAGTGCTAAAATGCGCCCATCAGGCACGGGTCACCGACCCCTAGCCCTACCGATTAAGGAGTTAGCGATGACAACGCACGCAATGGTCGCAAACAATCTGCCGATTCTTGGATCAGTGGGCAGTCTCGATTCGTATATTGGGGCGGTTTACCGTATTCCTATTCTGGCCGTCGAAGACGAGCAGGAACTGGCTCGTCGTTTCCGTGACGACGCCGATCTGGAAGCGGCGCGCCAGTTGGTGATGTCGCATCTGCGTTTTGTGGTGCACGTGGCGCGTGGTTATGCCGGTTATGGCTTGGGTATCTCGGACTTGATTCAGGAAGGCAATATTGGCCTGATGAAAGCGGTCAAACGCTTCGACCCGACTATGGGCGTGCGTCTGGTGTCGTTTGCGGTGCATTGGATTCGCGCCGAAATTCATGAGTTCATTTTGCGTAATTGGCGCATTGTCAAAGTGGCGACCACCAAAGCACAGCGCAAACTGTTCTTCAATTTGCGCCGCGCCAAAACGCGTCTGGGTTGGATGAACGCGCAAGAAGTCCAGACAGTTGCCAAGGATTTGGGTGTGGATCCAGCGACGGTGGTGGAGATGGAGGCGCGCTTGCAAGGTCAAGATGTCGCTTTTGACGCACCCGGTGACGACGATACCGATGCGCGGCCGGCACCAATTGCCTTTTTGATTGATCAAGCGGCTAACCCGTATGAAAGCCTGGAAACCTCTGACGCCGGTGAGCGCCATTTAGATTCTTTGGCCGAAGGCCTGGAAAAACTCGACCCGCGCAGCCGTGACATTGTCAGTCGGCGCTGGTTGGCAGAGCCCAAATCTACGCTGCAAGAACTCGCCGACGAGTACAAAGTATCCGCCGAGCGGATCCGCCAGATCGAAGCTGCGGCGTTTAAAAAAATGCGCAGCATGTTCGCCGATTGATACCCAACGGCTGAGGCTGGCGGGCAGCGCCCTGCTCTTGATTTTTCTCCAGCGCCACCCCACTCGGGGTGTGCGCTTGCTTGCGGGTTATTCGAAGCGCGCGTAGCCGTGCGATAATCGCCGGCTGCGCGCCGTCATTTGGCGGAATTGCCAATCCAACGCGTTCTAGCGCGCTCACCAGACACCACACTTCCCCTGAAGGACGATTCAGCATGGCCAACGAAGACAACAACAGCCCAATCGCGAACGGCAACGGCGCGGCCGAAAGCGGCCCGCAACTCACTGTGCAAAAGGTCTACATTAAAGACGCTTCCTTTGAAGCACCGGGTGCACCGCATATTTTCCAGGAGCAGGGTCAGTCGCGCGTCGAGCTGAATCTCGGCCAGAAAGCGCAGCAGTTGGGCAACAATGTCTACGAAATCGTGCTCACCGTCACGGTGACCTGCAAAATCGGCGAAAAAACCGCTTACTTGTCGGAGGTTCAGCAGGCCGGCATTTTCGGTCTGTCGGGTTTTGACGCGCAGCAACTGGACATGGTGATCGGCACCTATTGCCCGCACGTGTTGTTCCCGTACGCGCGCCAGGCGATTTCCAGCATGATCGAACAAGGCGGCTTCCCGGCCTTCCTAATGCAGCCGATCAATTTTGAACAGATCCACGCCGACAACGTGCGTCGCCGCCAGCAAGCCGCTTAGTTCAAGCTTGCCATGAGCGTCGCGCGCATCGCTGTCCTTGGAGCAGGCTCCTGGGGCACCGCATTAGCGACGCTACTGGCGCGCAATGGGCTCGACGTGCGCCTCTGGGGGCGGCGGGCTCAAGCGCTGATTCGCCACGGCGAAACGCTGGAGAATCCGCAGTATCTGCCGGGCATAGCCTTGCCCGGCAATATTCAATACGGCACCGATCTGGCCGCAGCGGTCGATCAGGTGGATGCCTTGCTGCTGGTCGTGCCCAGCCATGCATTCGCCGAAACCTTAGCTTTAGTGCGGGCCTTCTTGCCGGCGCAATTGCGCGGGCTGGCTTGGGCAACCAAGGGCTTTGAGCCGGGCTCTGGCGATTTCCTGCACCAAGTTGCGGATCGCTTGCTTGGTGTCGAACTGCCCAAAGCGGTCGTGACTGGGCCGAGTTTTGCCAAAGAAGTTGCGCTCGGTTTGCCGAGCGCAGTTACCGTGCACTCCGATGACACAGCGTTCGCCCAGCGCATCGCCATCGCGCTGCATGGGCCGAACTTCCGCGCGTATAGCGGCAATGACATTCGCGGTGCTGAACTCGGTGGCGCGATGAAAAACGTGTTGGCGGTCGCCACCGGCATTTGCGATGGCATGCAGCTTGGCCTGAATGCGCGCGCCGGCCTGATTACCCGCGGCCTGAATGAAATGCTGCGCTTAAATCTGTGCCTGGGCGGTCGCGCTGAAACGATTATCGGCCTAGCCGGTTTAGGCGATCTGGTGCTGACCTGCACGGGTGATTTGTCCCGCAATCGACGCCTGGGCTTGGCGCTGGGGCGCGGTATCCCATTGGCGCAAGCAGTGGCTGACATTGGCCAAGTGGTCGAAAGTGTGCAAACCGCCGACGAGGTGATGCGACTGGCACAGCGTTTTGCGCTGGATTTGCCGATTTCTTCGCGCGTGCAAGCGGTACTGCATGGCGATACCACGCCAGCCGATGGGCTGAAATCCTTGCTGGCGCGTGACCAGAAACCCGAATATCCCGCGGGTTTAGGATTAGGGTGAGGCGGGATTTCGGGCCACCTGTCGCCGCCGAACGCAGGCCTAAATTCCCACGGGCCGCCGTAGTAGGCCGGGTCCTCGCGTCAGCCAAGCGCGCTCCCACAGGCTGCTGCTCTCCATGCATTGTCAAAGTGCATTGCCCCAGGTATCTGGGCAAGGCCTAAGCGAAACACTCAGCCTTCACGCTGCTAACATCCTCCGACCATCCTTGATGATGTTGCCGCATGGAACTGTTCGGTTTGCTGGCGGTACTGTTGTTCTTCTATCTGCTGATCGCCCCGGCGGTTGCTTGGGTACGCGCCAGCAACCTTCGTGCGGAAAGCAACGAGAACCAGCGTAAGTTTGATCTACAGACGCGGGAAATTCGCGAACTGGCCAAACAAGTCAGCGCTTTGCGCGAACACCAACTGGTTTTGCTGCAGCGTTTAGACAAGCTGGTGAGCGGCACGCAGCAAGACGAAGAGCAAGCTGCCCCGCTGCAGCAACCGAGCGCGCAGCAGCCCGCCCCGGTTCAGCAACCGAGCACACGCATTGTCGATGCGCTGCAGGCGCAGACGCCTAAACCACCGCAGCGCAGTGCCAGCCCAGAAGTTCGCTTTGAGCCTAGTGAATTTGGCATTGCGCCTGCGCAATCGCCCAGCACAACGCCACCTGTAAGCAAGCCCAGCGCCGAGCCCGCTAAGGCGCCGCCGGCAACATTGCCCATCACCCCACAAAGCTGGGCGCTGGAACCGCTGGCAAAGCCCGAGCAGTCGGAAATCATTGAGGTCTCCGCAGCCCCAGTCGCGCCACCGCCCATTAAAGTGGCTGAAACGATCGCTGTCGCGGCGGCACCGCCGCAGCCCAGGGCCTCCGGCGATGCGCGCACGGCAGAAGCGGTGTGGACGCCCAAACCGCCACGCCGGCCATTTGACGAGCCGCGGCCTGCGCCCAGCGATTTGCAGGTGCAGATGTCGGCGTTTTTCCAGGCAGCCAAGGGTTGGTTATTTGGTGGCAATCTGGTCGCCAAGATCGGTTTGATGATCTTGTTTATCGGCGTGGCATTCCTGCTGCGCTTTGCATCGGCCTATGTAGTAGTGCCGATTGAAGTGCGTCTGGCCGCCATTGCGGCCGGCGCAATCGCGCTGCTCGGCTGGGGCTGGCATATCCGCACTAAACGTCCGGGCATTGCCTTGCCGGCGCAAGGCGCAGCTTTGGCAACCTTGATGCTGGTCACCTTCGGTGCCTTCAAGCTGTATCACTTGTTGCCCAGTGGCGCCGCGTTTGCTTTGCTGTTGCTGCTGGTCGCGTTCACCTGTGTGCTGGCGGTTATGCAAGATGCGCTGTGGTTGGCGGTGTTTGGCATCGTCGGCGGTTTTGCGGTGCCCATCTTGACGTCCACCGGCAGCGGCAGTCATGTCGCACTGTTCAGCTATTACGCGCTGCTCAACGCCGGCATTCTGGCGATCGCTTGGCGGCGCGCGTGGCGTTCGCTCAATCTGCTGGGCTTTTTATTCACCTTTGTGATTGGCACCGCGTGGGGCGCGCAAAACTATTCAGCCGAACATTACGCCAGCTCGCAGTTCTTCTTGGCGCTGTTTTTGGTGTTTTACGTGGTCATCGCGGTGCTGTATGCGTGGCGACAAGCGCCGCAATTTAAGTTCTACGTCGACGCCACGTTGGTCTTTGGTGTGCCCACCGTGGCCATGGGTTTGCAATACGGCTTGGTCAAAGACATGCCGTTTGGCAGTGCCTTGTCAGCATTGTCTTTGGGCTTGTTTTACGCCTGCACGGCGATGGTTTTGTGGCGTTGGCGGCAGGGCAGTTTGCGCTTGCTGGTCGAATCATTCCTGGCCCTCGCGGTGGTGTTTGGCACTCTGGCGATTCCTTTGGCCTTCGATGGTCGATGGACTTCAGCGGTCTGGGCCTTGGAGGGTGCTGGCATCGTGTGGATCGGTTTGCGCCAGAAACAAGCCTTGGTGTGGCGCTTTGGCATCCTGGTGCAATTCTTCAGTTGGTTGGCCTTCCTGCGCGCATTGACCGGCTTGGACCCGATCGCCGCATTGGCCAATCACATCAGTTTGGGCTTTGTGGTACTCGGCGCCACTGGCGTGTTCTTGGCATTGACCTTCCGTCGGCATGGTTTACACGACGACGATGCGCCCGGCGAGCGACAGGGTTTTGGCCGGATGGCCAATGGGTTTATCGCAATCGCCGTGCTTTGGCTGCTGGCTGGGATGTGGGTGGAGGTATGGCTGCGGGTGACCGGCGTACATCGCGCCAGCTTGTATGTGTTGACCGCGATTGCCTTGGTGTTTGGATTGCAGTGGTTGGGCCGTCGGGCTAACTGGCGCCTGCCGGATCTGCTGGCTGGCGCTGTCACTGCGGTAGCCGGACTGACCTTCTTGGCGCTGATGTCGCGCTATATGGATTGGCGCAACATCAGTGTCTATGCACAAAGCAGTCTGGCGCAGGTGCTGTCGAACAGCGCGCTGATCGGCGGTGCCCTGCTCAGTGCGGCCGCCCTGGTATCCGCTTTTGCCTTCAAACGCCGAGTTGCCGAGTTAGAGGCTGAGGTACTCGACGCCACTGATGCGCGCCGTTCGGCGACCATCTGGCTCAGTCTGGCGATCTTCTGGTGGTGCGGTTTCGCCTTGCATGGCGCGGCGCACGCCTTAGCTTGGCTGACCAGTGCCGGTGAGCTGGCCGAGCCCTGGTATCACATCCCGTTTTGGGCTGCTTACAGCGTGGGTCTGGCTTTATCCGCGTGGGGCACGATGCTCCTTACGCAGGCTTACGCGTTTCCAAATCGGAACTTCGTATTGCGTCTGCTGTGGCCGTCGCTATCGGCATTGGGAACGTGGTTCTACTTGGTGCAGACCTCGCCCAAGCTGATGATTGAGCAGATGTTGGAGTTCGATGCGCCGCTGGCGCTGCCCGCAGACGGCGTGCAGGATGTGCTGATGGCGTTTGCCGGCGGGCCCGTATTGGGCAGCGTGATTTTGCTGCTGCTCGCTTGGATCGGCATGCAAAAGATAAGCAATAGCAAACGAAGCCCCGATCTGAGCGCCGAACAACGCAGCACCGGCGTGGCGGTTTGGCTGATCGGCTTGGCCGTGGTTTTGTATGTGCCGCTGATCGACAGCCTGTCGGTGTTGAGCACGCAGTTGTTGGTCGCGCAAGGGGCCGTGATTGGCAATCTGGGCTGGCTTAGTTATGCCGACGCACGACTGCTGTGGATGAGTTTGGCGGCGCTGGCGCTGTTGCCGCTCGCCAATAGCAGGGTGCAGGCGCTGCGCTGGGTTACGCTGCCCAGCGCGCTGCAGCAGACGCTGGCTACCCTGGTGATCCTCGGCATGCTCTATGCGCAAAGCCGATTGCCAAGCTTTGGCACGGCGATTGCGATGGTGTCGACCTGGGCCGCAATGGCTTGGTGCTTGCGTTATTGGCACGCCCGCTGGGGCGTATCGGCGGGTGGTGTGAAGGCCCTGCATTTTGCGCGCGTCATTGCACCGTGGGTGATGCTGGCACCGCTGGTGTCGTTAAATCTGATTCCCTTGCTGGCCGCGCCGGAAGCGTCCAGCGACGATTGGGTGATGGCGGGCATGTGGCCCGATTATTTGGCCGCGTGGGTGTCGATTGGTGCGTTGTTTGTCGGCTTGGCGCAAGTGCGTCGCGCCGGCTGGCCGCTGAGACCCGTGCACCTGTGGTACGGCGCCACGGTGATTCCCTGCGCGGCGCTTTGGGCGCTGTTGCTGGTGATCTACTGGAATCTGCGCCAGGACGGCAGCATGGCGCCGTTGCCGTACCTGCCGATCCTCAATCCACTGGATTTGACCAGCGCATTCGTCGCATTTTTGCTCGCCGATCTTTGGCGTTTGCACGCGGCCGATGCCAGCGTCGCACAACGGCTCTTCGCGATTCGCGCCGCAATGGCCTTGGTATTTGGCTGGTTCAATTTGATGTTATTGCGCACGGCCGCGCAGTTCTTGGGTTTGCCTTATCGTTTTGCGCCGCTGTTTGAATCGCAGTTTGTGCAGGCGATGTTGTCCTTGGTTTGGACCTTGTGCGCATTTGCGCTGATGCGCTACGCAGCGCGCAAACTGTCAAAACCACTGTGGATGGTCGGTGCCGCGTTACTCGGTGTGGTGGTGCTGAAACTTTTCCTGATCGATTTGAGCAAGGTCGGCAGCGTCGCCCGAATCGTATCGTTCATGGGTGTAGGTGGGCTGATGCTGCTGATTGGTTACCTAGCACCATTACCACGTGAAGCAGAGAACGAGGAGGGATCCACTCGATGAAGCGCGTATCGGTTGCACTGCTGAGCTTGCTGCCGTTGTTTGCCAGCGCCGATCCAGCGCCCCTGCACAAGCCTACGCCAGCTGAGTTTGCGATGCGTTTGCCGGTGGCGGTGAGCGGTGAAAACGGTGTTGTGCAAATGCTGCTGCCGATCGAGGTGTACCTGCACGCGCGCAGCGCGGAACTGGCCGATTTGCGCGTTTACAACGATGCCGGTCAGCTGTTGCCGTTTGCGTTGCACCGCCCTAGCTATCGCACGCGCATTGAGTTTCGCGAGCACGCCACCGCGATGTTTCCGATCTACGTGCAAGCCTCCGACGCGCGCGATGACCTGGAATTGCAATTGCGCACCAACATGGATGGCTCGCTGCTCACCATTAACGCCCGTGGTTCGGAACCGCCCTCCAGCCGCAAGCAGCTAAGTTCGGTGATTGTTGATCTGGGCCCCAGTGACCGGCATGAGTTATTGGAAAGCTTGGCTTTCGACCTACCAGAGCAAACCCACGATTACCGCGCGCGTCTGGCGATTGAGCGCAGTGACGATCTACGCCTGTGGGATGGCGTGGCGCACGGCAGTGTCGATTGGATCAGCGCCGCCGACGCCAGCCGGCGTTTGGTCGTTGACCGGATCGACTTGCCCAATGGCGATGGTCGCTATTTGAAAGTGCGCTGGTTAGAAGGCGAACCGATGGGCTTTGCGACGATCCGCGCGCGCTGGCGCAGTGCGTCGGTGCCACTTGATCCCACGCTGGAAGTGCAATTGAGCGGCACGCCAGGACCGATCGATGGCGACTTTGTGTACGCCACCAGC
The DNA here is from genome assembly GCA_964561825.1 of uncultured Xanthomonas sp. Lineage (GTDB taxonomy): Bacteria > Pseudomonadota > Gammaproteobacteria > Xanthomonadales > SZUA-5 > JADKFD01. The sequence continues at coordinate 33,346 of CAZLSB010000002.1, forward strand.
CCCGCCATTGCCGCCACCGCGATTGGACTTGATCTTGCCGACCCCAACTCGGTGATGCCGGTGTCGATTGGCTTTTACCGACAAATGCGCCAGCCCAAACCGCAGTTGTGGCTGCTGCCGAGCATCGAAAGCACCTTCTACCGCTTGAACCACAATGGCCGCGAACGCCAATCCAGCCGTATTCACATCGGCGCTTTGTCCGGTGCGCAATGGGTAGTCCGGCCGCAGACCGGCGGGCACGCGGCGCCCAAATTGGTGCTCAGCTGGCAACCGCAAACCTTGGTCTTTAATGCCCAAGGCAGCGGCTTTTATCTGGCCTTTGGCGCCGATGCGCAGGTCCATACGCGCTGGTTAGGCGGCGTGGCGCAGATGGCGCAAGTGGCGCCTGGATTTAGCCGCGAGGAAATCGAACAATTGGAGCGCGCCAAACCGGGTGTGCTGCAAAGCACGCCAACAACCAGCATGAATGCGCCGGTCGAAGTCGTTGCGACAGACGCCGATGCCGCACGCATGCGGCGCTTCGCACTGTGGAGCGTGCTCGGCTTTGGGGTGTTGGTGCTGGGCTTCATGACTTGGCGTTTGTACGGGCAAATGCAGACATCAAGCAAGTAGAAGAGACGGGATTTCGGGCTCGATCGCCCGGTCGTCGAACCCCAAAGCGGCTCCGCCGCTGGACTAACCGACAGCGCGCCTGAAGCGCTGCTGGCCGCATGCTGCACTGCGGGTAGAGTGGCAGAGCGGCGAGCGCTATCTTTACGCTTCCTTCGCAAATCAGCGACGCTAAAGTCATGAGTGCTGTTCGCAGTTCTGACGCCGGCCCTGGGCTGGCACACGTGCAGGAAGCCCTGAAGTCGATCGTCACCGGGCCCAAGCTAAAAGAAGCGCTGGCCTTTGCCGCGCGTTTGTTTGAGCACTTGCCAGAGGACGAGTTCGGCGAACGTCCCGCCGTGGTTTGGGCGAAGCTGACGCTCGATTTGCTGCGCTTCTTCCGCGAGCGTCCGGCACTAGCGGCGAAGGTGCGCGTTTACAACCCCAGCATTGAAGACCATGGCTGGGAATGCACCCACACGGTCATTCAGATCGTCAACGACGACATGCCATTTTTGGTCGACACCGTGGCGCTGGCGATCACCCAAGACCACACCTTGACCCACGTCATCATCCACCCGGTATTCAAAGTTCAGCGTGATCCAGGGGGTCATATCCTCGGTTTTGGTGCCGAAGAGGGTCTACGCGCCGAATCGATCATGCATATCGAGGTGGATCGGCAGACCGAGCCGGGACGCCTGGAAGCACTGGCCGAAAGGATCGAACGCGTGCTCGCCGACGTGCGCTCCTGCGTGCGTGACTTTGACGCGATGCATCACCGCTTGCTGGCGCTGGCTGAAGGACTCGGTGAGCGCGAATTGCTGCACGATGCCGAACAAGTGGTCGAGTGTGCGGATTTTCTGCGCTGGGTCGCCGACGACCACTTCACCTTCTTAGGTTATCGCGCCTACGAAACCACCCAAATTGACGGCGTCAATGTGCTGCGCGCGGTGGCCGGCAGCGGGCTGGGTTTGTTGCGCGGTTCCGAGACGCACTTGCCAGTGCGGCCGCTGGCGTCCCTGGCGGCGCGTGATTTGCCGCCTAACACCTTGCCAGACCTATTGATCCTGTCGAAAACCAACGCCCGATCAACCGTGCATCACCCCGGCTATATGGATTATATCGGCGTGTTGCGCTTTGACGAAAACGGTCGTGCTATCGGCGAAGATCGTTTCCTAGGCTTGTACACATCCACCGCATACACCACGCGGCCCAAGGATATTCCGCTGATCCGCACCAAAGTCGATGCGGTGTTTGCGCTGAGCAACCTGCATCGCAGTGGTCATGGCGCCAAACGCTTGCAACATCTGCTAGAAACGCTGCCGCGCGAAGAACTGTTCCAGTCCACCGTCGATGAGTTATTCCAAACGGCGATGGGCATTCTTAATTTGCAGGAACGCCAACGCACACGATTATTTGTGCGCCGCGATCGTTACGGTCGCTATTTCTCGTGTTTGGTTTACATCCCACGCGACCGCTTTACCAGCGAGATTCGTGATCGCATCGAACAAACCTTAAAGCGCGCATTTGAAGGCGAGCGCTTTGATTCTTCAGTGGCGGTTTCCGAATCCGTACTGGCGCGTTTGCACGTGGTGGTGCGTCCCAAAGCGGGGGAAAAACCTGAATACGATGTGCGTGAGATTGAGGCCAAACTGGCGCAAATCGTGCGCAACTGGCAAGACGAACTGCGCGATATTTTGGTGCAAAAACATGGCGAAGAGCGCGGGCTCAAGCTCAGTAATCGCTATGGCAAAGCGCTGCCGATGGGCTACATCGAAGCGGTCACGCCGTGGATTGCGGCGACCGATGTCGAAGCCGCGGCGCAATTAAAAGACAGCCACGATGTGCGTCTGCAGTTGTATCGACCGCGCAAAAAGAGTGATGGCGCACTGCGTTTTAAGGTGTTCCGCATGGGCACACCCATCGCTTTGTCCGATGCGCTGCCGATGTTGGAAAACATGGGCCTGCGGGTCAATTCTGAGCACCCGTATGAAATGCAAATACCCGGCATCAATATCCATATCCAGGATTTTGAAGTGGAATTGTTGGTGCCATTGGGCGAAAACTTAGACCAGGCGCGCGAGCGTTTCCAGCAAGGTTTCGAGCAAGTTTGGCGCGGTCGGGTTGAGAACGATGGATTCAATCGACTGGTGCTGGCCGCCGATCTGCATATCCGTGAAGTCACCATGCTGCGCGGCTACTGCAAGTATTTGCTGCAGACCGGCGTGACCTATTCGCAGGCTTATATGGAACGCGCGCTGGCCGCGCATCCGGCGATTACCCGACTATTGGTCGAATTGTTCAACGCAAGCTTTGATCCAGATCGCGAAGCGCGTAGTCACGCTGACGACGCGCGGCGCCGCATGGAGCGTGAATTCGGCACGGTCATGACCGATGCCCTGCGCGCCAAATTGCCGGCGCTGGTCGGCAACGTGTTGGATGCCTACATCAAACCGCGCGCTGAGCAGAGCGCGGTGCTGGTGCACGCACTCGCCGAATTGCTGGAACAAGTTTCCAGCCTGGATGAAGACCGCATTTTGCGGGCTTTCAAAGACTGTATGCATGCCACCTTGCGCACCAATCTCTTTCAGCAGCAGGATGGCAAAGCCAAGGACTATCTGTCCTTCAAGTTCGATTCCAGCAAAGTGCCGAATCTGCCCAAACCGGTGCCGTTCCGCGAGATTTTTGTGTACTCACCGCGCGTTGAAGGTGTGCATCTGCGCATGGGCCTAGTCGCCCGCGGTGGATTGCGCTGGTCCGATCGACGTGAAGATTTCCGCACCGAAGTGCTGGGCCTGATGAAAGCGCAGCAGGTCAAAAACACGGTCATCGTGCCGGTTGGCTCGAAGGGCGGTTTTTACGTCAAACAATCGCCCGTCGGCGGTGATCGGGATGCGGTGCTCGCCGAAGGCGTGGCCTGTTATCGCACTTTCATCCGCGGTTTGCTGGACATTACCGACAACATTGTCGACGGCGCTGTGGTGCCACCGGAGCGCGTGGTGCGCCGTGATCCCGACGATCCGTACTTGGTGGTTGCGGCTGACAAAGGCACCGCGACCTTCTCCGATATTGCCAACGCGCTCAGTCAAGAATATGGCTTCTGGCTGGACGACGCCTTCGCGTCGGGTGGCTCCAAAGGCTACGACCATAAGAAGATGGGCATCACGGCAAAAGGCGGCTGGGAAAGCGTCAAACGGCATTTTCGTGCGCTCGGCAAAGATTGCCAAGCAGAGGATTTCACCTGTGTTGGCATCGGCGATATGTCCGGCGATGTGTTCGGCAACGGCATGTTGTTGTCCCGCAAAATTCGCTTGCTGGCGGCTTTCGATCATCGACATATCTTTTTTGATCCCAATCCGGATTCCGAGCGCAGTTTCATCGAACGCGAACGCTTATTCGATGTACCACGGTCATCGTGGGCCGATTACGACAGCAGCTTGATCAGTGCAGGTGGTGGCATTTATCCGCGCAGCGCCAAGTTCATCCCGATCACGCCGGAAGTCGCCAGCTGCCTGGACTTGGACGAGTCAGTGACCCAACTCACGCCCACGGAAACGCTGCGCGCGATCCTCAAAGCCAAGTTTGAGTTGTTGTGGAATGGCGGCATCGGCGTGTACGTCAAAGCCAGCAGCGAATCACACGAAGAGTGTGGTGATCGCGCCAACAACGGGCTGCGCGTCAACGGCAAAGAGCTGCGCTGCAAAATTGTCGGTGAGGGCGGCAATCTAGGTCTGACCCAGCGTGGGCGCATCGAATTCGCCCAGGCCGGTGGTTTGTTAAACACGGATTTCATCGACAACTCAGCCGGTGTAGATACCTCCGATCACGAGGTCAACATCAAGATTTTGCTCAACACGGCGATTGAACTCGGCCAACTGACGCTATCGCAGCGTGATGAGTTACTGGTGGCGATGACCGATGAGGTCTCGCGGCTGGTGCTGTTTGACAACTATCGGCAGAACTTGGCGATCAGCCTGATGCAAGCCTTGTCGATTCCAAGGTTAGGCTCCAAACAGCATTTTGTGCGCGTCTTAGAACAGCAAGGTTTGCTTGATCGCGCGCTGGAATTTTTGCCTAGCGATGCGGAGTTTGAAGAACGCAAAGCGCGCGGCCAGGGACTCACGCGGCCCGAGCTGTCCATTTTGTTGTCCTATTCAAAAATCGTGTTGTACAAACAACTACTCGATTCGGATGTGCCAGAAGACGCTTACTTGTCGAAAGAGCTGCAGATTTATTTCCCCACGCCGCTGCGTGAACGTTTTGCGCAAACCATGGAAAAACATCGGCTGCGTCGCGAGATCATCGCCACCCAGGTGACCAATTCGATCGTCAACCGCATGGGTTCCACCTTTGTGTTGCGAATGGGCGAAGACACCGGCAAGAGCGCGGCAGAGATCGCCAAAGCGTTCACGATCGCCCGCGAGGTGGTGCGGGCGCGTGAATGGTGGGCGGAAATGGATATCTGCACCCATGTGCCGGAAAGCGTTTATTTGGATGTCACACTGGGCATTTGGAATTTGCTGCGCAATCTGACCCGCTGGTTGCTGCAACTGCCCGGCCAGCGTTTAGAAATCGCCGCCAGCGTCGAGCGTTTCGCACCCGGTTTTGAACAAATGGTCGCCGTGCTCGATGACGTGGTGCCGGAAAGCAATCGATTGCGCTACCGCGAACAAGAGCTAGAACTGATCAGCGCCGGTTATCCACAATCGATGGCGCGGCGCATCAGCGCACTCAGTGCACTGAACGCGGCCTTTGATGTGATCGACTTAGCGCACGAACAACGGGTATCCGTGGCCGATGCCGCGCGCGTGTACTTTGAGATCGGCGAGGCACTGCACCTGAAATGGTTCTCCGATTCCATCGAGCAACTGCCCGTGCAAGGCCGCTGGCATGCCAATGCGCGGGGCGTTTTGCGCGATGAGTTGTACGCCCAACGCCGCGCCTTGGCTGCACAACTCCTGCAACGCCCGCAGCCCAGCAGCGGCACCCGCGTGCAAGCCTGGACGACCAGCGCCGATAACACCCTGCGCTACACGCTCAGCATGTTCAACGAGATCCGCGCCCAGAAAACCCTGGATTACCCAACGATCTCGGTGGCGGTGCGGCGTCTGGCGCAACTGGTGGCCGCGGGTAGCTAAGCGGCGCAAAGTTCGACGCAAAGAGGCGCAATGGAATGCGCCTTTTTGCTGGAAGTCCGAATCTCGTCAGTGCGAGGCATTGCGCCGCGAGAAGCGGCAATGCCACGTTAAGCGCCAGCCAATCGCCATCCGGACGGACTTTGCACTGCGCAGCGCGACTGCTAAGCCACGCCGAAAAACTCCCCGTGGGGTCATCCAGCGGCCCCAACGCGCGCAAACTAGGCCCCGGCCGATACAAACTCAGCACGGCGCCACGCACGATTTGCTCGGGGTTCAGACGCGTCAGGCGGGTGCGCTGCTCGCGGTCCAACAAGCGATCCCGATAGGGCGCGTAAAAGTCGATCAGTTCGGTCATGCCAGCGCCGTCGGCTAAGGTTTGCAATGGCCCATCCGCGCTGGCCAGTAAGGCATGCAAGGGCACTGCGGCGCCTTGCGCTCGGGCTCTGTCCTGGGCAGCCAACACCACCACCACGCGCCGCGATGCGCCATCACTCAAGCGCGCCAACGCAGCTTCGGCAGTGGCATTACGATGGTCATGTGGCAGTAAAGCCAGCACATCGGTATCGATGCTCAGCGTGCCAGAAACCCATGCCTAGCCCACATGAGTGGCGCAAGCGAGCACCAAGAGCGCCCAAATCCAGGCCAGCGCCGGCCACTGCAAGCCCGGTGTGGCTATTCAAAATCAGCCAACTCAGCGGCGCTCAGCGCGTTCGGCTCCACGCGCAGCGCAGTGAATTTGATTCTGCTGCTGTCGCCACTGCGTTCGCTGATGTCTACGCGCTCGATTTGGCTGTGGCCGGCGACAGCTGCAAGGGCGCCAGACCCGCCGCTGCCAAACTGCTGGCTGCGCTGGCAGCGCCGTCGCCATCCCACACCTCGCGTTCGCCGCATAACACCGCGGCTACGTAGCTGAGCGGGGTCAGATCGCCGCTGGCGCCTACCGAACCCTCCGATGGAATGCGCGGCAACAAATCGCTGCAACAATCCACACAATTACCGCAGTAAGCGATAACTCACGCCGGAATAACCCTGCGCCAACGAGGCCAAGCGCGCCGCCAACACCGCACGCGTGTGCACCCGGCTCAGCAATACGCCGCTGCCGCAGCCATGATAGGTATACAGCCGCTGCGGCAATTCCAGCGCCAAACCAGACGGGATGCTGACCGTGCAGGATCCCCGTAACCGGTGGTTACCCCATAGATCACGCCATCTTCGGCCAGCACGCGCTCCAGAAAGTCCGCACCGGCCTGGATGCGCTCGCAAAACGCGTCTTATCGTCCAATTGCGCAACGCGCAGTCGATAGGCCAAGGCCACAACGTCTTCAATGGTCAACGGGGAGCCGTCAAACAGGACCGGGGGTTGCGCCTTGAGCATAGTGTGCCGATCCAATGGAATGAGCATGAAAGATACGTGATGACTGCCCGCGCGCGGAATTGGGTATGGGTTCTTTCTTGTGGGTGGTGCGAGCGCCACACTAAGCGGTGCCGGTCACCGCGTAGCTCGCGGCGATGCCTGCAAATATCGCCGCACCCACCCAGTTGTTGTTCAAAAAGGCCCGAAAACAAGCCTCTCGGCCACGCCCACGGGCGTGCCAGAGCTGCCAGCTCATCAATAACGCCGCCACTGCCAGCGCCGCCCAAAACGGCCAAGCCAATTCACTGCGTAGGCCAATCAGTGCCAAGGTGATCAGCGCGCAGGCGTGCAGGGTACCGACCGCCACCAAGTCCACGTCACCGAACATGATGGCCGTCGAACGCGCGCCGGCTTTGATGTCGTCGTCGCGATCCACCATGGCGTAGAGGGTGTCGTAAGCCGTCGTCCACAATAGGTTTGCGCAGAACAACAACAGGGTAATGGCGCCTAGTTTTGTTTCTAGCGCCGTATAGGCCATCGGAATCGACATGCCGAAGGCCGCACCGAGCACCACTTGCGGGTAGGAAATCAAGCGCTTTGTGTAGGGATAAACGACCGCCAGCAACGCCGCGATCATCGCCAAATAGACGGTCATTTCATTGGTCAACAGCACCAAAACCAGGGCTGCACTCATCAGCAGCGTGAAAATAAGCAGCGCCTCGCTGCCGCGCACGCTACCGACGGCCAGCGGACGCGCCCGCGTGCGCTGCACTTTGGAATCTAACCAGCGATCAGCATAGTCGTTGATCACGCAACCCGCTGAACGGGTGAGCACCACGCCGGCAACGAAAATGGCCAGAGTCCGCAGCGGCGGCACGCCGCTAGCCGCCAACCACAAAGCCCAGAGCGTGGGCCAAAGCAGCAGCAAAATGCCAATTGGCCGATCAAGCCGCAGCAATTTCGCGTAGGCCACCAGCTTGGAGTCGCGCTCAACGCTCGCCGCCGTCACCATTCGCCGACCCGCAGCGTTCTCCACCAACCGATAGTGCGGACGACGTGCAGACTGCGAGGGTGGTTTTTTGGCTGGCATGGTTCTGATTCTGCCATGCGCGGTGTTGTTGGTTGTTGGTTGTTGGCTATCCTATATCTCACCCTGCAACCGAACTGGTACGCCCCCCCATGACCTACTCGCAAACGCGTCCCTTGCGCATCGTTGTGCTGGGTGGCGGAACGGCAGGATGGATGGCGGCTAGCTTGATGGCCAAGCGCTGGGCGCAGCAGGGGGTGACGGTCACGGTGTTGGAATCGGCTGAAATCGGCATTATTGGTGTGGGTGAAGGCTCAACGCCGCAGCTGAAGGCTTTTTTCGACAGCCTGGACATCGCCGAATCCGACTGGATGCCGCGCTGTAACGCTACCTACAAGGCTGGCATTCAGTTTGCTGGCTGGTCGGAAAAACCGGGGTTTACCCAGTACTTTCATCCGTTCCCAAATGAAATCGACGAACGCACGGCGCCGGCCTTGTATTTCAACAGTGTGGTGCGCCGGCGCGGTGCCGATGTGGATGCGCACCCAGATCGTTTTTTCCTCGCCACGCGCTTGGCGCAGCGTAAACTGGCGCCCTTGCCGGCCTACTCTTTCCCGTTTCGCAGCTTTTACGGTTATCACTTCGACGCTGCGTTAATCGGTCGTTTTTTGCGCGAACACTCGAGCAAACGCGGCGTGCTGCACCTGGAAGGCACCGTGGCACGCGTTGAGCACGCAGAGAACGGCGATATCCTCGCGCTGCACACCCATGACGGCCGGCGCATTGACGGCGATTTTTTTGTCGATAGCACGGGCTTTCGATCGATGCTGCTGCAAGGTGCCTTGGGTGTGCCGTTCCGCTCTTTTGCCGAGAATTTGTACAACGATTCGGCGGTGGTGGCGCCCACGCCCGCCGACACTGATGGCATCCACCCGCAGACCACCGCAACCGCCCTGCAAGCCGGCTGGGCGTGGCGCATTCCGCTGCAAAACCGGGTTGGCAATGGCTATGTATACAGTTCGCGATACATCGATAAAGCGGCCGCCGAGACCGAGTTGCGCGCGCACTTGGGCATTCCAGACAGCGATCCAGCGCTGCGCCACTTGAGTATGAAAGTCGGTCGGGTCGAACAGCACTGGGCACGCAACTGTCTGGCCGTGGGCCTGTCGCAAGGATTCATCGAGCCGCTGGAGGCGACCGCGCTGCATCTGGTGCAAGAAACCGTCGAGAACTTCATCAGCGCCTACAGCGCCGGGGGTTTCACCCACACCCATCAAAGCAGTTTCAACGACGCGATCAACGCGCGTTTTGAAGGCATTCGCGATTACATCGTTTGCCACTACAAGGTGAACTCGCGCAGCGACACCGACTATTGGCGCGACAACGCGCGCAACGCTGTTTTATCCGATACGCTGCGGCAGATTCTGCATACCTGGACCAGCAGCCAGGATTTGCTGCCGGAGATTGCGCGTCTGCAGATCGAGCGCTACTACGCGCCTGCATCCTGGCATTGCCTGCTCGCCGGTTATGGCTGTTTCCCCGCTAGCGAACAATTAATGGCGCCCAACGACAAAGCACGTCGCTACGATGTGGCTCGAATTGACGATTTTCTGGACCGCTGCGCGCTGAATTTTCGTCCGCATGATGAGGTGTTGGCGGATTACCGACATTAAGTCCCTGCGGGAATGACGTAACGGCGTAACTCATGCGACCAAAGTAGGAACGCGGCTGTCTCGCACTCGGTTACGCTTGCGGCAAGTTTGATCACGCCATCGTTACGGGAGGTCGCCATGGCTACACTGTACCCAGTACCCGCGCAATTTGCCGCTACCGCGCGCTACACCGCCGCTAGCTATCGTCAGTTGTATGAGGAATCGATGCAGGATCCAAACGGCTTTTGGAAGCGCATTTCCGAGCGCCTGGATTGGTTTAAAGCGCCTACCTTGATCCAAGACGTCAGCTTCAACATTGAGGATTTCCACGTTCACTGGTACGCCGATGGCGAGCTGAACGTGTCGGTCAATTGTCTGGATCGACATTTGGCAACCCGGGGCGACAAAACCGCGCTGCTCTGGGAAGGCGACAACCCGGCCGAAAGTGAAGCGGTCACCTATGCCGACCTGTACGCACGGGTGTGCAAGTTTGCCAATGCGCTGCGCGAGCTGGGCGTCAAAAAAGGCGATCGGGTGACCATCTATTTGCCGATGATTCCGGAAGCCGCGGTCGCCATGCTGGCTTGCGCGCGCATCGGCGCCGTGCATTCGATTGTGTTTGGCGGTTTTTCGCCGGACTCGCTGGTCAGTCGCATCGATGATTGCCAGTCGACTTTGGTGATCACCTCAGACGAAAGTCTGCGCGGCGGCCGTATCGTGCCGTTGAAGAGCAATGTCGACGAGGCGCTGAAGAATCCGGCAACCAAGAGTGTGCAGAAGGTTGTCGTGGTCAAGCGCACCGGTCGACCGGTGGAATGGTTTGACGGTCGCGACCTTTGGTATGACGAACTGATCGCCCATCAGCCGGCCACTTGCGAGCCCGAACGCATGAACGCCGAAGACCCGCTGTTCATCCTCTACACGTCTGGATCCACGGGCAAACCCAAAGGCGTGCTACACACCACCGGCGGTTATTTGGTGTACGTCAGTTTTACGCACGAAGCGGTGTTTGATTTGCGTGAGGACGACATTTTTTGGTGCACCGCAGATGTAGGCTGGGTCACCGGCCACAGTTATGTGGTGTATGGCCCGCTGGCCAACGGCGCCACCTCGTTGATGTTTGAAGGCATCCCCAACTATCCAACGGTGTCGCGCTTCTGGCAGGTGGTCGATAAGCATCAAGTCACCATCATCTACACCGCACCGACCGCGATCCGCGCGCTGATGCGCGAAGGCGATGCGCCCGTCAAAGCCTGTTCGCGTGCGTCCTTGCGGCTGCTCGGCACGGTCGGCGAGCCGATCAATCCCGAAGCCTGGGAGTGGTACCACCGCGTAGTGGGCGATGGGCGTTGTCCGATTGTCGACACCTGGTGGCAAACCGAAACCGGCGGCATGTTGATCACACCCTTACCCGGCGCCATTGCGCAGAAGCCAGGATCAGCGACACTGCCGTTTTTTGGCGTGCGTCCAGCGATTGTCGATGCCGAAGGCAATCAGCTGGAAGGCGCAGCCGAGGGAAATCTGGTGTTGCTGGGCAGCTGGCCCGGACAAATGCGCAGCGTGTATGGCGACCATCAGCGCTTTATTGAAACCTATTTCAGCACCTTCAAGGGCACCTATTTTACCGGCGATGGCGCGCGTCGCGATGCCGACGGTTACTACTGGATCACCGGTCGGGTGGACGATGTGCTGAACGTGGCAGGTCACCGCCTGGGCACCGCGGAAATCGAAAGCGCGCTGGTCTCGCACCCCGCGGTTGCCGAGGCCGCCGTGGTTGGCTGCGCGCACGACATCAAAGGTCAAGGCATCTATGTGTATGTGACGCTCAAGACCGGGATTGAGCCTACAGAAGACTTGCGCAAAGCCTTACGCGATCACGTACGCAAGGAAATCAGCCCGATCGCCACGCCCGATTACATTCAATGGGCACCAGGACTGCCAAAAACACGTTCCGGCAAAATCATGCGCCGCATCCTGCGCAAAATCGCCGCCAACGAGCACGAGAATCTCGGTGATATCTCCACGCTGGCCGATCCTTCCGTGGTCGCCAATTTGATTGACGAGCGCTTGGTGCGCTGAGGGCCACATGATCCTGATCGCTGATGACCATCCTTTATTTCGCGAGGCGATGCGGCGCGAGGTGGAACGTGCGCAGCCGGGCGCGCGTATTGCTGAGGCAGAAAATGTTGCACAGTTGCTGTCTTTGATTGATGCGCATCCGGATGCCGACCTGTTGTTGCTCGATCTAACCATGCCCGGCGCGCACGGTTTTTCGGCCTTGGCGCATATCCGCGCCACCCGACCGGCGTTGCCGGTCATTGTGGTGTCCGCTCGCGAAGAACCGATGGTGATCCGCCGCTCGCTGGCGCACGGCGCGTCGGGTTTTATTCCTAAATCCGCCGACACCGACATGATCCAGCGCGCCTTGCGTACCGTGATTGAAGGCGAAACCTTCGATCCCTTTGCGCATGGCGCGGTGCGTCTGGATGAAGCCGAACGCGATCTGGCCAAACGCTTGGCTGATCTGACACCCCAACAATTTCGCGTGTTGACCATGCTCTGCGAAGGCAAGCTCAACAAACAAATCGCCTACGCGTTGGACGTCACCGAAGCCACCATCAAAGCACACGTCACCGCGATCTTGCGAAAACTCGGCGCACACAACCGCACCATGGCAGTCACGCTGGCCAGCCGCCTAGCAGTCGATCCGGATGCAGCAAGGTCGGTGAAGGTGGTGGAGGAGTAGGCTACGCCGCATACACTGCCCCCAGCACGCGCGGTCCGCGCGCGCCGGTGACGGCGATGCAGTTGCCCGGCTTATTGGCCAGCGTCTGTTGGGCGAGCCACGCAAAAGCGGCTGCTTCGACAAAATCTGGGTCTAGTCCATGTTGCGCGGTGGTTTCCAGCGCGCAGTGCTGTCCCAGACTGATGCTTAAGGTCTGCGCCAAGCGTTCCATCAGCTGCTGGTTATGCACGCCGCCGCCGCAAGCAATAACGCGCTTGGTTAACGGTGCGTGCTGGGCCAGCGCATCGGCGATGGTGCGGGCGGATAGTTCGAGCAGCGTGGCTTGCACGTCGGCTGGCGGCAGTTGTGCGTGCTGCGCTAAGTGCTGGTCTAGCCATTGCAGATGAAAATGCTCGCGTCCGGTGCTTTTGGGCAAGGCACGGGCGAAATAATGGTCTGCCCTTAAAGTATTCAGTAAGGCCGCGTTGACCACGCCAGCACGCGCGAATTCGCCATTTTCATCACGCGGCTGTCCCAGGTGACGCTGCGCCCAAGCATCGAGCAGGCAATTGGCGGGTCCGGTGTCAAAACCCCGCACCGGCAGACCGGCTTGCAGCAGGGTGTAGTTGCCAATACCACCGAGATTGAGAATCGCGCGTGCCTCGTCAGGCTTGGCAAACAAGTCGGCATGCAGCGCACACACCAACGGCGCACCTTGGCCGCCGGCGGCGATATCGCGCCGGCGAAAATCGGCAACGGTGGTGATGCCGGTGCGTTCGGCAATGCGATTGGGGTCGCCAATCTGCAGCGTAAACGGATAGTGATTCCACGGCCGATGGCGTACCGTCTGTCCGTGCGAGCCTAGCGCGCGGATCTGATCTGGCCGAACGCCGGCTTGCCGCAGCAGATCCAGCGCGGCGTCGCCGAAGGCCTCGCCGATCTGCGCATCCAATTCACCGTATGTATCAATAGGTAATTGATCGGCATGCATTAGGGCTAAAGTGCGTTGCCGCACATCGGCCGGATACGGAAAGGTGCAAGCTGCAAGCAACACGAGCTGCGGCTCAAAATGGAGCAAAGCCACATCAATCCCATCTGCACTGGTTCCGGAAATCAGCCCCAGATACAGATCTGTCATCACCACGCCAAAATCAGCGAGCTACTGCCAGTGCCTGATCTTCAACCACGCCTAGTGCTAAGGCATAACCACCTTGCGCTTTCTTGAAGGCGGCCAGTTCGCCCCCGGTCAGCGGCTCTGCTTTGGGCAAGGTCACTGTGAGCGGATCGACGTGCACGCCTTTGACGCGGAATTCGTAGTGCAAATGCGGCCCGGTCGCAAGGCCGCTCATGCCTACGTAACCGATCAGTGCACCCTGCTGAATCTTCTCACCACGGGTCACCTTGGCAAATCGCGACATATGGCCATACAGCGTTGAGGTGTCCTTGCCATGCTGGATTTCGACCGTGCGACCATAGCCACTCTTGTTCCCTACGAAGGTAATCGTGCCGTTTCCGGCCGCACGAATCGGCGTACCAGTAGGCGCTGCATAGTCGACGCCCTTGTGGGCGCGCATGCGGCCCAGAATGGGGTGTTTGCGCGCTGACGAGAAGCGGCTGGAAATGCGGGTGAATTCGACCGGCGTGCGAATGAAGGCCTTGCGCAGGCTGCGGCCGTCGCTGCCATAAAAATCTTGGCGGCCATCACTGCCGGTGTAGCGGAATGCCTCAAAACGTTTGCCCTGATTGACGAATACCGCGGCCAAAATGTCGCCATCCCGTAGACGCACGCCATCGCGATAAATGGATTCGTAGACCACCGCAAAGCGATCACCCTCACGCAAGTCCTGGGCGAAGTCGATGTCGAAATTGAACACCTCCGCGAGTCGCAGAATTTGCAGATCGCTCATGCCCGCCGCGTCACCCGCACCAAACAGAGAACCGGTGATCACCGCGCTGCCATATTGGGTGCGGCGCTCCAGCTGACGCTCAATGACGCGCTCGGTGAGTTTGTTACCTTGCACTTCGATGAAGATGCGCTGCGTTTCGCTGCGATCGAACTGCATCGCGGTCAATTTGCCGGCGCTCGGAATACGGAAAGCGATCTGGTCACCCGGATGAATTTGGGTCAGGGCGCGTACGCTCTCGCTTTGATCGAGTAGCTGATGCATCACGGTTGACGCCAAGCCTAAGCGCCCAAAGATATTGCCCAAGGTCTCGTTACGCCGCACGGTAACCACTTGCCAACCGGCTTCCGCGTCACTGGCCAGATAAAGATCAGATTCTAGGGCGCTCACCGGTTGTTGTTGCGCAGAGACATCTGCTGCGTCATCCGGCGCGGGCAGTTCCAGCGGAATCGACAATTGCTTCGCAATCGGATCGGGGCGCGTCACGCTGGCAAATACCGGCAACACCACCATGCCGACCAACGCCACCAATGCGGCTGCGCTGGCCCCTAAAGTGACGCCACGCCGTTTTGAATTGAATATCGCACCTAGCGTTCGCATTAGACGCGCCAACGGCTTGAGGCGGACCGAACGCTGCTGGTAATGGCGGCGAACGGCCTGTCCGCGCGCGCCACTTCGTCGATGTTGCCAGTCAGGCTGATAGATCATGGATGCCGCCAATCGTCGGAAACGGGGCGAACATATCCATTTGCATCGACGGCGTCAAAGCTTAAATTGGTGTTAATGCCACAGCTGTGGCGTCAGCGCAACAATCCGGCCTAAACGCGCTTACCTTTTGAGTGCCGATTCAATGTCCGCGCGCAACTCAGGTTCGTGATACTCGCCCAGTTTGCGGGTGTGCAAGCGGCCTTGCCGATCGACGATGACGGTAAACGGCAGGGCGTCACGATCGTTGCCAAAGGCGCGCATCAGCGCGAAATCGCTAAATGACGCCAGCATGATCGGATAATCAATAGCCATTTCGCCGGCAAATTTGCGCACCGCTTCTGGCTCGTCCAGCGCTACTCCCAATATTTCGACGTGCTGTGCGCCGAATTCTTTGCCGAGCGCCTGTAGCACGGGGATTTCGCGACGACACGGCGCGCACCACGGCGCCCAAAAGTTAATCACTTGCACCCGGCCCAGCGCTTGCGAGCGGCGCTGCATAGCACCGTCCAGCGTAGGTAACTCAAAATCAATCGCAGGCGCGCCGATCGCCAAACTTCCGGGCGGTGGATTGAGGCCAAACCACGCGTGACTGGCCCACAAACCACCCGCGCCCGCGCCTAGCGCCGCGATCAGGATCAGCGCTTGGGTTTTGCCACTCACCGCTTGGCTGCCCAGGCCAATGCCTCACTGACGCGGTTCCTGGTCAACAATGTCGGCAGCACTTTGGGCGCTTCGTCATTGGCCGGAAAGACCACGTACAGCGGCACACCGACCGCCTTGTGCGTTTGCAGGAATGCGCTAATCGCCGGATCCTCATTGGTCCAATCACCCTTCAGATAGACCACAGCATACGTCTTCAGCGCAGCGTGAAAATCGTCTGTCGATAAAACCAGGCGTTCATTGACTTTGCAGGTAGCGCACCAATCGGCGGTCATATTGACAAAAACCGGTTGACCCGCGGCCTGCAAACTTGCCAGTCGCGCGGCGCTATAGACCTCAGATACATCGTTCGCTGGCCTTCGATTGCCAATCGCCGAAGCATCTAAGCCGGCGATAAAACGCAGTGGCCAGAGCGCCACGGCAAGCAGGATCAGCACCAAGCCCCAGCGGCGCAGCGAGGAGTGCGCTCGATGCCGCTCAAACCACCATAAAGCCATCGCCAACGCCACACCACCTGCCAACACCGCCCCGGCGCCGTCCATGCCCACTTGGTGGCCTAGCACCCACAATAACCAAACGCCGGTCAGGTACATCGGAAACGCGAGTGCCTGTTTCAGCGTTTCCATCCACGCGCCGGGGCGCGGCAGGCGCTTGGCCAAACCCGGCACAAAACCAATCAGCAAAAATGGCAAGGCCAAGCCCAAGCCCAAAGCCAAGAAAATGGACAAGGCCCAGATCGGCGGCTGCGCAATCGCGTAGGCGAGTGCGCCACCCATGAATGGCGCCGTGCACGGACTGGCAACCACACAGGCCAGCACGCCGGTAAAAAACGCGCCCTTGGCGCCCTCGTCTTCGGTCAGATTTTGGCCAAGTCCGCCCCACGACGCACCAAAGGCGATGACGCCCGACATCGATAGTCCAATCGCCAACATCACGTAGACCAGCAAGCCGACAAATGCCGGTTGCTGCAACTGAAAGCCCCAGCCGAGCGCGGCTCCACCGCTACGCAGCGCCAATATCGCCATGCCCAACAGCGCGAACGACACCAACACACCCGCCGTGTACCACAGGGCGTGGCGACGCGCGTAACTAGCGTCGTGGGCGCCCTGCGCCAGGCCCAGCGCCTTTAACGACAGAATGGGCAGCACGCAGGGCATCAGGTTGAGAATGAGCCCGCCAAGTAAGGCGGCCAACAAGGCTGCCAAGATGCCCATCGGCGCATCGACAGGCGTTTTCGTACCGACTTGCGCGGTGATTGCGGTCGCCTGGGCGCCCTGCCCGGCGGGCAAATCGATTGCCACGCTGCGCCGCATGATGGGGTAACAAATGCCATGGTCCTTGCAGCCTTGATATTCGGCATCCAAGGTGAAGGTTTGCGCGGCGCTGCTGTCGCGTACCACCGGCACGGGCAGCTCGATGGACTCGAAATAGACCTGCACTTGTCCGAAGTGCGCGTCTTCATGCGCTTGCGCGGCAGGCCATTGCGGTCTGTTGAGCGTGATGCCAGCAGTGCTGCTGTGCAGACGTGTTTTGTCGCGATACAAATAGTAACCAGGCGCGATGATGAAGCGCGCCAGGATTTGATCGGATGAGGTTGCGATCGCCTCGAAGCGAAAGGCCTGATCTTCCGGCAACGCGTCCTGCGTGCCACCGACCAGACCGACCGTTGCGCTCGGCGTGCCAAAATTGAGCGCGCCAACCGCAGGCGTCGGGCGGGGCCATGCATCTGGCACCGCGGCGCCGGGATTGTTACTCGGCGGCAGCGGCACACTCAGCCGCGTGCGCTGTGGCGGATAACACACACCGACATCCGCGCAACCTTGGAAGCGCACCTCCAGATCCAAACTTTCGATCGCTGCTGGCAACGCTGGCAAGGGCTGGCTGATGCTCAGCGATTGTCGATAGGTTTCGACCTCACCGAAGAATTCATCGGTCTTTGGTTCACCATCGGGCACCTGGAAGGCCGGCAAGGCCGGTTCACCGCCCACCACGGCCACACCCAGTCGATGCCGATACAAATAGTAGCCATCGGCGATTACAAAGCGCAGCTGCAAGCCCTCGCGCGTGGGCGCCTCGACAGACAGCACAAACGCTTGCTCAACGGGCAGTAATTCGGATTCATCCACCGCGGCCAGCGCGCTAGCGCCGCTCAGCACCAATCCAAAAAATGCCAGGCAACGCCATAGCGAGGAAACAGAAGTCATAGGCAGCAAACTCGGATGGGCGACGTGC
Organism: uncultured Xanthomonas sp.; assembly: GCA_964561825.1. Classification (GTDB taxonomy): domain Bacteria; phylum Pseudomonadota; class Gammaproteobacteria; order Xanthomonadales; family SZUA-5; genus JADKFD01. Next base: position 51,334 of record CAZLSB010000002.1, read on the forward strand.
AGCCCGCATCAGACTCGCAAGCGCCTACAAAGGTTCCTGTTGAATAAGGCGCTGCGATGAGCGGTTGGGTTTCGCGCGCCATCGAATGGCGTCGAACGCCCAAGGGAACCTCTGCACAAGGTCGTCGTTGGGAGCGCTCTTTTTCAGCCCAAAAAAGCACGCGGATGAATCTCACCACACGGATCGAGCCGAGTGGGTTCGACCTGCGCTTCATCGGTCGACCGCTTTTGGCCGTTGGAGCGTTGAAGAGTCCGCGCGCAGCGCGGACCCAGCGTCGAAGCTTCGCGCCACTGTCAATAGTTTCTGTCGAATTCGGTACCGCGCCGTTCGACAAATTGCCGGTATTCCTTGACCAATTGGATCGCCCCTTCAGGACTCCGTCACGCATGGCAAGCCGACCCAGGGCGCTGCGTCCCGTGAGGGGGGAGGCAATATCAGCCCCGCGCTATGCGAGTGGTGTGCTCGGTCTCGGGAGTCGTAGACCCGTCGCATGGACGGATGTGTTCAGCAGCGCCACAGAATTTGAGTGCCACGCCGGCAACATCATGGCCGGCGTCGCGCTAAAGGGCACGTAAGCCAAATAGCGTTGCGTTCAGTTTTTGTGGGTTCGGACTTGACCGAACGCTTTTGCGGTTGCGGTGGTTCCTGCCGTGCTTGCAGAACGCAGGACAAGCCAAAGCAGAAGCGTTTGGACAAGTGTGAACCCAGTGCTCCCGTGAAGGCGTGCACATCGCACGGTTAAGGTCCGTGCCGGTGTCGCAGCGCTGCGGAACGGTTCAGAGGGCGGGGAGGCGCGAGCCTAACCCCTATCATCCTAGAAACCTCAGTTGACCTCTTCCTATCACCCATAACACCATGATTCTTTGGACTTTTCAGCACTTTGATCGGTTCACCTATTGGGTGAGTCCGCTAGCGGGCAGATTGCACGGTTCTGGGGGGGGTGAGAACCGGCGCCTTGCGCCGCATGCGGCGCGCCGGTTCGCACGCCAGCTTGCGGGCCGGGGGCCGGGACATGGCTGCGTTGCAACTCGTTGGAATAGCAGAGCTATTCGTCCGGCGACATGGAAACCCGATTCATCGCCCGCTTGGGCGCAGTTTGTTGCGGCTTGGGCTGGCGCGCGGGCCAGCGATCGGGAGGCCTTGGTGCAGATATGCGGGTGTTTGACGCACAACTGCGAAGGTGCGGTGCGTGTTTACCCGGGTCCTCATAGCATGGATCGAGCCGTGGGGGGTTCAACCTGCATTTCATCGGTCGAACGCTTTCGGCCGCTGGTGCGCTAAAGAGCCCTGCGCGTGACTGACCGCGCTTTGTCCCTCGCTCTGCTAGCAATCACCAGTGAGCGCGAGTGCATCGCGCTCACTGGTTTACCGACAACTACGGATTGCGTGAATCAAACACCACGACATCTTGCGGATTGCGGATCGTGAAGTACTGACCGGTTACGCCATCGCCATAGGTGGGAAAGCCCAACGTGCGGATTTTCACGTTCTGACTAACCGCCATGCAGAACGACACCTCGGTGGGGTTGTTGCCATCAATGACGCCACCGACC
>CAZLSB010000003.1:0-51779 GCA_964561825.1 uncultured Xanthomonas sp.
AGGTCAATCGCTGCGCAGCGCCGCGATGGGGTCCAATTGCGCGGCTTGGCGCGCTGGGTAAACGCCGAAGGCCAAACCGACGGCGGCGCACACGGCGGCGGACAGCAATACTGGCAACGGTGCCCAGGCGACCGGCCAGCCGGCGAGGGCGGCGATCAAGTAGGCGATTACGCCACCGAAGAGCAGGCCGAGCGCTGCGCCGATCGCGCAGATAAGCGCAGTTTCGCGCAAGAACTGGTCGACAATATCGCGACGCCTAGCGCCGATAGCGCGCATCAGGCCGATCTCACGACGGCGTTCCAGCACGTTGGCGAGCATGATGTTCATGATGCCGATGCCGCCGACCAACAAACTGACGCCGGCAATCGCGGCCATCACAAAGCGAAAAATGCGCTGCGTTTGCTGGTGTTGACGGTACAACTGCGCGGGCACGATCAAAGTGTAATCGTCCACGCCACTGTGCCGCTGATCGAGCACGGCGGCGAGCACTTTGGACGCCGCCACAATGCCTTCTGGGTCCGCCAAGCGCAGCCAGAAGCGATCAATCTCGTCTTCCATCGGCTGAAAACGCAAACGCGCGCGCGCACTCGCCAAGGGCACAAAAACGCGATTGGCTTCCAGGCCCAGTTGCACGCCCTCGAACTGATCCTTGGCGAGATCGCGATCGGCCAGCACGCCGACCACTGCAAACCAAGCGTGGTTGATTTTCACCGCTTGCCCGATGGGATCAACGTCCCCGAACAGCGTGCTTGCGGCCTGATAACCGAGCACCGCGACCGCCGCTAGCGCCGTTTCATCGTCCTCACTGAGGGCGCGCCCTTGAGCGAGTTTCAGACTCGACAGCGCAAAAAACGCCGGGTCGACCGCGCTGGCCTGCACGTCGCCACCGGCCAACATGCCGTACACCTGATGCGTGCGAATTTCTTTTTCCGCGGCCACTTGTTCGGCGCCGGGCACCACGTCGAGCGCGGCGCGCGCGTCGGCGCGGGTTAAGCCCAGGCTGCGCAGACGGATCTCGCGCAGCGATTCGAGATCCTGCGGTTTGGCGCGTACGATCAAATTGTGCAAGCCCAATTCTTCGACCAGTGCCAGCGCTTCCAGTCGCGAACCCTCGCCTACACCCTGCATCGCGACAATTGCGCCAACGCCAAAAATCAGCCCGAGCAGCGTCAGCCCGGTGCGTAACTTGCGCCGCCACAACTCGGCCAGCGCCTCGCGCCAAATGTGACCCAGACCCGCATCTTCATGCTTCATGGCGCAGTTCCGGCAGTTGGGGTGAGCACCACCGCATCACCCGCTGTCAGGCCTTCCAGCACCTGGGTGCGTGCTAAGCCGCGTTCGCCCAGCCGCACGCTGCGTTCTTGGCGCTGACCGTTTTGCCACACAAACACACGCGCGGCGCCATCGTTGGAGACAATCGCGATATTCGGCACCGACACGCCGTCATCGACACGCAGTGCGTAGACGCGCACCGACAAGGTTTGACCCGGTACTAAACCTAAGCGGGTGATGTCCTGCGCCGATACGGTGGCCTTCATGCGCAGGAATTTGATCGGGTTATTGCGACTGATCGGCTGGGCGGCGGTAGCCACCCAGGTCAAGCTCGATGCAATGCGGGGTTGCGCGCGCCCCAGCGGCGTCAATTCCAGCGCCGCGCCCACCTTGATGCCGGCTGCATCCAGCTGGGTCAGCGCGAACTGCACTTCCATGGCGCTCTCGTCGGGCAGACTGCCCAGTTCTTGCGTGGCCCACAGCATTGACCCGATGCGCGGCTTTTCGCCAGACCAATCGGCAGTCAACATCAACAAACCGGCGTGCGGCGCGACCAGGTCCAGCGCCTTCAAATCCTCTTCGCGCACCTTGGCGTTCAACGCATGGGTTTGTCGCTGGCTGTCCAATACGGCCAATTCGGCGGCGCCACGTTCGCCAGTTTGATCTTTCTTCCAGTCTAGGAATGTGCGCTTTTCGCCCAAAAAATCGCGATCTTGGATGGCGTCCAATAACTCGTTGCGCGCAATCATCAGCATTTCTGCCGACGCGTAGCGATCAGCGATCGCCAGATCAGTGCCCACTTGCGACATCTCGGCACCGATGCGTGCCTCACTACCGTCGAGCTCGCTCTCTTTGGCAGAGCGCAGCAGCGTATTGCGCAGCAGTTGCACGCGCGCTTCGGCCAGATCGACCTCACTGCGTTGCGCCGAAAAACGTGCGATGACCTGACCCGCCTTGACCGGCGTGCCTTCCGGCAGCATCCACACCAACTGGCGCTGCGCCCAGTTTTTGCCCGGCACGGTCAGCGGGGTGGCTTTCGACGAACGCAGCTCACCGAGCGTGTCGATAGACAACTCCAGCGGCTTAGACTGCACGTGTTCCAGCGGTGGGGCGAGGTCCGCCACCTCGGCGCAGGCGCCGAGCGCAAGTATCGGCAGCAGCAATACAAGGCGCTTCATGATGACTTCTCCTGCAGCAGTTCTACGCGCACCGGTTGGCCGGGTTTTAGCCCGGCGCCTGCGGGAATGGCATCAAATTCGATTTCCACATCGACCACCGGTACGGGTTTCACCCGCGAGCGCGAGCGCACCACGCGGCCTACGCTCGTGACGCGCCCATGCATCGCTGGCGCCGCACCCCCATCAAACTCAATGCGCGCGCTTTGCCCCAAACGCACCTCGCCGACTTGCCGCTCGGGCACCTGCAAACGCACCGCGAGACGTTGCATATCGGGAATTTGCGCGATCGATTGGCCGCGGAAGATCTGATCGCCAATATCGAATTTCTCGCCCTGGTTATTGGATAAATGCAACATCACGCCGGGGCGCGGCGCTTTGACGTTGAGCTTGCCTATGCCGGCGTCGATCTCCTGCACTTGCGCCTCAAGTTCGGCGATTTCCGCCACAATCTGCGCGCGTTCGGCCGTGCGCTGGCGGGCGGCCAACTGCTCGCGGCGCTCTACCAGCGCCATTTCGACCTCCGCGAGGCGGCGTTCAGCGGCCAGCTTTTTGTAGTCGTTCGCGGCCGATAAGGCTTCCGGTTGTTCGGCTTTACGTTGCGCTTTGGTCAGTTTGGCGCGTTGTTCAGCGGTGGCGATCGTTTCGGCGCGGCTGCGCTCGGCATGTTCTAGTTGCATCTTGTCCAGCAGCATCTGTTTCTCGTTGAGACTGCTGCGTTTTTCGTTCAACTGGCGGGTTAATTCGTTGCCGTCAAACGCGGCGACCACTTGCCCAGCGGTGACGGCGCTGCCATCGGGCACCAACTGGGTCAGCGATAACATCCAAATATCAGGGACTTCCGGCGGCGCGATCGGACTGGCGTCACGCGCCATGATTTCGCCTTCAATGCGTTTGCTTTTCGCATTTTGCGCCACACCGACGTCTGCACTTGGGGTCAATGTGATGCGCGCGCTGGCGCCAGGGCGCAGCACCGCGCGCGCGTTGGCATCCAGTTCGACGGCGATATCCACCTCAAAATAGCGGCCTTCGCCCCATTCGGCCTTGCTCGTCGGAGCGCCGGCGATTTCCTTGATGCGCGCCGGCAGCGCGCGGCCAGGAATGGCGTCAAAGGTCACGAATGCGGGCTGATCGACCTTCAGCGCCGCCCGATCGACCTCCAGCACCCAGGCGCGCACGCCGAGTTGGCTGGCATCTGCATCGTCGACGATCTCACCCACACGATTACCCGGATGAGCCTGCGCGCCTTCGTCATAGCGGGTGCCGCGCCAGGGGTCAAAACCGTGAACGACCACGCCATCGCGCTCGGCGCGTAATTCGGCGACATCCACTTGCGTTTGCCAATAATCGATCTGAGTTTGCAATTGGCCTTGCTCAAGGCGCCCGTCGTCGCGGCGACGCTGGGTGGCGGCCAGCGCGGCCTGCCACTCGCTGGTTTTGACTTCCAAATCGCGTCGCGTGCGGGTCAGTTCACCCTGGTAGCGATCATGGTCCAAGCCAGACAAAAAGCGCGCCGGGATGCCGGCATCCAAGCCGGCTTTGGCCAATGCCAGCTCGGCATTGCGCAAAGCGCGCTCGGCATCGATCGCCCGCACTTCCAACTCAGCGATTTCTTTATCGGCGCGGGCCAGCGCTTGCAGCAGTTGCGAACGAAAATTACGAATGCTGGTCGCCGCCCCCGCGCCATCGATACGCAGCACCACATCGCCCTTGCGCACGCGTTCCCCATCGGCCACATAACTGCGCAATACCACCGGCGAGTTCTGCGAAGGCGGCGTGCGCAATGCTTGCGCGCCGATCGAATACACCTCGCCCGACAACAAGGGCGCAGCGTTGACGCTCATGGTCGCGATCAAAAACAAACTTGCGATGACCGGATGCAGAGAATTAACCACGGCGCTCGTCTCCCTCGACACGCCCATCGCGCAATCGCACATGGCGCAGTGCGTGGGCAGCCACATCGGCATCGTGGGTCACCAATACGATCGTCTGCCCCTCGGCGTGCAACTCGCCAATCAAACGCAGTACGTCGGCGGTACTTTTTGAATCCAGGTTGCCGGTCGGTTCATCGGCGAGCAGCAAACGCGGCTGACGGATCAGCGCACGCGCAATCGCCGCGCGTTGCTGCTGACCACCCGACAGTTCGCTAGGCCGATGCGTCAGCCGATCAGACAAGCCCACGCGATTGAGCAGTGCATGCGCACGCGCGGGTGCGTCGGGGTCTGCGCTGCGCGCGTAGCGCAGCGGCAGCAACACGTTTTCGAGCACGGTGAGGCGCGGCAACAGGAAGAAACTTTGAAATACAAAGCCAATTTTGCGACTGCGCAATTCGCTGACCCGCTCATCATCGAGCGCGGCCACCACTTCGCCGTCCAGCCGGTAAGCGCCGCTTGAGGGTTGATCCAAGCAACCGAGCAGATTCAACAAGCTCGACTTGCCCGAACCCGAAGGCCCGGTGACCGCCACAAATTCACCGGCGGCAATAGCGAGGTCCACGCCAGACAGCGCGCGCACCTCCGTGCCGCCCATGTTGTAACTGCGGGTGACCGCGGAAAGCTGGATCATCCTAGAAACCTCAGTTGACCGCTTCTCAATACCCATAGCACCATGTTTTTTTTGGCCTTTCAGCCGCTTGACTCGTTCACCCGTTGGGTGAGTACGCTACGGGGCAGATTGCACGGTTCTGGCTGCGCATGGCTGCGTTGCAACTCGTTGGAATAGAGGAGCTATTCCGCCTCATTGCGCTTATGCCCTGCACACCCATAACCGCACACTCTACCCCGTCCAACTGAGGTTTCTAGGATCATCTTTCTGGACTATTGAGCGGATACCGTCAGAGCGACGTAGGATGCCGGAGTTCCCTTTGTAAGGAAATGTCGCGACTCGCAAGATGCTTCGATTAGTCCGGCCGCGTTTGCTGCTCCAAGGCGGTCAACATCGCCATGGCTTGCGCGCGCGATGCCCCGCACATGCCTGGCTGCGGTCGCAAATTGACGCAAACGGCCGGACGTTCTGGCAGACCGAACAAACGGCACCGACCGAGTGCATCCAATTGCACGCAGGGCACGCCAGCGGGTTTGCCCGCGGGCATGCCGGGGATCGGGCTGCTGATCGACGGCGCGATACAGCAGGCGGCGCAACCAACGCGGCAATCCAACTCAGCCATGCACCACGGTTGCTAGCGCCGCCAACACCGGCGCGGTGTTCGGGCGTACACCACGCCAGCGCTGAAAGGATTCCGCCGCCTGCTCCACCAACATACCCAGACCGTCAAACGCGGTAGCGCCGGCCGTGCGCGCGCGGGCCAAAAACGGGCTCGCCGCGGCACCATAACTGAGGTCATAGGCCACGCTATCGGCATCCAGCAAAGCCCCGGGCAATGCAAAGCCGCCACCGCGAAATGCGGAACTGGCGTGAATCAACACATCCGCGCGGCCCACGCTGGCTAAATCATCCAGCGCCCAAGCCTGCACCGTGCCGAGCGCGCCGGATTCCAGCGCCAACTGCAAGGCGCGCTCCGGCGTGCGATTGACGATGACGATCTCGCGCGGCAGCGCCGCTAGCAGTGGCCCCAAAATGCCACGCGTGGCGCCGCCCGCGCCAATAATCACGATGCGCCGAGCGCCAACAAAAATGCCCAAGCGATCGAAATCAGCGATCAATCCCAGCCCATCGGTGTTGTCACCGCGCCAGCGTTTGCCCGACAGTCGAATCAGCGTGTTCACCGCACCGGCGCGCGCCGCGGTGTCGCTCAACTCGTCGCATAAGTGAGCCGCTTGGGCTTTCAACGGCAGTGTGACGTTAGCGCCCTGCCCGCCCTCCTCGCCAAAGTCCCACAGCGCCAACTCAAAATGCTCCGGCGCGGCGTCGATCGCCTCATAGCTCTGCTCAAAACCAAACTGCGCAGCAAACTGCGCATGGATCCACGGCGATCGCGAATGTGCAACCGGATGACCAAACACGGCGAAACTCAGCATCTTGCGTTTACCGATACCTTAGGGAATGGGCTGCGCGGCAGCGTCTACTGCGGAACTCTTGCGGGTCACGCCTAACTCGTCCAGCAATGCCTCTGCGTGTTCTACGTGCTCAAGCAGCCACAACAAATAACGGATATCCACGCTGATATTGCGTGATAACTGTGGGTTAAAACCAAAATCGCCGGCGACATTTTCCCACACGCGATCAAAATTAATGCCGACTAGTTCGCCGTAGCCATTCACCATCGGGCTGCCGGAGTTGCCGCCGCTGCTATCGCCGTCGGCCAAAAAGTTGACCGGCACGTGAATGTTGTCCGATTCAAACCCATGGGTAGGATCGCGCAGCGCAGCCAAAAGCGCTGCGGGTAACGCGAATGGCTCTTGACCTGTGTGTTTTTCTAAAGCGCCAGCCAAACTGGTAAATGGCGTGTAATAGACGCCGTCGCGCGGCGCATAACCCTGCACGTGGGCAAAGCTAATGCGCAATGTCCCGTTAGCGTCGGGTGCAATGGGCTTACCGGCAAACGCGCGCATGGCGCGACGCCAAATCGGCCGATGAATACTGCTGACGCTATTCCATTCGCGCTCACGCTGCCGCAAAGCGCGCAAATCCGTATTCCAGGCGATCGCAAAATCGAGCAGTTCGTCTGGGCGGGCCTGCAATGTGCTCAGATCCTCAGCCAGCATGGTTTCGCGGGCATCGATATCCAGCAATGAACTTTTTTCGTACAGCTTGGCGATGGCGGCATTCAGTGCCGCGCCGGAGAGTTTTGCGAATCGACTATCGACCGCGTTGATGCGCTGATCGTCTGGCAAAGCCAGTGCGCGTTTGACCAAGGCCGCAAAAACTAGCTGATCGGCAGGGGCAAAATAGTTTTGCTGTTCCACCCGCAAACGATCGCGCAAGCGTTGCGCATCGACCGCTTTGAAACCGCTTGCGCGCGCCGTGTCTGCCAGGCTTTGTTCGCGTGCGTTGTGCGCCAGCGTGGCGCCGAAATACAGTGCTTTGGGCAAAGGCGGGATGCCACCGGCGACTGATTCCACCCCCATTGGAATGAGGTTCAACAGAAAATTCCGCTCCCAACTAAGTTCGCGCTCGGCGAGTAGCTCGCGCAGGGCGGCCCGCGCAGCGATAGCGGCGGCGTGTTCGGGCTGCGTGCTGGCCCAGCCGGCCAGCGCCTCATCTTGCGCCTGCTGCTTGTTTACGATTAGACCGCGATCTAAGCCGGCGATCTGCCCCTGTGCATTTTTGTAGCGATTGAGAATGCCCTTGACGTTGGCCGCTAGCGCAATTTCGCCTGCGGCATTGCCGGCACTGGCTTTCTCCAAATGCGCGATCCACTCACCAAACAGGTCTTCGCGCCGCACAAAAAAGCGTTCACGGCGTTCGCGCATTTCGTCGGCAATTAACGCGCGCCAAGTAATCCCTGGATAACCGAGCAGCATGACAAAATCGTCTTTTTTTAAGCCGCGCGTAGAAATCGGAAAATAAAACTCCGGCTTATACGGGCGATTATCCTCATGCTGATCGGCTGGTTTGCCTTGTGCGCTCGCATAGGCGCGCGCAATGGCAAAATCGCCGGTATGCCGCGGCCACATCCAATTATCGACCTCACCACCATATTCACCAATGGCACGCGGCGGCGCATACACCAAGCGCACATCACGTAATTCGGTCGATTCGATCAAGGTGTATTGCACGCCCTCGTCAAATGCCGAGACCTTGCATTTGGTATCGGCTTGCCGCTGACATTCACTCACCAAACGCTGTTGTTTCGCCTCAATAGCAGCCAAACGTTGGAGTGGCTCGGCATCGGCTGGAATGGCGGCGCGAATTTGCGCAGTTACATCGGTAAATCGCCGTGGTATTTCCACCCGCAAGCTCGTGCCGGCGAGTTCCTCTTCCACTTTGCGGGCCAGAAAACCGTGGGTGATCAAATCACGCTGCGGCGTACTGTGTTGCGCAATCAGCGGAAACAAACAATGGTGATTGGTGATAATCAGCCCAGTCGCCGACACAAACGCGCCCGAACAACCGGCGACGTTCACCGTGCCTGCCAACAAACCGGTACCGCGTTTGCCATCCCAGAGTTCGGCCGGCGACAATTTTAGACCCTGCTCGGCAAGCCAAGCCGGATCAATTTCCAATACTTGGCCCGGCGTCCATTTGCCATCCAGAGCCAAGGCGGGTGTGGCGACCAGCGCCGCGAGTAACAAAGTTAGGGTTTTCATGGGATGCAGTATAAGCGTGCCGGTGCCGACCTTCTCACTGCAACCACATTGGCACCGCTAACCCGAGCGCCGCGTAGCCTTGTTTGGCGTCGCTGGCATAGCGGTTGGCGCGCGTGGCATCGCCCAAGGCGCTGGCCAGCAAACTGCGCATCATTAAAATGTCGGCGGCTTCATCGAGTTGCGCTAGGCCTAACTCTTGCAGTGCGGTCCATTGTTGCGCTAGCGCTTCATCGATCGCGATTGCCGGTTTGCCATTGCGCCATTGCGCGAAGGCCATCAAGGCCCGCGCGTAGGCGGCCAAAGGATGCACGCCGCCCGCGGCGAGCTCAAATCCGTCGCTGGCCTGCGGCAACACATCAATAGCGCTGGGCCAGTTGCCCATTTGCACATAGCTGCGGCCCAGTTCCAGTTGCAGTTGCGCCAGCCATCGCCGATCACTTGAGGCGCCTTGCAGCAACGCCGTCAAACGCTGCACCGCACCCGTAGCATCACCTTGCAGCCGCGCGAGCACTGCGCGCGCCAGTTCCGTATCAAGCTGATCGGAGTGCGCGGCCGGCAAATGGCGTAGACGTAGCGTGTCAGCTTGCGCCAATGCCTCAGTAGCCTCAGGCCAGCGCGCCAGCCGCGCGAGCACCAGCGCCCGCCCGCGCTGCGCCTCCGCGGCGCGCGTGCTGTCCGCCAGTCCACCGGTAGCCAGCAATTGTAGACAGCGATCAAAAGCGGCCAGCGCGGCCGGATAGTCGTCCAAACGCAGCAACGCGACGCCTAGATTGTTGTAATCAACCGCCAATCCCGGATCGTTGCCACCTAACAGAGCCATGCGATCGGCCAAACGGGCGTGGCTATTGCTCAGCGCCTGCACCCAGTGGCCGCGTAACCCCAACAGGTGGTCGAGTAGCGTGCGATTTTTCAAACGCAGCGCGCTGTGTTCGCCGGGCAGTTGATCGAGCAAGGCCATAGCCTCGCGGATGGCAGATTCAGCGCCTGACCAATCGCCGACTTTGCGCCGCGCTAAGCCGATATTGTTCAGCACCGACACCATCAGCGTGCTGGGCCCTGGATAGAGTGCCGATAGTTGCGCATGACCGCGTTCGGCCATCGCCAAACCGCGTTCTTGCTGACCATATTCGATCAGCGACTGACCCAGCAGCACGCGCAACTCGCCTTGCGAGGACGGCTGATCGTTGAGTTCGAGATCCACGCGCTGCGCCATCGTGAGCAACAGTTCTTCCACGCTGAGCTTGCGACCGGAGCGCTGCATACTGGCGAGATCCAGGCTGCTCACCAGAAAGTTCTTGGTAACCTCGGAACGCGCGTATTCGCGCTCCACCTGCACGCGCGCTTGTTCGGCGAAAACCGCGGCGCTGCGTGCGCGCTCGGCCTGCCAGACGGCGACGCCCAGGCCGGTGAGCAAGCCCGCCACCGCAATCGCACCGGCCAGCACACCCAGCCGATGGCGCGCGATAAATTTGCGGAATCGATAGCTGCGGCTGTCCGGACGGGCGCGAATCGGTCGTCCGTTGAGGAAATGGTCAATGTCTTCGGCCAACATCGCCGCCGAGCCGTAGCGCCGCTCAGCCTCGGGGTGGATGGCTTTGAGAATCAGCGTATCAAGATCACCACGCAGTTGTTTTGCCCAACTGACCCGCTCACACTGAACGGGTAATTCCGCCGCTTGTCCCAATTCCGCGGCGGCAAGGCTAGGCCGCGTTGCGCGTTCGCCGGTGATCTCCTGGGCCAGCAAGTCCATGCGCCCGCTGCGCCGATGTGGCAAACGGCCTACGCTGAGTTCATAGAGCAGCACGCCCAGTCCATAGACGTCGGCGGCCACACCGACTTCTTCGCCGCGCACTTGTTCTGGCGCTGCATAAGCGGGCGACAGCACCCGCACGCCGGTGGCGGTCTGCACCAGTTCGTCGGTGTCGTCACCCAGCACTTTGGCAATGCCGAAATCGAGCAAATGCGGACGCCCGTCGCTATCAACCAGCACATTGCTGGGTTTCAAATCGCGATGCACGATCAACTGACGATGCGCATAGTCGACCACTCGGGCGATCTCCGCGACCAACCGCAAGCGCGCTGGCAACCCCAACTTTTGTTTACGGGCGTAGCCGGTCAGCGGTTCGCCGCAGATGTAATCCATCGCCAAGAATGGGCGGCCATCGGCGGTGACGCCGGCGTCCAGCAAGGTGGCGATCGCCGGATGATTAAGCTTGGCCAGGATGCGCCGTTCTTGCAAAAAACGTTGCAGCAGCGCGTGCGAATCCATCCCGCGTTTCAGCAGTTTGACCGCTGCGGTTTGCACCACATCGCCCTGATGGCGTTGCGCCAGCCAGACCTCGCCCATACCACCGCGGCCCAACAAATGCTGCACCCGCCAACTTGGGCCAAACTCGGGAGTGGCCTCGGCTGCCACCGGTGCCAGCACATCCTCGCGCTGTTCCAGCACACCTTGAGTGCGCGCATCGGCAATTAACATCGAGCGCACTTCGGCCGCCAAACTGCTATCGGTTTGCGCCAACTCGGCGAGCGCCAATTCCTGCGCGGCGGCCGACAGATCAAGCAGCAAATCAAAATGCTTGGACAGCTCATGCCAACGCCGTGTGCGCGGATCGGCGCTCATGTGTGTAGAGTGCCGCGAACGGCTACTTGCGGCGCACTAGAGCAGACCGGCGCGCGCCGATCAGTCCTCGGGTAGCGCGCTTGCGGCATCACCGCTGCTCAGGATTTGGTACAAAAATGCCCGCGCGCGGCGCCAATCGCGCTTCAAAGTGCGCTCGGATACATCCAATAACGGCGCGATCTCCGATAACTCTAAGCCACCAAAAAAGCGCATTTCCACGACTTGCGCCAAGCGTGAATCCAACTCGGCCAGCTGATCAAGCGCCTGATTCAGCGCTAATAATTCGTCGTCATGACCGCCCGCCGACACCTCCAGCGCGACACCATCTAGGGTTTGCGCACGCAAGCCACCGCCGCGCCGTTCGGCCTGCCGCTCACGCGCGCGATCAATCAAGATTTGCCGCATCGCGCGTGCCGCCGTGGCAAAAAAATGCTGCCGATCATTGAACTCAGTCGGCGCCCGCGACAGCTTGAAATACGCCTCGTGGACCAAGGACGTGGCACCCCCGTGTTCGCGATCACCACGCAACTGGCGTTCCGCCAAACGATGCAGCTCACGATAGACATGCGCGTACAGCCGCTCCTGCGCGTGCGCGCTGCCCTTGCGCGCATCGCCCAGCAACATCGTGATTTCTTCGATACGCACGGCTTCGAATTCCATCGTCGCATTGTCGTAGATTTCTGCGCGCAGCGGGAGGGCGGTTTGAGGGTTAGTTGTTGCCGTGTGACGCAGGAGCGCGCGGGCGATAAGTGCTGTGATCACCTCGCGCCAGCGCAAAATCAAGCGTTCATGCACCTCGCCTGGCGCCATACAATGGCAGGACCTGCGAGCAGCCGCACATCCCGTGTCGTGCCAACACCAGACTAAAGTAGCATGTGGGTATCCGCCCTTGGTTGGGTTGCGCCTAGACTTACCCGCATTGGGCTGCGACAATAGCGTTGGCTGCGCCGCGATTTGTTCGACTAAAACCAGCTGTTATTCCACAGCGAGAGCAGCCTTCCGCGCGCCAGCGTTCGATATCGTCGCGTCACCTGACGCGTGTTAAGCCATTAGGAGGCTTAAGCCTTTGGTCCCCCAGTTCCGCCTGAGCAGAGCCTTGGTCATTGCCAGTTTCGTGGCAAGTAGCATCGTCTGCGGTCCACTGTGGGCGCCGCCGCTACCCCCACCTTCAAAGGTGCTGCAGAGCCCGCGAACGCAAGTGGTGGTGGGGACTTACGTTGACCGGTTGGCCGATGGTCGCTATCGCTTTAAGAAAGTCGACGATTTGCGCGGCCCAGACAGCGCGCCTGATGAAATTGTCGTCCGTGGTCCAGATTGGCTGCTGGGGTGGCTGAGTCCGAACACGCAGTATCTGTTTGCCTACACGGCCTATGTGCGCAATCCGCGCTTTCGCAAAGAAACGATTGTTGACACCAACGGTCCACAATTGATCGATTCGTCCGGGTTGGAACCCGCTCTCTTTATTGAAGCGGCCGGTTTGCGCGAGCAGTTAATCCACACGCTCGATAAACCCAGCCTGCAAACAGACGCGTTCATTGAACAGATTGCCGCTGGCTTGGGCAGCACAGACATTCAGCTGCAAAACTTTTACGCGGCCGAGTTGAATTTGCTGCCTGATTTGGGCAAACGCAAAGATAAGTCACTGGTCAAAGCGGTTACCGCCTTACTCAAAAATGCTGATGGTCATCCCACCGCGCGCGCCACTTTATTGCGCGTAGCGGCGGCAAATCCAGGCACTTATTCGCGTGCGCTGTTAACTGAGGTGGTGGACCAGGTACTGCTCGAAGCGCCACTGGTCGGCTACCAAGATCCCCATTCGCGCGACGGTGAATTGCTAAGCGCTGCGCTACAGCTGACCCGCGAACCATCCTTTACGGTAAGGCGCGCAGCGCTGGAACGGCTGGTAAGTTGTGATAACACCGCATTGGCTGAGGACGCGCTATTGGCACTACGCAGCCACTTTCCGGAACACGAACGGAGCGCCGTATTAACTACGCTGAAGCAGACGCAGCTACCGACGGTTACACGAGAATTTCTGCTTGATCACCTGCGCCGCCTAGATTTGGCGGCCAAACATCTGACGAAAACAGTACCAGAATCCTGATAAGGGGACGGCAAATGCGCGGTAAAACCAAGGTTGCAGCCATATTATTGGTTGCTTTTTCCGGCGCTCAGGCGGCTGAAATCCGTATGGAAATCAGCCACTCAGCGCGTAACGACACCTCGCGCCCGTTGCGCGACATCATCGCCGACATGGGGCCGGTGTTAAGTCCATCGGCCGACAATTTGCGGATTGTCGAGAATATCTTCCTGAAGTCGCCGATCCAGCAGCCCGGCTTGCAGCAAAACCAAGGTCGGGGGGCACTGCTGCCAAAGTACCAGTCTGAACCCTCGATGTTGCCGACGCCGCCCGCCATCACCTCGTTTGATGGATTGCGGATCGGTAACGGTGGCTTAGGCATGCCGCCCGACACCAACGGCGATGTCAGCCCGGCGCACTACATCCAATGGATCAACAGCAGCTGGGGCATCTTCGACAAAGTCACCGGTATCCAAAGTGGGGTCACGGTGGCCGGCAATTCGTTCTGGAACGGCTTTGGTGGCGCTTGCCAAACCAGCAACGACGGTGATCCACTGGCCATTTGGGATGACACCGCGCAACGTTGGGTGATGAGCCAGTTCATCACCAGCGCGCCGTTCAAACAATGCGTGGCAATTTCAACCACGGCCGATCCACTCGGCCCCTATCACCGCTACGAGTTTGTATCGCCGATTTTTGGCGACTATCCGCATATGGGTGTGTGGACCGAAGTCGGCGGCACGCAAAATGCATATCTGATGGTCACCCACGATTTCAGTGGAAACCCGCTGAGCTTCCAAGGTGCCAGCTACGTGGCCATGGAGCGCGACAAAATGCTCGCCGGTTTGCCGGCCGGCGTGGTGCGTTTCTCCGGTTTTGATGCGTATGGCGCGCAACCGATTCACTTGGATGGCACGCTAAAGGCGCGGTCCGGTGCCTGTCCGCTATTTGTGCACTTTGACTCGGCAGATTCCAGCTATTTGTTTTGGGATTTGTGCCTGAACTGGATTACGCCGGCCAGCAGCACGATTTCGGCGAATCCACAGCGGGTGTTGTCGTCTATTCCAATTCGTCCGAACTCCACCCAAACCCCGCAGCTTGGCACCACCGCATTGCTGGACTCTTTCGGTCCCAACATCATGTACCGGGCTGCGGCGCGAACTTTTGATGCCGGCGCGCCGTTCACGACCTCCCTGGTGATCAACCATTCGGTGCTCGGCCCTGCCGACCAGGGCGCTATCAAATGGGTGCATTTTGACCTGAAGCAGGGTGTGGGTAGCCCGGCGCCAATGATTAAATCGATTGTCGATGAAGGCATTTTCGCGCCCGATGCGCGCTCGCGCTGGATGGGCAGTATTGCGATCGACAAAAACGGCAATATCGGCCTGGGCTACACCCGATCGAGCAGCACCAGCAACCCCGCGATCATGCTGAGCTCGCGCAAGTTGGGCGACCCACCCAGCGAATTGCGCGATGAAACCGCTTGCACGCCGCTGACCACCGGTTCGCAGACCACTACCAATGGTCGGTGGGGCGACTATTCGTCGATGAGCGTTGATCCAGTCGATGACTGCACCTTCTGGCACACCAACGAGTACTACGCGACAACCTCTTCCAGCAGCTACCGCACGCGTATTTGTTCGTTCGTACTGGATGGCTGTGGTGATGCTAACTTTGCGGTGGTTGCCGATACGCCCAAACGCATCGAACAGTGTGCGGCGACCACCGTCACCGATCCCACTTGGGACCTACGCGCGGGTGCATTATTTGGATTCAACGGCAATGTGATGTTCAGCGCGACCGGCGCTCCGGGTGGCACGACCCCCAGCTTTGCGCCGGCCAATGTGATCGCCCCGGGCGCCACGGTCTTCACGCTGACCGGTGGTGCGGCCTTGACTTCCGGCGAGTACGCATTCAGTTTGGTCGGTACTAGCGGCGCGCTGGTGCGCAGCGTGCCGGTGAGCTTAGGAATATCGTCTGCTGCGGCAGCCGCGCCGGCCTTGTCGGCTCCTGCCAATGCCGCGCTCAATGTCAGCCAACGTCCCACCTTGGTTTGGGCGGCCGCGCCCGGTGCGCTGAGCTATGACGTGCAGATCGCCACGGATGTGGCGTTCACCAACATCATCGCGAGCACCACCTTGACCACCACCAGTTGGACGCCGGGTTTAAGTTTTGACGCGCTGCGCACCTTCTACTGGCGCGTGCGCTCGAAGAACTACTGCGGTGACGGTGTATTCGCCACAGTCAGATCCTTCACCACTGGCTTGGCGGGCGTTTGCGTGGCAGGTCAACCGGTGACGATCTTTGAAGATACCGTCGATCCGGGCGTCAATGGCTGGACGACCAGCGGCACCGGCGGTACGACGTGGACACGCGTCACAGCGCCGGCCGGTACCCGGATGAGCACGATGGTGTGGCGCGTAGCAAACAATACGGTGACCAGTGATCGCGGTTTGATTTCACCGGCGATCGTCATTCCGCCAACCGCAGCTGAGGTGACCCTCACCTACGACACCTACCACAGCTTTGAGGTGGACGGCGCTACGGGCTGTTGGGACGCAGGTTCTCTGGAAGCCAGCACCGACAATGGCAGCACCTGGAATCCATTGAGCGACACGCGCATGTTGACTGATCCTTACAAGACGACGATCACCGACGGCGCACCATTGGCGGGTCGGCAGGGTTGGTGTCAGTTGACAGTGAGTCCGTTCTCTTTCCTGACTGGATTCGAGGACACGGCGCAGGTCATTCCAGCGCGCAGCATCGTTGATTTAGGCGGTTTCGCGGGTCAGAGCATTCGACTGCGCTTCCGCGCGACCACCGATAGCAACACCGCCGCCCTGGCACCCAACGGCTGGTTAGTGGACAACATCAAGGTGCAGCGCTGCCAGTAGGTAGTCCTTCACACCCCTGTAGGTGAGGCGCGGACCGCAAGGTCCGCGCTTTTTTTATGTCCATTGCTTGGCGATACTCTGCGTCCGACAATTTGATGTTGCCTGCCATGGCTCTGCCTACCCAGAATCCTGATGCGCCGGAGTTCGCCCGCCGCTATGTAAACCTCGCCGACGCGCGCTTAGGTGCCGTTGCGTTGGCCGCCAGCGATGATTTTTTCGCCGAGCGCTCGCGCATGCTCAATCCGGAGCCGGCGGTGTTCATTGCGGGCAAATACGATCAAAACGGCAAGTGGATGGACGGCTGGGAAAGCCGCCGCAAACGCGGCCCCGGTCACGATTGGTGCATCGTCAGGCTAGCGCGGCCCGGCACAATCGTCGGCGTGGATCTTGATACCAGTCACTTCACCGGCAATTTCCCACCGGCGGCGTCGATTGACGGCTGCGCGCAAAACGGCGATGTCATTGCCGAAAGCGACTGGTTCCCGTTGCTACCGGATGTCAATCTGGGTGGCAATCAGCATCACTACCACGCAATCGCAGTCGCGCGACGAGTCACGCATTTGCGCATTAACTTGTTTCCCGATGGTGGGCTGGCGCGACTACGCGCCTATGGAAAACCCGATCTAGGTGCAATTGCCGACGATGGTTTGATCGATCTGCTCGCCGCGCTCAATGGCGCCACGGTGGTGGCCGCCAACAATCAGCATTTTGGCTTGGCCTCCAGTCTTTTGCTGCCCGGTCGCGGCGTCAATATGGGCGATGGTTGGGAAACCCGTCGACGCCGCGAACCCGGCAATGATTGGTGCGTGCTGGCACTCGCGCGGCCCGGCCTGATCGAAGCAATCGAAGTTGATACCTGCCACTTCAAAGGCAATTATCCGGATCGTTGTTCCATGCAGGCGGCGCTGGTGACCGGCGGCACCGCCGAATCGCTGATCACCCAATCGATGTTCTGGCCGGTGTTGTTGCCCGAGCAGAAGCTTGCGATGGATCTGCAACACTACTATCGCGCTGAAATTCTCTCGCACGGACCAGTCAGCCACGTGCGCTTCAATATCTACCCAGACGGCGGCGTTTCGCGCCTGCGCCTGCTTGGGCGCGTGGCCTGACTGCTCGGTGACCGCTTTTTGAGGCCTATGACAAAGCTCATTCTCGTTGAAACACTCCATGCGGACGCATTTGCCGAATTCGGCTCGGTCATTGCGCCACACGCAGCACGCCAGGTTTTTCCGATCAATCAAGGCACCACGCAGCGTTACCACGCGTTGGCAACCGCAGATGTGGTCGACGGCCAAGTCGCCATCAGTTTGGCCCGCGCACAAGCCTGCACCTTGCCCTTCATGATCACCCTGCTCGAGCGCCATCCACTGGGCAGCCAGGCTTTCATTCCGCTGCACGGCACGCGCTATTTGATCGTGGTGGCAAGCACACCGGACTCCCCGCCGCGCGCTTTTCTGGCCGATCAGGGTGAGGGCGTGCAATACCATCGTGGCACTTGGCATCACCCTTTGATCGCGCTCGATCAAGGTGGTGATTTCCTCATCATCGATCGGGTAGGCGCGGGCAACAACTGCGAAGAGGTGCACTTATCGCCAGCGTGGTTGTTGGCAGGAATCGATTGAATTCAACCTAGCAGCAAAACCACCATGCAAACCGCTGTTCCCACTAGGGCCGCGCCGTAACACAACAGCCTGGCCAACATGCCGGCGTGGATACCTAGATCGTGCAGCGTGTGAAAAATGCGGTGCGCGCTGTGCCATAAAAATAGAGAAATCACCAGAAACACGGCCAGTTTGATCGGCCAAGCTTGCAGTAACGCCAGCACATTCGCGTAACTGGCAGCCTCACTAGGCAGGCCGATGCCCAGCGGTGCGGCGAAACCGGTGATCCACACCAGTGCCGCTCCAATCAGCGCCGACAACATGCCACCGGCGCCAAACAACAGCCAAAAAATCGGTGCATTGGAGCGTTTCACGAGGCCAACCTCATCGCCAATCCCCACACCAATACGCTGGCCAATAGCGCGGCAATCAATCCCGCGTTGCTAATCGTTGCTGCACTCAATCGTTCGCCGCCAAGCCTAATCGGCGGCAGCGTGCGCGGCATGATGTGGAACCAAGTCCAGCTGTGATACAGAAATCCGAGCAGCAAAAGACCGTGCAGCAGTAAACTGGGCGTGCTGCGGAGCAGTGTCAGCCATTGATCCCAAGCCGCCTCGCCGCGCGCCAATGCCAGCAGACCAGCCAATAAAATCAGCGCGTAAGCAGCCACACACAGCGCCGTGCCTTCATGAATCATGTATTCGACGAAATACGGGTTCTTGCGCCACCAACCCGCCATCGTCCGTCGATATGGGCGCCGCAGACTCATGCTTGAGCGCCTTATGGCTGCAAAAAGCGCAGGAAATAATCCTTGGCGCTCTCGGTCTTATTGATATTGACGGCATTCGCCGGATCGACATCTTTCGGACACACTTCCGAGCAATAGCCCACTGCGGTGCAGTTAAACACGCCCTCTTCTGCATAGACCAAGGGCATGCGCTGCGCGCTACCGGCGTCGCGGCTATCCAGTTTGTAGCGTTGCACCAGCGCCATCGCCGCAGGCCCAATAAAATCGGAGTTCAGGCCAAATTGCGGACAGGCGGCGTAACACAGCAAGCAGTTGATGCACGAGCTGAGTTGCTCGTAGCGAGCCAGCTGTTGCGGTGTTTGCAGGTATTCGCCTTGGCTCAGTGCGCGCACTTCCTTGGGGATGATGTACGGTTTGATCAAACTGAGTTTGCTCATGAAATCATCCATGACCACGACCAAATCGCGCTCGATTGGAAAATGCGCGAGCGCTTCAATTCGCAAGGTGCCCGGATAGAGATCGCGCAAAAAGATGCTGCAGGCCAACTTCGGCACACCGTTGATCATCATGCCGCAGCTGCCGCAAATCGCCATCCGACATGACCAGCGATACGACAAGGTGCCGTCCAGTTCATCCTTGATGTACTGCAAACCTTGTAAAACCGACATGTCATCAGTGAACGGCACCTCAAAAGCCTGCACCACCGGCGCTTGCTCTTGCTCAGGCCGATAACGCAGCACTTCGATGCGAATGGTGCGCGGTTTGACTTTTACTTGGCTCATGGCGGGCCTTGCGCTGACTTATTTTTGGCGTCCGCGGCTTCACCGGCGGCGCCATAGGCACGCACGCCGGGTGGTGAATGGGTGATTTTGACCGCTGCGTAGCTGATCACCGGTGGCGCATCGCCCGCGAAAGTGGCCAGTGAGTGTTGCAGGTAGTTGGCGTCGTCGCGCTTTTGATAAGCATCCAGACGCTGGTGCGCACCGCGTGATTCCTTGCGATGCAGCGCCGACACGGCCATCGCCTGCGCCACCTGCAACTGATAGCCAAGTTCAATGGCCAACAGCCATTCGGTATTGAACACGCTGGAGCCGTCATCCACGCGCACCCGTTGGTAACGCTCGCGCAAACGGGCAAGTTCATCGCAGGTGGCCTGCATTTCATCGCCCGTGCGATAAATGCCCACTCCGCGTTCCATGGTCTGCGCCATTTCGCGGCGCAAGACGGAAATACGCTCAGTGCCACGATTGTCACCCACCAAACTGAGCGCGCGCGTTTGCGCGGCCTGTGCTTGTTGCATTAAGCGCGTGCCATTGCCGGGAGCGAGCTTGCGCGCGTACGCAGCGGCGTGATCGCCCGCGACTTTGCCAAACACGCAGATTTCCGACAGCGAGTTTGATCCCAATCGATTTGCGCCATGAATGCCGACACTGGAGCACTCGCCGGCAGCATACAAACCCGGCATCGGGCTTGCGCATTGTCCATCGACCAAGATGCCGCCCATCGTGTAGTGCGCCGCCGGACGCACCGGGATTGGCGTGAGCGCAGGATCGATGCCCATGAATTGCTTCGCCAACTCGCAGATTTGCGGCAGGCGTTCGCGCAATTTCTGGGCGCCAAGATGCCGCAGATCCAGATGCACCGCCGAACCCTGCGGTCCTTCAATCGTGCGGCCTTTTTGCTGCTCGTACCAGAAAGCCTGACTGAGCCGATCCCGCGGGCCCAGTTCCATCGCTTTATTGCGCGGCGTGGGTTCGGCCGGCCCCAAACCGTAGTCCTGCAGATAACGATAGCCATCCTTGTTGACCAAAAAGCCGCCCTCACCACGACAAGCCTCGGTAAACAACAAACCGGTCCCCGGCATGCAGGTCGGGTGATATTGCACAAACTCCATATCGCGCAGCGGCACGCCATGTCGGTACGCCAGCGCCATGCCATCGCCGGTGACGATGCCGCCATTGGTGTTTTCGCGAAAAACACGACCGGCGCCACCCGTAGCGATGATCACCGACCTGGCCTCAATCATGACGAATTCGCCAGACGCAATGTGGATAGCCACAGCGCCCTTAGCGCAGCCCTCTTCCACTAATAGATCGACGCAAAAGTACTCGTCGAAGCGTTTGATGGACGGAAACTGCAACGAGGTCTGAAACAGCGTGTGCAGCATATGAAAGCCGGATCTATCGGCGGCAAACCACGTGCGTTCGATCTTCATGCCACCAAAGGCGCGCACATTGATATGTCCGTCCGGCTTGCGGCTCCAGGGACAACCCCAATGTTCCAACTGCACCATTTCTTCGGTGCAATGGGCGACAAAATAGTCAACGACATCTTGCTCGCACAGCCAATCGCCGCCCGCCACGGTGTCATGAAAGTGATGTTGCAAACTGTCGTGCGCCTGCACCACGCCCGCAGCGCCGCCCTCAGCGGCCACCGTGTGGCTGCGCATCGGGTAGACCTTGGAGATCAGCGCGACGGTCAGTGAGGGATCTTGTTGCGCAATGGCAATAGCCGCGCGTAGCCCAGCGCCCCCCGCTCCAATGATCGCCACATCCGCCCGGAACGCTTGCACAATCGCCTCAATGGAACGCCGCAAACTGAAGCAAACAGTAAGCGACTCAAACCAAAGGCGTGTTGAGTCAAATCAAGGGCGAACTATTCGGTGGGCGCGTTCAAATCAGCTTCGCTGAAATCAACGTCTTCGACTTCCAGCAAGGTGGTTTGGCCGCGTTCGCGCCGTCGCCGCGGGTGCAGGCGTAGCTGACGTTTAGACAACCAATCCAGCGATGTGCGTAACCACCACCAGCGATGGATGCGGTACGCCAATCGGGCGCAACAGACCAACACCACAATGACCAATGCTGCCACTTGGCCAAATAACAAAAAGAGCCATGACAGCGCCAGCACGCCGGCGATCACATCAATCGAATCGTCTGATTCCAGGAAGACGTCACGGGTTCCGACGGTGCCCGTTTTTGCGGTTGTAACCCACAGCAGTGCACGCAAACTGCGCGTCACAAACACGCCAATCATCAACACTGGCAGGAACAAATTGGACAATACGGCCTTCCATTCCAACACGCCCAACTTGGTCATCGAAATCGCAACGATGGGCAAAACCAGCAAGGCCAAAATGCCAGATAGCACTAAAGTGGGTTGCAACTTCGGCTTCAGGCGCCCCGCCAGACGTACCGTTTCACCCCTTTCAACGGTCCGACAAATAGCCAGAACTTCCTCAACGCGGTGCTCGCGTGCATGACTGTAATGCACCCAGCGCGACGCCAATCCGTAACGCATGCCATCAATGAGCACCGACAAAACCGCATTAAAGAGCAAAAACAGCAAAATCCCGGCCGGCGTCCAACCTAGCCAAAGGCCTAAGCCAAGAACCAAGAACGAGCGCGCGACCACCCAAATTTGCGCGCGCGCGTGCTGCATGCCACGCGACAACACGTGATTGCGGGCGCGCGCCAGTTCTTTCCCCAGCACCGCCAGTTCACCATTGCGGATGGGGACGCGCTTACGCCGAATCAACAATGACAGAGCACCCAACATCATTTCGATAACCTCAGGTGATCTAGAACGATTGCACTTGGCGCATGGGAGGCGTCGCCCTGCCGCGCAGTGTCGAAGCCTTCGGGCTGCAAAGCTTGCCCGGCCAGCGGCTAGCTCACGGCCGTTAAGACTAACAGCCTGTCGTACTTGTGAGAAATCGGCTGTCAATTAGCGCAATTCAACTAGTGGACCGACCTGTTTGTCATCAATTCGCAACAACGCCGGCGCTTTCATTGTTTCGTCTACCACACGGAACGAAGCTTATTCGGGCGGATTGGCAATACTGTTTGCCTGGGTTTGATGCGATGCGCAGCACCTATTTGACAGGAGTATTTCAATGAACAGCCCTAAACGCCATACCGGTCGACGACTCGTTGCCCTTTCGTTGGCGCTCAGTCCGGTTATTGCGCAGGCCGACTATGTCCCTACGGCAATCAATCGCGCGTTCATTGACCCCGCCAGCTTGCCGGTGGTTGTCGACGGCTACCAAGGCGGCGACGAAGTATCATTTATCTTTGAAACCACGCCCGAAATTACCGGCGGCGCCACCTCGGGGGTGGGCGCGTGGTCGACGGTGTACTTGCCACGCGGTGCACGCGTCTTTGCCGCGGAACGGCTGGTGGATTCAGGTGGCGTCTACGTAACCATCCCCGCACGTGACCTTGCCACCATGTCCAGTGCTGAGCCAGGTGGCGCCGGTGGCGATTCGGCGCTGCGCTCATTCTTTTTGATCACAGAAGACGTTTGCGGCGGCCCCGGCCTGCAAGATGTGCTTGCAGGCCGGGTCGCTGGCGTAGCTATCCATTTTTGGATGCGGAAAAGCTAGATGGAATGTCCTTGGGATGGAGTTGAGTCCGACTGCTGGAATGCTTTCAGCGGGGATCTACTTACCAGCAACATTGCCCCACAGCAGCTTGTGCAACTGCAACTGAAAGCGCACCGGCAATCGATCGGTCAGTATCCAGTCCACTAAGTCGGTGGGCGCCAAACGGTCGGCTACCGGCGAAAACAACACCTGACAGATGCTTTGCAGTTGGCGAGTACGACATTGTTCGCTTGCCCAGTCGTAATCGGCGCGATCGGCAATGACAAACTTGATCTGATCCAAGCGGGTCAGCAGTTCAAGATTCTCGTAACGATTGCGCGCCACTTCGCCGGAGCCCGGGCATTTCAGGTCAAGCACCTTGCGCACCCGCGGGTCGACTAGTGAAACGTCCATCGCGCCTGAGGTTTCCAGGGATACCTCATGGCCGGCGTCACACAAGGCCGTCAATAATGGCAAACAGGCGCGCTGCGCCAGCGGTTCACCGCCCGTGACACAGACGTGTCGGGTAGCGTAACTGGCAACCGTGGCCAACACCTCGTCTAGACTGCGCTTGTCACCACCTTGGAAGGAATAGGTGGTGTCGCACCAGACGCAGCGCAAGGGACAGCCGGTAAGACGTACAAACACCGTCGGCCAGCCGACCGCGTCTGCTTCACCCTGAATCGAGTGAAAAATTTCGGTGATCCGCAAGCTACTCATGCCGAACGATTTTTCCACTCCGACGCAAGCGGCAGCCCGGATGGCGCACAGCGCATCCGGGACACACTCCGGGTCTAACGCCCATCCAGGCGCAAGGCGCGCAAACGGCCCTGAGCGAGACGCGCGACCGGGGTATCCGGATAACGTGACACCACCTCGTTCAGCGTGCTGGCCGCGCGACCGGTATCGCCCAATTCGTATTGGCAATAGCCAATTTTCAAAAGGCCATCGGGTGCTTTGCGGCTATCAGGGAAACGAGACAGCAAGTTTTGGAAAGTTTCCAGTGCAATCTGGTAATTCTGCGTCACGTAATAGGATTCGCCCAGCCAATAGGTGGCGTTGGCGGCGAATTCACCATCCGGAAACTGTTGCAGAAAGCTGGAGAATAACTGCGAGGATTCTGCGTAGCGGCCCTGTTTGAGCGCTTCGAAAGCAGTCTCATAGGCCAACTTTTCGTCGGCGTTTGGCGTGGAAACGGCGCCTCCGACGGTTTCTGCGCCCGCGGGAATCGCTGCTGCCGGCTGCGCCAGAGTGGTGACCGGCTCGTCAAAACTCAGTTGCTCGGGCGCATTGCTAGCGGCCGGCTCACTGGCCGCTGGCCGCGAAGGCACGGTCATTCCGCCGCCCTCCAGGCGCTGCAAACGCGAATCTAGATCGACATATTGATCGCGTTGGCGCTTTTTCAGGTTTTCAATTTCGAACGCCTGATTTTCGACCAAACCACGCAAGCTCTGCACTTCTGCCTGCAGTTCCTGTTGCCGCACGAGTAATTCCGACACGTTGCCAGAATTACCGCTGCCCTGTACTTGTCGTTCTAATTGCTCAACGCGCTCAGCCAAGCTGAGGCGACTTTGCCCAAAGGCCGACCCGGAAACGCAAACGGCGGCCACCAGGGCCGCCGTCAGGGATCGAAGTCGTAAGTTCTGAACGTCGATCATGATCACAGCACTGCCTGTTATTGCTTGGCGGTGTAAACGATCTCAGCGCGACGATTCTTCGACCAGCAGTTGTCACTGCTGTCGGTGCAAATCGGACGCTCTTCACCGTAGCTGACCACACCAACCTGCTCACCACGGCCACCGTTGGCGAGCAGTAAATCGCGTACTGAATTGCCGCGACGCTCGCCGAGGGCAACGTTGTACTCGCGCGAACCGCGCTCGTCAGCGTGACCTTCCAGAGAAATCCTGGCGCCCGGATTGGCTGCCAGCCACTTGCCGTGGCACTTCAGCATTTCCAGCGCTTCCGACTTGATCGTAGCTTGATCGTAGTCGAAGTAGGCGATGCGCGAAACCAGGCACGGCTTGCTGTCGAGCAGCGCCGGGTTGGTCCAGCTCTCGTCTTGCATCGGCTGCGTTGGGGTCTGCTCGGTGGTACGCACTGGGTCAGACTGCATCGGCTTAACAACTTCTTTCTTTGTACAAGCGCCCAAGCCAGCAACAGCGAGAGCGAGAACCAGGACGCGAATCGGGGTATTCATTGGTTTTTTTCCTTAACTACGTATGACAGCGAACAAGACGTGAATTCTAAGTTTTTCGGGTTCAACGTTGCCTGAAGGGGCCCCAGGCGGGTTCACGGACGTCGCCGTCCGGCAGAGCTAGCCGCTGTCGCACCGATCCATCGACCGATGCGGCATACAGTACACCGCGATTGCCCTCGCGGGCGGCGTACAAAATCATGCTTGCATTGGGGGCAAAGCTTGGGGATTCGTCCAATGGACCTGGAGAAATCAAGCGAACCGCCCCCGCGCCCCCGCGCTCGCGATCAACAACCGCAATACGATACACGTTCTTATTGCCTTGCACCATTGCCAACAAGCGACCGTCGTAGGAGGCCGTGACTTTGGCATTATACTCACCTGCGGCACTGATGCGTTCAGGCGTGCCGCCATCGACGGAAACGCCATAAATCTGCGGTTTGCCGGAGCGATCGGAAGTGAACAGCAGACTGTTGCCACCCGGCATCCACGCAGCTTCGGTATCGATCGCAAAATGCCGTGTCAGTTGCGTCAAGCCGTTGTTCGCCAGGTTGAGTAGGTAGATCTCCGGATTGCCGCCTTTGGATAAAGTGACTGCCAGCCGTGTGCCGTCCGGTGAGAAGGTGGGCGCGCCATTAATGCCTTTGAACGAACTCACTAAGCGCCGTGAACCGGTGGCCAGTTCATGCACGTAGATCGTGTGCCCGCCTTGCCGTTCAAAACTGACATAAGCCAGGTAGCGCCCGTCGGGTGACCAGGATGGCGACAAAAACGGCTCAGAATTCCACACGATACGCTGCGGGTTAAAGCCGTCGGAATCGGCGATCCAAATGGCGTATTCGTATTTCCCTTCGCCCTGTCGTTTGGCGGTGATGTATGCCACGCGGGTGAAAAATGCACCGCGCACGCCGAGGATTTTCTCGTAGACCAAATCGGCGATTTGGTGCGACACGGCGCGAAACTCACCGGGGCGCACCGGCAGCGCCAATGCCAACAGCGATTGCTGCTTCAGCACATCATGCAATTCAAATTCGACGCGGAAGCCCGCCTCACCGGCACTGAGCACGCGGCCGATCACCAGATAATCTTGTTTGAGCATTTTCCAGGTCGGAAAACGCACATCGGCGGCGCGCGCTGGCAGTTCGACCACATCTTCCTTGCGCAGCACCCGGAACTGACCGGAGCGATTCAAGTCAGCGCGCACAATTTGATCAATGGCGGAAGGATCAGGCATGGAAGCCGCTTCCCACGCGAATGGCACAATGGCCACTGGAATGGCCGCTTCGCGTCCGTCGACGATATCGATTTCCAAGCCTTGCGCATTGGCGATTCGCGCGCCACTGACCAGGATCAACAATAAAAGGGCGCTAATTAATCTTTGCATCGGTTCACCCGTCATAGCGGAAGTTGAAATTCAACGAGGATTGGAAGACTGACTCAAAACCCATGTACGGCAGCGGACTGGCACGTTCCACGGCCTCAATAATGGACCGTTGAATCAGCGGATCGGCATTGCAAGGTGATCCAATCGTCACCCCAATCACTTCGCCACCTGGAATTTGCCGCACGCGCAGCGAACAACGAATGCCAGCCGGCGTATTGGCAGGCCGTCGCCAATTCTGCGTAACCACTTCTTGGATCAAGCCGGCGTATTGGCTGAGCAAATCGTTAGCAACGTCCTGACCTGGGCGCTGACTACCCTCCGGCTGCTTAGGTTCAGACGCTTGGGTGAGGATTTGATCGGCGCGCTGCGCTTCTTGGGCACGCGCGAGGCGCTGCTCTTCGGCCTGCGTTTGCCGCGCAGCTTCAGCGCGCTGTCGGCGGATGTCTTCGAGCTGCTGCGCGCGCTGCTGTTCAATCTCTTGCTGGCGGCGCAAATCTTCTTGCTGCAGCCGCAGCTCTTCACGCTGGCGTTCCAAATTGAGCGCGTCTGGAAGCGCCGCGGCTGGCGCTTGCGGGCGTTGATCGGTCACGTCATCCGGCTTGGCCTGTGGTGGCGGTGGCGGCGGCGCAGGCTCTGGTTTGGCGATCGGTTCTTTGACCGGCTCAGGTTCAGGCGCGGGTTTCGGAACCGCCGGTTGCACGGGTTTCGGCGTGGGTTTGGCCGCCGGTTTGGGCAAGGGTCGGCCGATATTCATATCGACGAGCACCGCTTCCAGCGCGCCACCGGAGATCACCGGCTTTTTCGGCGGACTGACCAACAAGCCAGCAAACATCATCAACGCAGCGAGCACATGCACGCCAACGGCGTAGGCAAAAGCGCGGGTTTGGTCGCGGGTCGATTCCATGGCTCAGGCTGCAACTGGCGTTGGCAGCTGGGCAACGCAGGACTGCGATCTCACTTTTCTGGCTCCGGCGTTATCGGATCCGCCATCAGACCCACGCGCGGCGCGCCTGCGGCCTGCAGCGCAACCATGGCCTGATAAACCGTGCCGTAATCCACCGAGCGATCACCACCCACCAACACCGGTACTTTGGGGTTATTGCGTACGAACGCACCCACTTTGCTGGTCAGCCCTTCCAGGTCAATGGACTCGCGCTCACCAGCAATGGTCAAAAAGAATGCGCCATCTCGATCCACACTGACGATCAGCGGGTCTTCCGGCGTTTCCAAGGGATTGGCGTTGGCTTGCGGTAAATCCAGCTCTACACCCAAATTCATCAACGGTGCGGTGACCATAAAAATGATCAGTAGCACCAACATCACGTCGATGTACGGCACCACATTGATATCAGATACAGGTTTGCGGCGTTTGCGGCGCATGGCTTATCGACTACGAAAGAAAAGGGAACTTAAAAAATCAACACTACCCGTGCATCAAACTGCAATAACGCGCCCAAGGGTGAATTGGGGTTTTGCAGGCGTTGAGTCAATCAATGCTCCTCGCTGTGCGCTTGCCTTTGCAGGATGCTGCTGAATTCTTCCTGAAAAGTGTCATAACGCAATTCAATCCGTTCGACGGCATTACTGAAACGGTTGTAGAAAATCACCGCTGGAATGGCCGCGAACAGGCCCATCGCGGTGGCGATCAGTGCTTCTGAAATACCGGGCGCGACCATGGCGATGGTCGCCTCTTTGACCGCGGCCAGTCCGTGAAAAGCCACCATGATTCCCCAAACGGTGCCGAACAAGCCCACGTAGGGGCTGATCGAACCAACCGTCGCCAAGTTGTTGAGGTTTTGTTCGAGCTTATCGACCTCGCGTGACAGCGCCACGCGCATCGCGCGCTGGCTGCCTTCCAGCAAAGTGCGCGAGTCATTCTGGCGGCGTTGGCGCATCCGCGCGAACTCGCGAAAACCCGCCTCGAACACGCCTTCCAATCCTTCCGAGGGCCGACCGCGATTACTTACTTCACGGTACAGCTGCGCCAAATCAGCACCCGACCAGAAGCGTTCCTCGAATTCGTTGGCGGTTTTAGTCGCCTGCGCGATCACCGCTTTTTTGCGGAAAATGATCCACCACGACCAGACCGACGCGGCGAGTAACAAGGCCATCACCACTTGCACCGGCAAGCTAGCGCCCAGCATGAGTTCCCAAAGATTCAGTTCACCACTAGTCACCGCTCAATCTCCATCAAAAACGCAGGTAATTCGGTCAAGGGATTATTGAATTGCCGCTAACAAATCCGCCGGAATCGGAATCGGTCGAAACTTGAGCGCATCCAAACAGGCGATTTCGACGTCGGCCCGACACAATTCAACGCCATTGCGTAACTCCATGATGCTTTGCGTCACGCTAAAGCTGGCGCGCCGCGCGGCGGTCAGCAACACGCTAATTCGCAACGTGTCGTCAAGTCGCGCCGGTTTCAGAAACTCTAACTGCATTGAGTAGACAGCAAACACCACTTGTTTGCTCTGCTGCAAGGCATATTGCTCATAACCCTTCGCACGCAGCCACTCGGTGCGCGCGCGCTCCAAGAACTTCACATAATTGGCGTGATACACCACCCCGCCGGCATCGGTGTCTTCCCAGTAGACGCGGGCGGGCCAGTGGAAGGCGGTCTTGCTATTGGGCATTGTAGGCATGGCGATCAAGACTAATAGGCTTCAAAAAGAGGAATGCGGACCGCTGTACCAACAACCAACAACCAACAACCATTCACGCATCTTCGAACAAATCCACCGACGCATCAGGGCGCCGCGGCGGCTTGAGGCCCAGGTGCAAATAGGCCTTGCGGGTGACCATGCGGCCACGCGCGGTGCGCATCAGGAAGCCTTGTTGAATCAAATACGGCTCCACCACATCTTCGATGGTGCCACGTTCTTCGCTAAGCGCCGCGGCCATACTGTCGACACCCACCGGGCCACCGTCAAAATGTTCGATCATCAGGCCTAACAAGCGCCGATCCAGCGCATCAAAACCCTCCGCGTCGACTTTCAGCATTTCCATCGCGCCAGCCGCGGCCTTTAGCGTGATCACGCCATCGCCTTTGATTTCGGCGTAGTCGCGCGCACGGCGCAGCAAACGATTGGCAATACGCGGCGTGCCCCGTGAGCGTCGGGCGATTTCAACCGCGCCGTCGGCATCACAGCGGATCGCCAAAATGCCCGCTGAGCGGGTGACGATACGGGTCAGTTCTTCGACCGTATAAAACTCCAAACGCTGCACGATGCCGAATCGATCGCGCAGCGGCGCCGTCAACAAACCCGCTCGTGTGGTGGCGCCGATCAGCGTGAAGGGTGGCAAATCAAGTTTGATCGAGCGTGCCGAGGGTCCCTCGCCGATCATAATGTCGATCTGAAAATCTTCCATCGCCGGATACAACACTTCTTCGACCACCGGCGATAAGCGGTGAATTTCGTCGACAAACAGCACATCGCGCGGCTGCAGATTGGTCAGCAGCGCAGCGAGGTCACCGGCGCGTTCCAATACCGGACCTGATGTTTGGCGCAGATTGACGCCCAACTCATTGGCAATCACGTGCGCCAGCGTGGTCTTGCCCAAACCCGGCGGCCCAAATATCAACACGTGATCGAGCGCCTCACCGCGCCGACGCGTCGCCTCGATGTAGATCTCCATTTGCTCGCGCACCGCCACTTGCCCGAGATATTCGGACAAGCGCCGTGGCCGGATATTGGCGTCCACCGACTCTTCCTCGCGCGACGCGGCGGGTGAGACGATGCGCGTGTCGCTGCTGGTCATCGTGATCGCGCGCTCCAGTGGTCTTTCGGTCAGCGTAGGCAGCAACGGCTTGGCGCTGCGCGAGGTTTTCGGCGCACGCAAAGCGCCGGGGATTCTGAACGAGCGCGACGGGATAACAAAGCGCAGCTTGCCGAGTGGTTCCGCCTACGTTTAGGCTGCGCGACCTCGTGCATACGGATTGAATACTTATGAAGCCGCGTTCCATCACGTTAATTGGCGCACCCACCGATGTGGGAGCCGCCGATCGCGGCGCCTCGATGGGCCCTGAAGCACTGCGCGTGGCGGGTTTGCGGGAGGCACTGATGGCGCGCGGGTTGATCGTTGAAGATCGTGGCAATCTGGTGGGCCCGATCAATCCCATGCAGCCGCCAGAAGATGGTTATCGCCATTTGCCTGAAGTTAGCGCCTGGAACAGACAGGTTTTTGATGCCGTCGGCGCAGCGCTGGATGACGGTCGATTGCCGATTCTGCTCGGCGGCGATCATTGTTTGGCAGTCGGCTCGATCGCCGCGGTGTCGGCGCATTGCCGGCGGGTGGGCAAAAAATTGCGCGTAATCTGGCTGGATGCACACGCCGATTTTAATACCAGCGAAATCACGCCGTCGGGCAATACCCACGGCATGCCGGTCGCCTGCTTGTTTGGCATCGGCCCGGCGGCGCTGGTCAACATCGCAGGTTTCGCGCCGGCCTTGCAGCGCGATCAGATCCACCAGATTGGCATCCGCTCGGTTGATCCGGGTGAACGCCAGTTGGTGCACGAGCAAGAAGTGTCGATTTTCGATATGCGCTATGTAGACGAACATGGCATGCGCAAAGTCATGCACGAGGCCCTGGCCGGCCTGGATGCGCATACCCATCTACACGTCAGTTTTGATGTGGATTTCCTTGACCCGGAAATTGCGCCCGGCGTCGGCACCACGGTGCCCGGCGGCCCGAATTTCCGTGAAGCGCAGTTGGTGATGGAAATGATCGCCGACACCGGCCTGTTGGCATCGCTAGACGTGGTGGAGCTCAACCCGGCCTTTGACGATCACAACCGCACTGCATTGTTGGCCGTGGATTTGATCGAAAGCCTGTTTGGCAAATCGACGCTGATGCGCTCGCGGACGTAGTGACGTCGCCGGGGCGCGCTCTATTGCTACCCAACTGCTCGATTTCGGCTCATGCTGAGTTTCGTCGCAAATTAGTTTGAGGCCTGCATGCTCGCCGCCTATATCGACCGCTACGGCGGTCCGTCTGTGTTGAACATGGGCGAACTTCCGGAGCCCAGCGCTGGCCCCGGTGATTTGTTGGTCGATGTTGCCGCCGCCAGCGTCAATCCCGTCGATTTCAAGTTGCGCGATGGCAAGCTCAAGTCCTTGCTGCGTTTTGGTTTTCCGTTGATTCTCGGCAATGATTTATCGGGCACGGTGCGCGCGGTCGGCAGTGCGGTGCGGCGCTTCAAAGTGGGCGATAAGATTGTCGCGCGCTTAGGTAAATCGCGCATCGGCGCCTTTGCACAAGTCGCGCTGGTGGCCGAAGTGGACGCCGCGTTGGCACCGACGTCGATCGATTTGATCGACGCCGCGGCGCTGCCGCTGGCCGGTTTAACCGCGTGGCAGGCGCTGTTCGAGTTGGGGCAATTGCGCGCCGGCATGAGCTTATTGGTGCACGCCGGGGCCGGTGGCGTTGGGCATTTTGCGCTGCAACTGGGCCGTTGGAAGGGCGCGCGGGTGATCACCACGGCGAGTACGAAGAATTTTGAGCGCTGCTTGGCGCTCGGCGCCGATCAGGTGATTGATTATCGCCATACGCGCTTCCAAGACGTGCTGCGCGACATTGACGTCGCACTTGATACGCAGGGCGGCGAAACCTTATTGCACAGCATCGCGGTGAGCAAAGTAGGTGGGCAGGTGATTTCGATCAGCGCCATGCCAACGCCCGAGGTCGCGCGTGAATGGGGCGCAAAGGCGCCGCTGACTTGGATTTTGGCTCTGCTGACTCGCAAAGAAAGAAACGCAGCGCGCGCGCGTGGCGTGCATTACCGTTATTTGTTCATGCGGCCGGATGGCGCACAACTGGGTGAATTGGTCGGCTTGGTGAATAGCGGCGTGCTCAAACCGACCATCGAGCGTCGTTATCCCTTGCGCGAAGCCGCCGCCGCGCTCGCCCACGTGGAAGCCGGCCACGCAGTGGGCAAAGTGCTGATCGTTCCTTAACCGCTTGATTTTGCCAGCGGCAAGCCGTCAGGCCTACGCACCAAGTCGACGCAGCAACACGGCAAATCGCCAGTTCAGCAAGATGGCTGCCATCGTCAAGCCGCCGATGAAGCCAATCCACAGGCCGGGGGCGCCCCAGTTGGCGCCAAAACCCAAGGTCCAGGCGAGTGGAAAGCCGATGCCCCAATAGGCGAGCGCGGTGATGTACATCGGAAATTGGGTGTCTTTGAGGCCGCGCAAAGCGCCGGCAGCCACCACTTGAATACCGTCGGACACTTGAAAAATGCCGGCCAGGGCCATCAACTGTGCGGCCAATGGCACCAATTGCGCGGCGTTCGGTGCGTATAGCCGGGTGATCTGCGCGGCAAAAATCAACATGATGCTGGCCGAAAAGAGTTGCGTGAGCAGCGCCAAGCCCAAGCCGGAAACACCCGCACGACGCACGCCGAGCAAATCACCGGCGCCGCGTGCATGGCCTACACGCACGGTCACGGCCTGCGCCAGCCCTAGCGGAATCATGAAAGCGACTGACGCGACGTTGACGGCAATCTGATGCGCGGCCGCCCAATCGCCGCCGATCCGACCCATTAACAGCGCCACGACGATGAACAATCCGCCCTCCATCTGCCAAGTAAAAGCCATCGGCAGCCCGAGTGCCAACAAGGCGCGGAGCGGCTCGCGCTGCGGTCGATTGAGCTGCAGAATCGGACCAAAACGCCTAAACCAATGCGCGCGATGCAAGTACCATGCGAGTCCGATCACTTCTAAGCTCAGGCAGATTGCCGTCGCCAGGCCCAAACCGAAGGTGCCGAGCGCCGGAATGGGTCCGGCCCCAAAGGCCATTAGCGTGGCCAATGGCACCAGGGCCAGCAGCCCCAAAGTGGACGCCACCATGCCCGGTTTGGTGCGCCCCAGACCATCGGCATAACCACGCAACATGAAAAACGCGGCCAAAGCTGGCCCACCAAAGCCCACCCCGAGCAGAAATTCGCTGGCGTGCGGATACAGCTGCGCGTCCACGCCTATCGCCCGCAGCAGCACGCTGGCGTTGAAACAGATCAACATGACCACCAGCCCCAAGCCAATGACCAGCCACCAGGCTTGGCGCGCGCGCGGCGCAATCTCGTCAAAACGCTGGGCGCCGAATAGTTGCGCCACCGTGGGCGTCACCGCGCCGAGCACGCCGACGGTCAATAACAGCGAAAAAGTGTAAATCGCGGTGCCCACCGCCACGCCGCCGAGCGCCGCCGAGCTGATCCGACCGGCGATAACGCTGTCAGCCACGCCCATGCCCATCGCGGAAAGCTGGCCCACCACCAAGGGCGCCGCCAATCGCAGCGTCGCCATCAGGTGCTCGGGATAGCTAACGGCAGTGTCACGAGTCATGGGCTGGCTTTGCGCGAAGGGCGGCGTATCTTACGGGGCTTGCAAGGACTTTCGGGACAGACGAATGGCTACAGCGTTGGTGACGGGTGCGACCGGTTTCCTCGGCGGTCATCTGGTGCAGCTTTTATTGGATCGCGATTACCAGGTACGCGTTTTGTATCGATCGGAAACCTCGTTGGCGCCGCTGACCGGCCTGGACGTGCAGACCTTTCGTGGCGATGTCACGGATGTCGCCTCGTTGGACGGCGCGCTCACGGGCAAGGTCGACGTGTTATTCCACGTCGCCGCCAGCACCGCCTCGTGGCGACCGAAGTTCGCCGAACAGATGCGCATCAACGTCGATGGCACGCGCAACGTGGTGCAAGCCGCACTGCGCGCTGGGGTTGGGCGCTTGGTGCACACCTCCAGCGTAGCGGTCTATGGTCTGACCAATGAGGTCATCAATGAACGCTCGCCGCATTTGGGGCGGGATTCTTGGATCAATTACTCGCGCAGCAAAGCACTTGGCGAAGAGGAAGTACAAATCGGCATTCGCGCGGGTTTGGACGCGGTGATCTGCAACCCCACGCACATCTTTGGGCCGGGCGATACGCATAACTGGGCGCGCTTGATCATGTTGATTGATAAGCAAAAACTTCCCGGCGTGCCACCCGGCAGCGGCGCTTTTGTGGATGTGCGGGAGGCCGCGCACGCGCTGATTGCCGCAGCCGAACGCGGCGCCAGCGGTGAGAGTTATTTGCTCGGTGGCGAAGAAACCAGCTTTCTCGATCTGGTGCAGCGTATCGGCCGGCAATTGGGCAAACCCACGCCGAATAAATCGATGCCCGCGTTTGCCATGCGGCTGTACGCCCAAGTGTTAGATGGAATAAGCCGCATCACCCAACGCGAGCCAGACCTCACGCCGGAATCAGTGGCTTTTGTTTGCCATCATATGCACTGCGACATCAGTAAAGCGCGGCGCGTGCTGAATTTGCAAGTCACCCAACTGGATCATTTGCTGGCAGACACCGTTAAGTGGCTGCGTCAGCAACGTTTGGTGTCCTAGCCCACATGCACCCAGACAGCAGCGCCCCGCAGTTGGATACCTTGCGCGCAGCGCGCACCCGCCGTGAGCGCAAGGCGCTGGCGTGGCAAGGGCGCCAGTGCGAAAACTGCAGCGTGGCGCTGCAAGGGCCGTTTTGCCATCAATGCGGACAACCGGAGCGCACCCCGATTCGCAATTTGCTGGCGCTGTCGAGTGACGCGGTTGACTATTTGTTTGATGTTGATGCGCGCGTTTATCGCACTCTGCGCAGTTTGTTCTTTTTCCCTGGGCGCTTGACTGAGCTGTACTTGCGCGGCGAACGCATGAGTTTCGTGCGGCCTTTGCGCGTCTATCTGATCATCAGCGCGTTGTTGTTTGTGGTTGTAAACGCGACCAGCGATATCGACGGCGTCGCGCAATTTAACGATGAGCCATTCAAGGTCGAAAACGACAGCAAAGCCACAACCAGCGACGCCAAAACGCTCGACACCTCAGCCACCGATAAACCTGCGGCCGCTGGCGGGCCCGCAGCGCCAGAAAAACCCGAAGCGCCCGACAAAACGGAGCAAACGGATAAGCCGCAGACCTCGGATAAGCCCAAAAAAGAGCCAATCTCGCTGACCATTTTTGGCGACACGCCCTGGCATCGGACCGACAATCCGTTTATTTTGAGTGGGCTGCCGACCAGCGTTAACGACTGGATGAACGATTACATCGGCATCATTGAAACAAAGCTGCAACTGGTGCGCGACGATCCTAAACGTCTAGGTCATGCTTTTTTGCAGGTATTGCCGCAGAGTTTGTTTGTACTGCTGCCGATCTTTGCATTGCTGCTGAAAATCGTGCTGATTTTTAAGCGGCGCATGTATATGGAACACTTGATGGTGGCGGTCCACAGTCACACCTTCATTTACATCGGTATTCTGCTGTCGATCGGCTTGTCCAAACTGGCTGAGCATTGGCCAACGGGCTGGGCTAACCCGTGGTGGCTGCTGATGGGTTTGGCGATCGCCTGGATTCCGCTCAATCTGTTTTTGACCCAAAAGCGCGTCTATCGGCAAACGTGGTGGGGCGCATCCATTGGCTTTATGGTCATCAGCACCTTGTATCTTTGTCTGATCAGTCTCACCACCATGGGTGCTTTGGTGATGAGTTTGGTCTCTCTTTAATCTGGAAAAAAGCATGATCGTTTACGAAGTCAGCACCAAAGTTCATGAAGCGGTGGCCGATGAATACCGCGCTTGGTTGGGCGACCACGTGCGCGAACTGCTGACCTTGCCGGGTTTTGTCAGCGCAGAAGTGCTCGTGGTAGAACCGCAACAGCCAACGCCAGAGCACCAGGAACTGGTGGTCCACTATCGTCTGGAAAGCCACCACGCGCTGCTACGCTACCTCGCTGAACACGCGCCACGCATGCGCGCCAAGGCCGGCGAACGCTTTGCTGGCCTAGCGCAGATTGAGCGACGGGTGCTTGCGCCTTTGGTTGAGATGCTGCCGGTTTGACCGCATGACTAGATCGCCATGACGTGGCGTGTCCGGGTTGCGGTACCGGTTCCCATCAACAAGCTGTTCGATTACGCCAGCGAAAACGAAGCGCCCGCGGGCGTGCGCGTAGTGATCGAATTTGGCAAGCGCAAGCTGGTCGGCGTGGTGGTGGACAGCGCGCCGGGCGCCATTGAGGGTTTGAAGCCCATCTTGCAGGTGCTCGACAGCCAAGCGCTCTTGGATCCCGCGCTGTGGGCTTTGCTTCCGCGAGTGGCGCGTTATTACCTAGCGCCGCTCGGCGAGACGCTCGCCACGGCGTTCCCCGCCGGCTTGCGGCGCATCGATCCCATGGTATTGCCAGAACGGCGTTTGTACGCACTGACCGCCGCTGGGCGTCTGGCAACGGCACCGCGCGGCGTCGCCAAACAACGGCTCTGGCAACGATTACACGATGCGCCAGCCATTGAGAGTCAATTGGCGCAGTTGCATGCGCGCTGGCGGCCGATTTTGACCGAGTGGGGCGCCGCCGGCTGGACCGAATCCTGGGCGCTGTCGCCGTATGCGCCGCCGCCGATTTTGGCGCCGGCACCGCCGTTGAGTGTCGCGCAGGCGCAGGTACTGGCGCAGGTGCGCGAGCACGGTGCACAGTTTGGCGTTTTCGTCTTGGACGGCGTGACCGGTAGCGGTAAAACCGAAGTCTATCTGCGCTTGATCGCTGATGTGCTGGCGCGCGATCAGCAAGCCTTGTTGCTGGTGCCGGAAATTGGCCTGACGCCGCAGTTGCTGGCCCGCGTGCGCGAGCGCTTGCCCGGCCGCGTGGCCGCGCTGCATTCGGAACTGTCCGAGGGTGAGCGGGTCGAGGCCTTTGCGGCGGCCGCCCGTGGTGAGGTCGATGTGCTCATCGGCACGCGTTCGGCGGTCTGGACACCGCTGCCGCGCCTCGCCTTGGTCATCGTCGACGAGGAACACGATGCTTCCTACAAACAACAAGATGGCATCCGCTACAGCGCGCGTGACATCGCCGTGCTGCGCGCGCAGCGGGTGGCGGCGCCGGTGCTGCTGGGCAGCGCCACGCCAAGCTTAGAGAGTTTGCGTAAAGTGCAATTGGGCCATTACCAGCGCCTCTCGATGCCGACCCGGATTGGCACCGCCAAACAACCGCGCTGGCGGGTGGTCGATCTGCGCGCCTTGCGACTGACGGACGGCCTAGCACCAACGACGCTGACCGTGATTGCTGAGCACTTGAACGCCGGCGGCCAAGTGCTGGTCTTCAAAAATCGCCGCGGTTATGCGCCGGCCCTGCTCTGCCACGATTGCGGCTGGTATGCGCAATGCCCGAATTGCGATAGCGCGCTGACCTTCCACCGCGGCGCGGCGTGGCTGCGCTGCCATCACTGCGACTTTCAGCAGCGTCCGCCGCTGGTTTGCCCGAATTGCAGCAGCCTAGCTTTGGTGCCTCAAGGCGCCGGTACCGAGCGGCTTGAGGCAAGCCTTGCCGCCGCGTTCCCACAAACCCCGATTGTGCGGCTGGATCGGGATACCACCAGTCGCAAATCCAGCTTTGCGACGGCCATTGACGAGTTGTTACGCGGCATTCCGACGCTGATCGTGGGCACGCAGATGCTCGCCAAGGGCCATCATTTGCCGGCGGTGACATTGGCGGTGATCGTCGGTGTGGATGAGGGGCTGATGAGCGCCGATTTTCGGGCCAGCGAACGCTTGGCGCAGTTGATCGTGCAAGTCGCCGGTCGCGCCGGTCGAGCGGAACGCGCTGGCGAAGTGCTGTTGCAAACCCATGTGCCCGAACACCCGTTGTTAAGCACTTTGCTGCGCAAAGGCTACGGCGAATACGCGCGTTTGGCGCTGTTGGAGCGGGCAGATACCGGTTTGCCGCCGGTCGGCCATGCCGCTTTACTACGCGCTGAACATATCGATGGCGGTAAAGCCGATCTCTTTTTGAGCGCCGTGTTGGCGGACTGCCGCAAAGAACTACGCGACGCGGTCGACGTGTCCGGCCCATTGCCAGCGCCGCAGCCGCGTCGTCAGGCGCGCTGGCGCTTCCAATTGGTGGTGATGGCCAACGAACGCCGACCGCTACATGCCTTCCTAGCCGCCGCCGTAGACGCCGCCTACCGCCACGCACGCGATCGCAATTTGCGCTGGAGCGTGGATGTCGATCCTTTGGATTTTGGGTAGATGCGGGAGCGGCGTTTGATCACAGATCGAACCCAGCAAAGGCCCCGCCGGCATGCCGGCCAAGCATGCGTGTGCTCACCCCGCTATGATTGGCGGTCTCCTCCGGCCAGCAAGGATAGTCATGAGCCAAAACCTTCCCGATTTCATCTGGTTCAATGGCAAATTGGTGCCGTGGGCCGAAGCGAACGTGCATGTGATGTCGCACGCGCTGCACTATGGGTCTTCGGTTTTTGAGGGCATTCGGGCCTATCAAACGCCCAAGGGTCCGGCGATTTTTCGCTACACCGACCATATGAAGCGGCTCTATGCGTCGGCCAGCATGTATGACCTGGAGATCGAATACGATTTGGCTACCCTGTTGGCGGCCGGTCGTGAAGTCATCACGGCAAACGGTTTAACCAACGCTTATTTGCGTCCGCTGGCGTGGCGCGGTTCCGGCGGTTTTGGTCTGGGCGCGGATAATCCGACCGGTTGCATGATCGCCGCGTGGGTGTGGGGCCCCTATTTGGGTGCACAAGCCATTGTCGATGGCATTGACGCTTGTATTTCCACTTGGCGCCGCGTTGCGCCGGCAACCCTGCCCGCGACAGCCAAGGCGGGCGGCAATTATTTGTCCAGCATCTTGGTATCGCGCGAAGCCAAACGGCTGGGATTCCACGAGGGCATCGCGCTGACGCACGATGG
Source organism: uncultured Xanthomonas sp. (assembly GCA_964561825.1). Lineage (GTDB taxonomy): Bacteria > Pseudomonadota > Gammaproteobacteria > Xanthomonadales > SZUA-5 > JADKFD01. Next base: position 39,273 of record CAZLSB010000003.1, read on the forward strand.
TTATCTGGCGGAAGGCGCGGGCGAGAACATTTTTTTGGTGTTTGGCAAGACCATCTACACCCCACCCATCGCGGCATCGATCCTGCATGGCATCACCCGCGGCACGGCGATCACCTTGGCACAAGAACTTGGTTATGAAATCAAACAAGAAAACTTGCCGCGCGAGATGATTTATCTAGCCGATGAGGTGTTCATGACCGGCACCGCTGCCGAAATCACGCCGATCCGCAGCGTTGACCGCAAAGTGATTGGCGCCGGTGTACCCGGGCCGACCACCCGTGAGGTTCAACAACGCTTCTTTGGCTTATTCGATGGCAGCGTCGAAGACCCGCACGGCTGGCTGGAATACGTCGCCTAGCGGCGCTTGCGTGACCACACTTTGCGACCATCGAGCCAAGTCGAGTTGACCTCGATGGTTAATAAGCCGCGGCCACGCAAGCGCTGCGGGTCGATCGACAATTCCACAAAATCGGCGCGTTTGCCCACTTCCAGGGTGCCGATGGTGCCTTCCGCAAAGCCGGCGTAAGCGGCGCCTCGGGTAAAACCGTCCAGCGTTTCATTCAAGGTGAGTCGCTGATCGGGCAACCAACCCCCTTTCGGCGCGCCTTTGGCGTCTTGTCGAGTCACTGCGGCATAAATGCCCAAAACCGGCTGCACGCGTTCCACTGGAAAATCCGAGCCCAGCGCAATGCGTACGCCCTGGTCCATAAAACGGCGCCACGCATACGCGCCACGCAGGCGCTGCGCGCCAATACGCGCCTGCGCCCACGGCATATCGCTGGTCGCGTGAGTCGGTTGCATCGATGCGATGACACCGAGTTGGGCAAAACGGGCGATGTCTGCGGGCGCGACCACCTGCGCATGTTCGATACGTGGCCGCAGGCGCGCGCGCTGCTCGGCGCTCAGCGCGGCAAAGGCATCCAGCACGGCGCGATTGGCACGATCGCCAATCGCATGCACCGCTGGCTGTATGCCGCAAGCCGCAGCGCGGGCGATGATTTTATTCAGTTGCGCCGGCGTTTGGATCAACAATCCGCGATTGCCCGCGTCATCGTCGTAGTCGGCCAAGAGCGCCGCGCCGCGACTGCCGAGGGCCCCGTCGGCATACAGTTTGACCGCGCGCACGCTCAAACGACCACCCGGATGTTGGTACGGGCCGTCGCGGCAGAGCTGCGCCAGCGCCGCCGCATCGCCATCGGCCATTGCGTAAATGCGCAGCGGCAAGGCGTCGTCATCGGCCAAATCGCGATACAGCGCTAGATTTTCGCTCGACACGCCGGCATCGTGCACGCCCGTCAAGCCCGCGGCGACCGCGCTATCCAGCGCCAGCCGTAGCGCGCGGCGACGCACGGCGCGGTCCGCCTTAGGAACGCGCGTTTCTACCAAACCCATCGCTGCGTCGATCAGCACACCGCTGGGTTTGCCATCGGCGCCGCGCAAAATTCGACCGCCCTCAGGGTCTTTGCTGTGCTCATCGATTCCGGCCGCGCGCAGCGCCGCTGAATTGGCCCAGCCGGCGTGACCATCGATGCGCTCCAGCCACACCGGGCGATCGGCAATCACCCGATCCAAATCCGCGGCGGTCGGAAACGCCTGCTCTGGCCAGTCGTTCTGATCCCAGCCACGACCGAGCAGCCAATCGCCGGGTGCCAGATCTTTGGCTTTGGTCAACAAACGCTCGTAGATCTGCGCACGATCACGGGTGTCGACCAAATCAGCCTGCAACAGGGAAAACCCTAAACCCAGCAGATGTCCGTGCGCATCAATCAATCCGGGGATGACCGTGCCGGCCAGCACGATCTCCTGCACGCCGCGCTTGCGACTCTCCAGCAGCTTGCGTAAATCGGCACTTCTACCCTGCGCGAGCACCCGGCCTTCGGCGTCAAAAGCGAGTGCACTCACCGGCTCAGCACTCAACGCGGTGGGATAAATACGCCCAATCAGCAGCGTATCCGGCTTGGCTTGTGCAAATGACAGTGTGCTGACCAACAAGCTGGCGCAAAGCAAGCCGCGCACCAAGTGCATGAACATCTGACCAGCCGTTAGCGATCGCATGAGCATGAGAAACCCTGACCCGTGTTCAGCCTGCGCAAGGTTATACAGCGCGGGTGGCCCGAAGACTTCCCAACCTTCAAGGTTTCGTATTGAGTTCAACTCCGGCGGAACGATTCACTCGCTGGACACCTCTGCAGTCAGTCCAGGCCCACCCATTTTCCGACCTGAATCAGTGACCCAAGTCCTAGGCAGCCACGCCTCTCGCCTCGTGGCTTATTTTTGGTCGATTGTTCGCCTCGCAGGTGTTGTGATCCGATCTCGTAGGCGTCTACTTGGTGGTCTTGTTGTGTTCTCCGGGGAAGTGCGCAAGTTTTTGGTTAAGAAATGTTTGGTGACCACGCTGATTGTGCCACCGTCCACGCCGCGGCGGCGGGGCTGAGCGGCCCGCGCAGAGCTTGGGCGTGCCCTTGCTTCAAAGTCTCATTGAACAGCGGACCGGGTGAAGGCCGCAAAGCCCTCCCCCATTTCAGAAGTCCCAATATCTGGCTCTCGTGTGGTCCGGATCTCGAGTCGTTCAACCTCGTCGATTCCCTGATCTCGCACGCAAACCTCCGACGGGGGACAAGCGCGTTCAGCCTCCGCTTCGGCATGGGTTGTTGGGGGTTGATGACGGGCGCCCTTCGAGCTTCATGAGAGCTTTAGCCTGCTCTTGACGCGCCGCCGCAGCGCGGACAACATACAATCACTCGCCGATACGAAGGGTTCGGCACACGCGGTTGGTTGTTCCGTGTAAGGCGACACCGCCTGCGTGCCAGCCTTCAGAGCAACCTGTTGCCGATGCTTCTGCAAGGAGCTTCCCCATATTGCTCGGCCTGATAGTGATTCCCGATAGGCCGCTGATGATCGTACAGCGGGTAAGGGTGACCGCCCAAGTGCGGACGCGAGCGAGCGCCGGCATGCTGCGGGTGTGCTCGGACCTGAGCCGAGGAATCCACGTGCGGAAAGGGATGGGTGACGTGGAGATCGAACTCTCTCGGTGCACTGCGCCGACGCGAGAACCGTCCTGGCTTTCAGCGTGCATGTTGCATGTCTTAGCCATCTTGGCGACCTTGGTGCTTGCTTTGTCGCAACCCGCTCAGGCTCGAGCGCCGGAAGGCAAGGCCGTCGCTGTGGTGTACGACGACTCGGGAAGCATGAACAGCCCTAGTAGGCGCTGGGTAATGGCGAACTATGCCCTGCAAGCGCTGGTGTCAACGCTCGGCGAGAGCGACACGCTGATCATCGTTTGGATGAACGTTGAAAGCCCCTCCGTTTATAAGGGGGCTTCCGAATTCGATAACGCGATCAAGGATCTGTCGCGACAGCCGGCACCTAGAAATGGCGGCACCCCATTCTCCTCAGTGCTGAGGGCCATTCAGCAGCTCGAAATCCATGGCGCTCCAGAGAAATGGCTGTTGATCGTCACTGATGGTGAGTTTACCGAATCAGGCCAGGGCGACTTCGATCAACGCGCCCTGGAACGTGCTGTCGCCGCCGAAGTGCGCACGGGCTTCGTGCTGTTGGAGCTCGAAACCAACGACATTGCGACAAAGTGGCAGAACGCGGTCGGGGCGGAGATATTTGTCGCAAGCAACCCTGAATCCGTGATCAGTGCGGTCGGCCGAGCTGCCGCTTGGCTGAACAACATTCCGGTGAGTGGCACCGGACTCGACGTGGAGTCCCAAGGCAACATCGTCCACGTTCGCTCGCAGTTTCCTATGTATCGTGTCCTTGCGCTTCGCCAGGACGCGGCTTCTGTCGAGCTTCGTCGCATCCAGACCGCCTCCACCCGCGTCGACAAGCTCCGCGAGCATCGATTTACCCCGCGCGAGCGACTTCGCGGCTTACCGGAACGGGGTAGCGTCCTCCACATCGCCAACCCGGATTTTTCGCCACTTCTGCCGGATGCTGCCCGACAGGTTGCTGAGCTTGAGTTCGCCGCACCGCTTAACATTCGCAAGACGTCGTTCTTGCCAGTGGTTGCGGCTTCGCTCTCCCTAGAAGTCTTGGACTTGAGCGGCCAACCGCTTGAGGTCGAGCAAGGAAACCGAGTGAGTTGCGATGACAAGGTGCAAGTCGTGGCCAAGATCGTAGACCACCTCGGGCAATCGCTTACGGCGCTGCGTTCTGACATCGCATCCTTTCGGGTGCGATTGCGGACAGGAAAGGGCGAGCCGCTCGACTACTCCGAACCTGTAGATGCCTTTTCGCGCATAGTGAAGCTCGGCACTCTTGGAGGCGAGACCATTCTCACGGCAACGGCGGAGTACCCAGGGTACTTCCACTTTACCAGCGCACCCTTACGTATCCGGCAGCAGGAGTGCCAGCGATCGATCACGCTTGAGGTGACCGCCGGCCTGAACTCAAGCGGCAGGTGGCAGCATCCAGTTGACTCGCTCTCAGAAGCGCGGTTTGTCCAATTGGCAGTCAAAGTGGACGGTCAGCCCGCCAGTCTCACAGAGCTTGAGCGCTGGAAAGTCGAGCTGGGTGAGCACGAAAGCGCCATGGAAACTCGGATCGAGCATGGTCAAGTCCTGATTCGCCCGAAGCCCTGCAACTGCCTGTTCTGGTGGCTCCAACCAGAGGCTGGTACATACGACATCCCATTCACCTTGCGAACCGGCCGGGCGCGAGACGAAATCGAGACGCGGGTGCTGAGCATGGAACTTCAACCTCTGGAGGGTTGGGGCCGCCGCCTGCGCTGGTATGGATGCCCATTTGCAGCGTTGGCTGGGCTCGCATTGCTGCTCTGGTATCTGCATCGACTTGCCACAAAGCACCGCTTTGGGCCCGGCTCCCGGTTCCTCTGCGAGGAGACTCCCAAGGGCGGCGGAACCATTCAACCGCAGACCATAATTCTGAGGGACCAGGGCAGACTCTTTTGGCGTTGGCTTTGGCCTAGCAAGGCGGAGCGAATGGTCGCATTTGGCATTCTGTTTCGCGCCTCTGCGGGCGGGGAGCTAGTGGCGGACGGCCGCACCTTGGGCAAGCAACACCGCATTCCCGGCTGGCGTTTTGACCCACAGCGTCGAAACGATCAGGTCCAGGACGACGCAACGGTCGGCGACCGAACAAGAGTGACCATTGACCGACCCGCCACTGACTTCAAAGCGACCTATCGCAACTAGCTTTTCCGATCAACTTTCGCTCCTCGGAGATTTGACATGCTCGACAGTCCAACCCTTCTCATTGGCCTAGGCGGTATCGGCGGCCAGATCGCTTACCGCGTTTGGCAGCGCGTTCCCGAGTCGGCAAGAAAGATCGTTGGACTACATATATTCGACACCGACCGCAACCCGGATTCTGGCCTCGGAAGGCCTGAGTACGCTCCGCTGTGGGACAGTGGCGCCATTACCCAGACCTCTCCCGACAAGTCTGTCCAAGAGTGCGTCGACGGCTTGAAAGGCAAGTCCGAAGTTCAGCGTTGGTTTCCACTCAGCGACACCATCGGCCAGCTTTCGATGACGGATGGTGCCATGCAGGTCCGTGTTGTCTCCCGTCTGGCGTGGCTCGACACGTTGGCGCGAGGCGACCTCAGGAACCTGGATGCTGCCATTGAAAAGCTGCATGTCGTTCGCCCACAGCGAGGAAAGTCCGCGTTCCGTGTCCTGTTGATCAACACGCTTGCCGGCGGCACCGGGTCCGGATTGTTCCTTCAAGTCGCACTTTATATTCGCAACTATCTGGAGGCGAAGCGCGGGCGCAGCGACGTCACCATTCGAAATCTGAGCCTGCTTCCGGGAATTTTTCTCGGCACCGGAGGATTTTCCGGAAGACCAAAGCAGATCCAAAGCGTTCAAGCCAACGCCTATGCATCGGTTAAGGAGTTGGAGGCTGTGATGGTGGCCAGGCACAGCACAATGACCCCGGAAGACAAACGCTTCCTTTTTCCGTTGGAACTCGAGTATGTGCCCTCCCGATCTGAGACTTCCGTGATTGACATCGGCGCTGCGCCTTTCGAGACGATCTTTCTGCTGGACCGAATCAACGCCGCTGGACAGTCGATGACCGCGGCATCCTCTTACATCGAGCAAGCGATCGATACGATCTACCTGCAGCTCATTTCCCCTCTGGAAGGCCGCATTGCGGGACAAACCAACAACCTGGTTCGCGCCATCGATGCATCCGGCGGACGCGGCCGTTACGCCAGTATGGGTGTGGGCACACTGCGTTTTCCTTATGAAGATATCGTCCGATACTTGGCGCTTCGCTGGGCCGCCCATGGCCTGGACGACCAGTGGCTGTCGATCGACCGGCAGTGGCGGCGCGAAGTAGAGGAAGCTAAGCGCCGACAGGCCAGCAATCCGTCGGTAGAGATCCCCACCCGCCGCCAGCGGTTCGTCGAGGTGCTCGAACATCGGGCCAAAGCCGATCCGCCTCATCGCTTCTTTTTATCCATGCTGCGTTCGACCCAAAAAATCGGTCGCGACGCCTACGATCAGGAAGTTTGCACCGATACCGTCAGCCTTTGGACCTCAGCGGTGCGACTTAGGATCGCAACAGCGCTCGACAAGGCGGGAGGGCTGCAACTTACCCGCGCGCTCGATTCGACGGCGCTCAAGAACCCTGAGCTGTTTGTCGGCGAAGTCGCGCAGAATCACGCCCAGATTCTCCGCCTGCACGCACAAGCCGAGGAGCGTGTCATGCGAAGCGCGCAGCTGATCGCAAACGACATTCTCTGGGAAGACGCTAACCAAGAGCCGTTCGTGGTCATGGATACCAAGGGACGCGAACTGGCGGTTTACCGTCTAAACACATGGTTGCTTCACCCCGGGACGGACGGCCATGCGGTTCATGGCTTGCATCCGGTCGCCGTTCGCTACTTTCTCTATCGAGCGTATTTTGCCGTCGATGACGCACTATCGAAGACGCAGAGCGATACCGAACAACTGGTCGAGAATCTTGAAGCCATGCGCAGCAAGTACGACAACCCGAAGACACCGGTTGTCGAGTCCGTTGTGAACCGTGCCGAGGAAGTCAAGTTGAAGCACAGGTTCTGGAAGCCAGGTGAGCTGAAAGCATTCGCCGAGCAGTATGAAAAAGAGTCGCGTGCGCACATCGCATTGATTCAGTCGTGGGCATTGACGTCGATCGAGTTCGAAACGCTAAAGCGAGTCCGAAGCGTACTTGAGTCGATGGTTGCCGATTGGGAACGCTTCTTCGATGCCTTGGATGGCCATCTTGCGCAGCGCTTTCGAAGCGAAATCGAGATCGAGTCGCGAAAGAACGAGTCGGCGAACTCGATGGAGCTGCCGGTGCTGGGAAGGGCCCAGGACAAGGAGCGTTTCTGGTCAGACGTCAATCGTGGTTTTTCCGATGATGCGGTGAGTCCCGAAATATGCGCTCGACTCTACATTGCACATTTCCTGGACGCCCATGAGCGCCACATCGATCTGGACAAATACCAGCGACAGCGCCACGGGAAGGCCAACGCCGAAGAACGTCTTTTCAAGGAGCATGTCGTTGCCTGGTGCGAAGAACAATTGCGTCAACGCTCCGACTTGAGGTTGGACATCATCAGCGCCTTGCAAAAGGAATGGCAGTTGTCCGGCACCGGCGACTGCTCCGAAGACTGGATCCTAGCGCGCATAGCGGGACTGCGTTCCATGGTCGCCCCGTGGCTTCCAGATGTTGGCGAAGGCCGCTTCGAGCAAATGGAGTTCTGGGGCTTGCCGTCGGTCGTTAAGAGCAATCTCCCACCCGCGGATTTCGCCTCGCTCTTCGAGGGGGGCGGCGGCAATCCAGTTGTGTCCGAGGAATTCTCTCCGTTCGAGATCAAACGGTTCGTTGCGCGCTTCGCAATGAGCGTCTCCGACATTCCCGACTTCAAGCTCGATAGCGGCAGCTACGCGCGCGAGTATCGGCAGATGCGAGACCAGACGCTCGCTGACCCCAGCCGGGGAATTCCGGTACACATCGACAAACGCTGGGATTCACCCGCGTTTTTGCGCGAGATCGACGATGCCGAGCAGGACATCGCGGCCGATCGACTGCGACGCGCTGTTCTGTACGGCATCCTCCACGACGAGTTCGTGCTTCGAGAACACGACAGCCAAGGATACTGGGCGTTCATGGAGAACCAGCAGTCCCTGCCTTTGACGCTGTCTAGCGGTAAACGAGCTCCACCAACGCTGCTGGGGTTGTTCGATGGCCTCGCCATGCATTTCCGATGCGTCGACAATGCTCTGCGCATCGCATTCGATCGAGAGGATCGGGCGCGCTCGACTGACGACTCAACGTTCTCGAGCTTGCCGCTGCCCAACGCTGGGTTGAAGATGCTGCGCAGGCTAGTGAAGTTTGGCGACTCGAATCAGGACACACGAAGCCGGCAGCTTTTCGCAGCACTGCTCGACGCGTTCTGCGACGAGATCGCCTGTTGCGCGCTGCGCCAAACAGGGCTTGATCATCCGATAACCGCAGTCAACTTGGCGGAGAAAGCAATGAAATCGCTTCGAGAGCGCGCCGCGCGCGCCGTGCCCGCTAAAGAGCGGACCAAGAGCCTGACTGCGGCCTTGGCGGCGCTCGAGCATCGGCCGAAGCTCTGGCGCAAGCGCGTCGATAACGACCTGCTTCCGGCGCCCAAGTACTGGTAGGTCTCAGGTACTCAGGACAGCCCGGCCATGCATGTACTTTGTTTCGATCATCGCGGCCTGATCGGCAACTTGCTGCCCTCCGCCTTGTTGCCGGAGGCTGGAGGCGAGCTGCTGATCGTGCCGGGTCTCGAGGGCGCGCATGGCGATGCGGTGGTTGATTTCGTGCATGCCCAAAGGCAGCACGGTGCCCCTTGGGAAATATGGCACCTATGGGATACGTCGAGCACTAGGACCCATGTCGAGTCCTTGGCCAACCAGTTGGAGTCCCTCATTCGGGACAATGCGGAGTGTGCGCTGCATTGCCTTTGCGTCGTGCCCCTTTCGGCAGGTTCTGTGACGTTCAGCTTCCTTGGTCGCACGAGTCCAGCCAGCGAACGCGCATGGCTGCCCACCCCGCAACGCTGGACTTGGGTCGAACTCGGACTGCAGCGCGACCAAGGCCAAGACCTCCACGCGCTCCTCCCACTGGTGCTGCGGTTTTGGCTTTCCCGAGCGGATCTTGGTATCGCCGAGCTTACGACCTGGAACAAGCATGGCTGCTATCGCCTTCTGTTCAAGCACTCTGCTGAGGCACTCGGCGATACTCGGCGCCTGCTGGCGCAACGCTGGCGCGCGGCGAACCAACAGCTATTGAAGGATGTTGAGGCGCTTCGAGGCGCACCGTGCGAAGGCACGAATTTCCTCAAGCTGCCGGAACATTTTGTTGCCGAGCTTCGGCTGCCGTACGACGGCAGTGGCCGTGCTGTTGGTCGATCCGCAGGATCGACGGCCGGGGAACTGGGATGGTTTTTCTCACCCGAGGACTTTGCTCGCATCAGGGCTTGGACCGGCGGTCAACTCGCGACGTTCGGCATCGAGCTTAGACGCGCTCGCGACGCTGCCGATGCAGCTTACCGAGCGCAGTTGAACGCGTTCTATCGCGGGGATACTGGCTCTGAATCCACCGCCGAGACTCCTCAGGCCGCCGTGACCAGACTGCGGGGAGAATGCGAGCGCTTGCGTAGCGACACCCCTTCGGAGCAGGACCTCTTAGAGGACCACGAGGGCCTCTTGGTGGAACTGCGGCGCAGGGAAAGTTTTTGGCTGGCAGATCTGTTCGTCGCATTGCGTCATCGACCGAGTCGGCGGATGACCCGGTGGATTGTCGCCACCGCTGCCATCGTTCTTGGCGTCGTCGTCGCGTACCTCGCGCAGGTAGGGTCCGCCACGCCGCCTGCCGACGAGACACGATGGTGGTGGGCATTGAGCGGCGGCATCGTTCTTCTGTCCGCATTCTTGTTCGGTTTGACCCGGGCTCGACGCGTCTTCCGCGCTCGCCTGCAAACCGTTGTGTCCGAGATTGCTGCGTACTGGAACCGCGCAAGGCAAATTCATGCGGACCACACCGATATGCTTAATCGGCAACTGCGCCTGATTGCACTGCAGCACAACCTCGTTATCGCTGAAGCGGCGCAGAAAAAGCGTGAGCGCGCCGTCGCACAGAGTCTCTACCACGTGAATCGTCTCGACGAATATATCCGGCAGAACGCGGCTTCCATGCCCGACTCGCCGTCCACGAACGCTGTGCTCCCGCCTCCCATTATCCGCATCGATCAATCTGAACGCCTGAACCCCGCGTATCGTTGGATCGGAGATCCTGCGCCCATTGAGCTGGCAGTCCCCGGGAGCGTATTCCAAGCCGCCCCCAGCAAGTTCAATCACGACGGCCGTCTGTCGGGAATCAAGCGCATCGACATACAGGTCTTGTCGTCGCCATGATGATGGCGCTCCTTCCGTATGCCCTTCTCGTTGGCGTCCTGCTGATCTTGTGGCTGACGAACTTCCGGCGCAGGCGGCGCAACGAGCAGTGGCTGTTTCCTGTTGCCGCGCTCGTGTTTTCGGTCGCCGCGCTGGCGGCGGTCTACTGGCTTCGCGAGGAGTACTTGTCGCTGCTGGCGCGCTACGACCTCTGGGTGCAGTGGACTGAAGCAATCGTTCCCATCGTCGTCCCTAAGGACGTCTTCGGACTGCTTCCTTGGCTGAACGGAGTGTTCCTGCTTCTGTTTTCGCTGATCAAATTGTTGCTCAGGGGTTCGCTGGCGCTCGTTGCTCGACTGCGCAAGACGACACCTCGGGGCGACAGCGCCTGGGGCGCCTATGCGCATGTCAAGGACCAGGGCTGGCAACGGCAGCCAGAGTGGTACTTTGCCTTGCAAGCATGCCGTGCGCTGACGGTGCTGGCCTTCTTCCTGCTGCTTGTTTGCTGGCAGGTCTACGAGGGGCGCTGGTCGCCACCGCTGACGCCGATCCTCCCGGCCATGGCGTTGGTGATCTTCGCAGAGTGTGCCGCCTACCTTGGTGGACAGTCCCCGGGGTGTGGGGCTGTGGAACTCCATGGTGATGACGTTTCAGTTTCGGCATTCGGCAACTACTCAAAGGTCTGGAAGGAGATGCTTGCGATCTGGCCGAAGCACTGGCTGGCGACAGGCTCGGCGCGAATCTGGAGGCGACCCCATGGGCCCCGATAGCCATCGGGCTCGCGCCTCTGAATCAGTCGGCGATGAGGAACTTGCCGCCGTATCCAATTGGATCGAGCAACGTCACAACGTGCTGCTGCTGAGTTGGCCCAACCCGCGTTTGGCGCGGTTGTTGCGCGCTGCCATCGAACGGCGAATCGGTCGCGGCAACAACGCGGTGCTGCTGGTAGAGAACGATGTGCAACTCGCCGCTTCGAAAGTCTTGGCGCCGCCCGATCTGCAGGTCGCCGGGTCATTCACTTGCAGGGGCTACACCCGGCGAAGGTTCCTGGACGAAGTCGACGCCGCCAGCGCCGATGTCTGGTTCAAGCACCTCGACCTAATCGTCATTCCGTTTGCCGACGATACGTTTCACGCGCCCTTCGAATGGGAGCATGTCTGCTTCCGGATCATTGATCGCTACCGGCGAGCAGAGCTTCCGCTTCCGCAGTTTGTCCTGGTCTGTTCGCCGCGCAACCATGCCGAGGCTGCACTACGGCGCAACTTACCCATCTTCGATACGAGTGCGCGCCCGTACGCGACCGGCCAACATCGGCCGCATGAACAGGCATTGTCCGGTGTCGACACCAAGCACATCTGGTGGACGCTCTGGGCGGCGGAACAGCGCTACGTAGGCGCCATTCTTCAAGCGCGACCGGACGTGGATTACGGCGTCGCTCCCGTCCTCGCCTACTTCGCGGGCCTGCGTCGAGTCGCGCCAAGCCGATACGCCAACCATCCAGGCGTGCACATGGACGACCAAGCCGAAGCTCTGCAGATCCAGATCGCTTCCCTTGGCGCTCGTCCTCCAAACGATGTTGTAACAGCTCAATCGAACACCCAGTTCTCCCGGTCCGAGCCCTGTAGCGGAGAAGTGATTCACGACGCCACAGGAAACGCCTGGCGTGCTCTTCGGGCATTCACCGAGCGCGGGGGAGAGGCGGTATTGCTGGGAATCGCCTGTGCGCCGACGCTGCTCAGGGGGTACCTGATCGACAACGCCGCCTATTACGCGAGCAGTGTTCTGGAGCCGCTCACACCCAGCATGGTCAACAGCGAGTCAGTTGTCGCCACCCAGATCTACCTGCGTCTGACGCCTGCCGGGACTCGGCTCCCCATGGTGGAAGTCCGTAACGCCTTGGAGGGCATTCCGGTTGCGGACCGCAGCGTGCACACCTTCGCGCGGCTGCGTGCGGCATTTGAATCCGTATTCGGAAATGCCGTGGCCAGCGCGCTGGCACTCGAAGTAGGCGAGCGCTGGGGTGACGCCGAACAACGGTTTATTCGCGAAACGTCAGTGTTCCTCGGCACGGTACCGATAGCCGATGACGCCGACTGGCTCAAAGGATGCCGCGTCGTCGACGAAGACGGCAACGATCTTGATC
>CAZLSB010000004.1:0-44200 GCA_964561825.1 uncultured Xanthomonas sp.
TTGCAGCCGCTTAAGCCACACAACGCATCTCACGCGCAAAGTCCGACAGGCTGCTTGGATATCGGCAAGATCGCGCAGGCGCCGCGGATCGTCGCTGTAGGCTTGAATCTTCACCCCCGAGGATGCCTTCGACATCCACTACGTTCAATGCCAGATCCAAATAACGCGCCAACGGTGCAGCCGACAGCAGTGCTCTGGCAATTGGCCGCTGCGCATGAATCAAGTCGACCCGATCAAAACCGCGTACCCAGCTCGACAAATCGGCGCGCTGATCTATGGCGCCATAACCCAGTTCGGTCAGTATGCCGGCCATACGCGGTACATCGTGGAATCGATCAAAAAACCCAGATCGTGTGTGCCTCGCACATAACCATGACCGCCACGCCGCCGATTGCCGCAATACGAATGTCGGCGGCGCTAGTGGCTTGCAGAATTTGCTGCAGTTGGGCGCCTAGGGCCTTGCTAGCCCTTGCCAGCAAACAGCTCACGGCCGATCAACATGCGGCGGATTTCTTGAGTGCCGGCGCCGATCTCGTAAAGTTTGGCGTCGCGCAACAAACGACCGGCTGGGTAATCGTTGATGTAACCATTGCCACCCAAACACTGGATGGTTTCCAGGCTGACATCGACCGCCGCTTTGGATGCGAACAACAAACAACTGGCCGGATCGATGCGTGAACGCATACCGCGGTCGTAATCTTCGGCGACGCGATAGGCATAGGCGCGTGCCGATTGCAGTTGCGTGTACATATCGGCGAGTTTGGCTTGCATGATGCCAAATGAGCCAATGGGCCGATCAAACTGCTTGCGCTCGCGCACGTAAGCTAGGCTGAGTTCCATGCCCGCTTGCATCAGCCCCAAAGGCCCGCCAGTCAATACCAAGCGCTCGGTATTGAGGCCGCTCATCAAAACTTTGACGCCTTGATCTACTTCGCCGAGCAGGTTTTCATTGGGGATTTCGCAGTCGTCGAATACCAATTCGCAGGTGCTTGATCCGCGCATGCCGAGTTTGTCGAGTTTTTGCGAGGTGCGGAAGCCGGGCATGCCTTTTTCGACGATAAATGCGGTCATACACCGAGAGCCGCGATCTTTAGGCGCGGTGCGCATGTAGACCACCAGCACCTCCGCTTCGGGGCCGTTGGTGATCCACATCTTGGAGCCGTTGGCGATCCACACATCGCCACGCTGTTCAGCGCGACAACTCATCGAGCCGACCACATCGGAGCCCGCGCCGGGTTCGCTCATCGCCAATGCGCCGACCCATTCGCCGCTGCACAGTTTGGGTAAATACTTGGTTTTTTGGGCGTTCGAGCCGTTGTTGTATAGGTTTTGCACACACAAATTGGAATGCGCGCCATACGAGAGACCCACCGACCCAGACGCGCGCGAAATTTCTTCCATCGCGACCAAGTGGGCTAGGTAACCCAAACCGCTGCCGCCAAAATCAGGATCAACGGTAATGCCGAGCAATCCCAATTCACCCAGCTCTGGCCACAAATCGCGCGGAAAACAATTACTGCGGTCGATTTCTTCGGCACGCGGCGCAATCTTGCTATCGGCAAAACGCCGCACCGTTTCACGCAGTAGGTCGAGTTCTTCGCCGAGAGAAAATGGGGTCATGGGAAATTCCTAAAGTGGGTGAGCGGCGGTGGGCAACGCCCACACGAAGCGCGCGTCGCGAGTTGCGCAAGCCCAGCTGCGCCGACCGGCCGGATCGGTACTCGGGTGCACTGCTGAGCCAGAGAATAGCGCGCCACAAGTCAATTCCGGGGCAAACAAGCGCTGCAATCTGCCAGCCTTTCCGGTGCCCGGCGCGCCGGCCTCAGGCGCGTGATCGTCCCTTAAACATCGGCCGCGCACTACCCATGTATGGCAGTTTGACTTTGCCGATGGTGTTGATGCGTTCTTCGGCCATGCGATCGGCGGCGCGCCAAGTGGTAATGCCATCGCGTTTGGCGATTTTGAAGATGGTGCCGACGTTGTAGTAGATTGAGCGCAACATGCGCATGGCGCGTTCGCGATCGTAACCGTCCAGTTCAATCGATACGTTCATCAATCCACCGGCGTTGACGGCGTAATCGGGGGCATACAGGATGCCGCGCCGCTCCAATTCATCGCCACATTCGTCGGTCGCCAATTGATTGTTGGCGGCGCCGCAGACAATCTTGAATTTGAAACGAGGCATCGTCTTTTCGTTGACCGTTCCGCCCAGCGCGCAGGGGCTGTAGACATCGGCGTCGACGTCATAAATCTCATCTAGCGACACCGCTTCACAGCCCAGTTCTTCCACACAACGCTGCACCGCGGCGCGGTTGATGTCGGTCACGAATACCTTGGCCTTTTCCGCGCGCAGCAATTTGGCCAACTCGTAGCCGACGTGTCCCACGCCTTGCACGGCATAACTGAACTTGCCAATGTCCTCGCTACCAAAACGCACATTCAAGCTGGCCATGATGCCTTGCAGGGATCCAGCCGCCGTGAACGGTGAAGGATCGCCCGAACCGCCGTGCACCTGATGCACGCCAGAAACGTACTCGGTTTCCTTGAACACATATTCCATATCGTTGACGTCGATACCGACGTCTTCGGCGGTGATGTAGCGACCACCCAAAGAATTGACGAATCGACCAAAAGCGCGGAACAGCCCTTCCGATTTGTCTCTGGACGGGTCGCCAATGATGACGCCTTTGCCTCCACCCAAATTCAAACCGGCAACCGCGGCCTTGAAGGTCATTCCACGCGATAGCCGCAATACATCGTTGAGCGCTTCTTGCTCATTTTTGTACGGCCACATGCGCAATCCGCCGAGCGCCGGCCCGAGCGTGGTGTTATGCACGGCGATGATGGCTTTTAAGCCCACATCTTTGTTTTGGCAGAACACGACCTGTTCATGGCCTAAAGAGCCAATCGTTTCGAACACCATGGGACATTCTCGCTGGTAAAAGGGGCGATGCGCGCACCGTGTGGGCAGGCGGCATGATGCCGGGGCACGCTTACAAAGCGTATCACCCACTCGCGCCGCCCTCCCAGGGGTGCGAACGGCGCGGATCATACGCAGATGAGCACTGTCTACAAGGGTGACCGCAAACGCGCGGGCGCCAAGCGCTGCGCGATAGGCGTGGCACACAGTCGATCAAGCGTTGCCAAGACTTCGTCAATCGTGATGCGCTGCATCACATCGGGGTATTCGATGCGCGTGCTCCAGCGCACCTGATCCAAGGACTTGCCTAAGCGATCGCGCACCATGTCTGGGAAGCGATTCACGCACCAATGCAGGCTGCGATACGGTCCGCTTCGACGCGGATCGGTGGCGGCGTGCAAACCAATCACCGGGACGCCAAGTGCACTGGCTAGATGCGCTGGACCAGAATCGGGTGACACCAAAATGTCCAAGCGTCCGAGCAGCGCCAGCAGCTGTTTAAGCGTGTCTTTACCGACCAGATCGATGCAATGGGCGTCTGGCGCTTGCTCCAAGATGGCATCCGCCATCGCTCTTTCAACCGCACTGCGGCCGCCGAGCAGCACCACCTGAAAACCCTGGCGTCGATGCGCATGACGCGCCAACTGCGCATAACCGGTGGCCGACCAATTGCGCAGCGCATGACTGGAACACGGGCTGATGCCAAGCAGTGGCAGGTCGGCTGGCAACACACGCAGCGCAAATTCCTGCGCTTCGTCGGGGATCGTAAACGGCCAGACCAACTCATCTACTTTGACGCCCAGTGGCTCGCCAAACCGACACAAGGTTTCCATCACGTGGCTGTAACCATGCGCGCTGATGCGTTCATTGATAAATAGGCCATGGCCCTCGCGCGAACGCGCTCTGTCGTAACCAATACGCCGTTTGGCCGCCACGCCCATACTCAGCACATTGGCGCGCAACGCCAGTTGCATCAGCAATAGCGCAGGAAATTGTTGTTTGGACAGTTGTCGCCAAATTTGCCGCATGCCGGCTAGGCCATCGCGCTTGCGATAGCTGATCAGCGTGACATCCTGCAAGCCGGACAACAGTTGCGCCTCGCTCGCGCCCAGAATCCAGCTTAATTGCAGCTCCGGGCGCTGCGTGCGCAGCGCATGAACCAATGGCAATAGGTGGCATACATCGCCGAGCGCCGACAAGCGCAGCAGACAAACGGAGGTTTCTAGGTTCATGGATGAGCTTCCGTTGATCGCTTTTTAAGAGCCGTAGCGCCATGATTATCCGGCCGTTCTGAACAGCTAGCTCGCATGTTTCGTAAATTACACGCGCCTTCGCTAGTCTATTGGCCGCGCAAGGGATTTTCCGCAGTCCGGCCTGACAAGGCGCTTCTTCAGAAAAATCCCTAGTGCAAGCCGTATCCTGCGCGATCATCGCGCGAATTCATGCAACATGCGGGCTAGCATTTTGATTGACACTGCGATCCAAGCGCAGATGGTGGTCGATGATGATCGAATCGTCATCTACGATGCCGCGCGTATGCCAACGCCGCCCGCGCCATGGTTCACGCCTGAACATTGGCCGCAGCGCAGCGTGCTGGATCGGGGGCGTGGCGCGGCATTTGCGATGCAAACCGAATTGGGAGAAATGGTGCTGCGTCATTACCGCCGTGGTGGCGCAGTGGCGCGTGTGCTGAAGGACTGCTATGTGTGGACCGGCGCGGCGCAGACGCGGCCTATATGCGAGTTTCGTCTGCTGGCCGCTGCGCTGCATTGCGGTTTGCCGGTGCCCCGCCCCATGGCGGCGCAGGTGCGACGGCACGGTGCCTTGTATAGCGGCGATTTGCTAATGATGCGAATTGCCGATACGCAGACCCTGTCAGCGCGATTGACCGGCTTAGCCGATTGGACAACATTGGATTGGCAGCGCATCGGCGCGGCCTTGGGTTTGGCGCACGCGCAAGGCTTTGAGCACGCTGATCTGAATGCGCACAACGTGTTGATCGATGCGCATGAAGCAGTGTGGCTGATTGATTGGGATCGGGGCAGACAACGCGCGCCGGGCAGCTGGAGTGAGGTGGTTTTGGCGCGATTAGCCCGCTCTTTGCGCAAATTGTATGGCGCACGTGTGGATCAAAACGATGCACGAAAGGGCTGGCAAGCGCTGCTGCAGGCGCATGCCCAACGGGTGAAAGATGTCTAACTGGGCGCTGCGCTTTCTCGGTGTGGGCAGTGCTCAGGCGCACGAACTGGGCAGTTCCAGTGCGGTGTTGCAGCGCGACGGTCAACCACTGTTGTTGATCGATATGGGCATTGGCGTGCTTGAACGATATCGAATCGTTTTTGGAAATAATCCCGCTGCGGTGTTTATCACCCATACTCATCTAGATCATGTGGGCGATTTAGAATCTTGGTTTTACCGATTAGCATTCGAAAAAAATGCGCCTCTGCCGCGGCTGTACGTGCCGGTCACGGTGGTGCGCTTATTGCAACGGCGCGTGGCGGATTTTCCCAATTGGGTCGCCGAGGGAGGACGCAATTTCTGGGATGTGTTTCAACTAATTCCAGTCAGCGAAGATTTTTGGCACGCGGGCCTGCGATTTAGCGTGTTTCCAGTGCGTCATCATGCCCCAGAAAGTGCCTTTGGCCTTTCCCTGGCGGGCAGTTTCCTTTACACCGGTGATACACGCCCAATTCCGGAATGGTTGCAGCAACATGCGCGCCACGGCGAACGCATTATTCATGATTGTGGCCCGTTACCCAATCCCTCACACACCGGATTAGCTGACCTAGAGCGTGAATACAGCTCAGCTATTCGCGCTCGTATGGTGCTTTACCATTATCCCAATCACCAAGCGGCAGTACAGATGAGGCAGGCAGGTTATCAAGTGGCCAAACCCGGTGACATTCTGGAACTGCCAACCCCAAATGATGATGTGCAGGTGGAACACTGGGCGCAGTGGAGTCAGGCTTAGGGAATCGTTGAACCTAGCAGCCTGTCGGGCTTTCCTCGCGAGTGCGCCGGAAGTCCTTTTGGCGATCGTTTTCTGGTCATTCTCGGATTGATTTTGATGGATTTCGATCTACTTTCGAGTCTGCGCTACGCCAAAAGGCCGTCCGGCGGGCTGCGCGTCTGCACGGCGTCTGCGCTGCGACCCGCGCCTTGCAGCCATCCGCTTAAAGCCACACAACGCACCTCACGCGCAAAGCCCGACAGGCTGCTAGGTTGAAACACCCGCCAGCAAGTCTCCACGGAGCGCCGCAACCACCGCGCGTTCAAAGGCGCCGGGGTCCGCGTGTCGCCATTCGGTTAACTCGGCGGCGCCCCAGCGGTGTTGAATGCGGCCCTCGTGCAATAGCGCGGCGTCGGTTAACAAGGTTGGCGCAATTTCCAGGCCGTGGGTGGCCAGCAACACACCGCAGCGTTCGCTGGCGCAACGGGCGATCAATTCCAGCTTGAGTTCGTGGCTGGAAATCGGATCCAAACCGTTCATCACCTCGTCGAGAACCAGCAGCGGTGGATCACCCAACAAAGCGATCAAAATGGCGTATTTCTGTCGTGTTCCCAGCGAGTAGATCTCAATGCGCTGATCAATCCACGGCAGCGCACCTAGTCGTTGCGCCAATTCCAGCGTGGCGGTCGGCAAGCCCTGCAGCCCACGTGCCGCAGCGGTCACATTAAGCGCTTGACGCCCGGTCAAAGCAGGTGGCAATCGAGCCGGATCGGGCGCAAAGCCAAAACGCTGACGAGCAGCCAGCGGATCAACGCTGATATCCACGCCATCAATCCACACTTGTCCGCCACCCACCGGCAGCAGGCCGGTAATGGCGCGGATCAGACTGGTCTTTCCAGAGCCATTCGGCCCGACTAATCCGAGCAATTGGCCGCGGTTAATTTGCAAATCTACCCCGCGCAGCACGGCGTTGGTAGCGAAGCTCAAGTGTAATTGGCGTACGTCAAGTAAGTTCAACCTAGAAACCTCAGTTGGACGGAGTAGAGTGTGCGGTTATGGGGGGTGAAAGCCGGCAAGCTTGCGCGGCATGCCGCGCGCCGGCTTGAACGGCTGGCGGCTACGCCGCCAGACCGGGGGAATAGCTCCTCTATTCCAACGAGTTGCAACGCAGCCATGTGCCGCCACAACCGTGCAATCTGCCCCGTAGCGGACTCGCCAAATGGGTGAGCGAGTCAATCGACTGAAAAGCCAGAAGAATCATCGAGCTACGCCACTCGAAAGCGGTCAACTGAGGTTTCTAGGTTCAACCTAGTCCTTTGCGCCAAGCGCTTATTGCGCAGGCCATCCAAACCAGCGGAAGCGCCGGCGGAAATACCTGAAAAATCGCAAGATTAATGACTAAATGCACAATCAACAGCAGAGAGAAACGCTCTGGTTGTCGTCGCGTCGCAAAACCGCAGAGCAGCGCATCGCCGACGACCACGGCCAGCAATACGCTACTCGCCGCGGCGAAGTACGGCGGGGCACCTAATGCATACACGCAACAGCCAAAACTGAGAATAAAAACGGAATTGCGTCGAAACAAATACGGCAGGTAAGCGCCGAATAACTGTTGTGCTGCTAATGGTTGCGCGGCCAGCCAATATTGATCGGCAATATAACGTGTATGCCAATGGCCGACCAAATCCAGCGCCAGCGCTAATGCGGTGAACATCAGCACCAAACCCAGTACGGCGATAATCGGGGTCGATGGGGGAAATAGCAGAAAGCTGAAAGCAACCCACGGTGCACTGCGCGGCAAACGTGCCGTGGCAGGTTCCAGCGCGGCGCCCAGTAGCCTCAAGCCCTGCGTACCTTGGGCGATATTGACCGCAACCGCTCGCGTCCGGGGCATGGTCTGCCCCAGCGCCTGGACTTGCCGACGCTCTGCTAACACGCTGACCAGCGCCAACCCGCAGATCGTGCCAATGCTGCAGGCTAACAACAGCGCACTCGATGGATTCTCGACCCGGCTCGCGGCCCAAGCCAAAAGCACCAGCACAAAGACGGCCGCAAGCAGTGTTTCGACCCATACCCGCCTACCGCGTGCAGCGCGTCGCAGGGTTGCGGCGATAGGCATTGCCGCCAGCCAATCTTGGCTTTGCTGTTCGGCTAGCGATTGTCTGGCCAGTGCCGCGCGAATCAGCAGTGCGATGCCAGCGCTGGCGCCGATCAACATCGCAGGAATCGTTTGGCCCCAAGACGCCTTGGCATCCAGAATCCGCGCCCAGACGGGATCAATAACCCATAAACCAAAAACTGCAAAAGCCAGCAGTGCCAGCGCTAGAAAGGTCGTTTCTGCCGCTAGCGCACGCCATTTTGCCCAGCGATTGCTGCGCAAGTAAAAGCCAATGAGCAGGTCGGGATTGGTAGTAGGCATCGCGGACTTAGGGCTGGTGAGGAAATAACTTGGACTTTTGGCCGTCGGATTGGGATGCGATGTGAGGCGCGCCACACAAGCGAGTCGCAACGAAGCAGCGCGCCCAAGCCGGCGAGCAAAAAGTCCCAGTTATTGACGAACGAGCCCTTAGTGACCGCAAGGCACAACTAGTTCCCTGGCCCGCATGTTTCATGAATTCGCGCGATGATCGCGCAGAATATTGATTGTCCAGCGGTTTTTTTTAAAGGAGCGGTGTAGTGATTCATCCTGGAAACCTCGGTGTTCATCACCCGACTGAGGAAAAATCGTTGGACAATCAATAGGCAAGCGAGGGCGCGTGCAATTCATGAAACATGCGGGCGTGCTACGCGGCGCGCGCCAACAAAAGTCGCAGGGGTTCTGGGCGGTGGTAGGCAAAACCCTGCACTGCGTCCACGCCTAATTCCTGCAGCGCGCGGCCCAAGCGCGCATCCTCGACCGATTCGGCAACCGTGCGTTTGCCGAGCACGCGGGCGATTTCTACGATGGATTTGACGATCGCCAAAGATAATTCGTTGGAGTTGAAGTCGCGTACGAAACTACCGTCAATTTTGATTATATCGACATCCAAATCGCGAAGGTAGGCAAACGAGCATAAGCCCGTGCCAAAATCATCCAGCGCGAAGCGTAAACCCAAGGCTCTGAATTGGGAAATAAACTGGCGCGCATGATCTAAATCACGCACCGCGCTGGTTTCGGTAATCTCCAGGCAAATTTGTTGCGGATCCACCGGACTGTCTTTCAGCCGCTGGCGCAGAAAATGCGCGTAGTCTTCATCGGCCAACGTGGATGCCGAAAGATTAATATTGAGGTGCACGCCACGCGCGCGCGGATCGGTTTCCAGCCAACGCAAACTGCGATCAATCACGTAGCGGTCAATGCGACCTGCTAGTTGGAAGCGTTCAGCTGCTGGAATAAATCGGCCCGGCAATAAAGCTTCATCGTTGACATCACGGAGCCGCAACAAGATCTCAAAAGTTTCGAAGGGCTCAGGCTTAAAAGGTAAAATGCGCTGCCCATACAGGTCGAAACGATCATGGGCGAGGGCGTCGTTAATCCGCACCACCCAGCCCATTGCCGCAGTGCGTTCCACTAAAGCGGCGTTATCTGGAGACTGCACTTGCACACGATTGCCGCCCAATTCCTTTGCCGCATAACAGGCGCAATCGGCTTGCGCCAATAGCTCCGCTACCGTGCTGCGTCGCGCGGGAAAGGGGACTAAGCCAAAACTCGCGGTCAACGCAAATACGTGATCGGCATGGGCAAAACGAAACTCAGCGACCGCAGTGCGCATCAACTTGGCGTCCGCTTCCGCCCTAGTAATGTGCGCATCTGGCCAAATGACGCCGAATTCGTCGGCGCCTAATCGCGTTAAGACAACGTCATCTGCTAAGGTCGCGCGCATCACACTGGCGAGTTGGCGGATGGCTTCATCACCCGCGGCGTGACTGGCGGTGTCATTGACGATTTTGAATTCATCAATATCAACATAAGCGATGGCACCGCCATGTGCGATTTCCGGTCGCGCTTGCAGCAATTGCGCGAGCATTTCCTCAAAACTGGTGCGACTGGGCAGGCCGGTGAGTTTATCGGTGCGTGCGCGTTGCAACATCTCGAAGGCCGCCGCGCGCACTTGATAATTAGCAGCCGCAACCAGTTGTGGCACGATCGCCATCACTGATAGCAGCGACAACAGAATGAGACTTTCTAATAGGTCGCTCGGCGCTCGGAATCCACCCACACCCAGACCAATGAGCGACACCACGATTAATGCAAACAGCATGGTGGCGCCAGCTGTGATGATGGGTTCAAAGCGCAGTGCGCTCCACAGCAGCAAGGTGAGCGGCATAAAGCTCAGGCCTAAGGCATAAACGGGGCTGGCCGCGCTGGCTTTCACCACGACGAAAATGCATAACAAACTAGCCGCCACCCAGGCAGTTTTTTCGGCAAGCCCGGCAAAATCGAGTGCCAACTCGGTCAATCGCCGGCGTTGCAAGGAACGCAATACCATCAAAATGAACGGTGTGGCCACCACGATGCCAAAGACATCGCCGCCGAACCATTTGCCCAATGCGACGAAAAAATTATCAACGGAAATCATCCCGGAAATCAGCATTCCGGAAACGCCGATCAGCGCACTGATCGTCGCACTAATAATGCCTCCCAGCAGCATGATAAAACCGTTGGCGACTCGTAAGCTGACCAAATCCTGCCCAGCGACGCGGCGCACAAATGCCAAGGCTAATAAGCTTGCGACGGTATTGCTGGCCATCGAAAAAGGCAAAAACGCCCAAGGCGCCGGCGTGACCAAAAGATGGGTGAGCAAGATGCCAACCGGAATGACTGGCCACCAGCGCGGGCCGTGAAAGATCAAGACGGCGAAGGCGATGCCTGACGATGGCCAGATCAGCGTGATATCGGTAGGCAGCGACACAAAAATCACCGCGAACGCCGCTGCCGCGACGTACAAGGTCACGTAAATCGAAAAACGCAGTGCCTGGTCGCGATCGGTCCACATGGTGGCTGAGTGTACTTGCTCAAAGCAGACTTGTTTCGTGCGACGTCCATAATCGTTCAAATTGTTGGCGGCCTCCATCATGATGCGAGCGGAAGGCGCGCCGTGATTTGTGCTTCGCGCGCTGACAAGCGATCCTTCGCCCATGAAAAAACACGATTTTGATTTCACACTGCCGCAAGAGTTGATTGCGCAGACCCCGCTGAGCGAACGCTCGGCGAGTCGATTGTTAGTGCTTGATCCGCGTAAGCCGGCCGTCCTGGATAGCGCATTTCGCGCACTACCGGATTTTCTGCGGTCTGGCGACCTGGTGGTGTTCAACGACACCCGCGTGTGGCCGGCGCGGCTGTTGGGCCACAAAGACACCGGTGGTGCGGTTGAGTTGCTGTTGGAACGCATCGTCGCCGCCGATCGCGGCTGGTTCCATCTGGGGGTGAGCAAGAAGCCGCAGGCGGGTCGGCACATCATCATCGCCGACGACTGTCGTTTGGTGGTGATCGAACGTGACGGGCCCTTATTCTTGTTGGGCAGCGTTGATGGCGCGGATATTCTCGGGCACTTGGCGCGGCATGGCCACGTGCCCTTGCCACCCTACATTACGCGCCAAGACGTGCCAGCTGATCACGAGCGCTACCAAACGATTTACGCGCGCGATCCTGGCTCCGCTGCGGCGCCGACCGCTGGCTTGCATTTTGAAGCGGCGACGATGGAGTCCTTGCTGCAACGCGGCATTCAGATCGATTACCTGACGCTGCACGTCGGCGCCGGTACCTTTCAAAATTTGCGTGAGGACGATCTTGATCGCGTGGTTTTGCATCGCGAGTGGTGTCGGGTAAGTCCCGCGCTGGTCGAGCGTATCGCTGCAACTAAGGCAGCGGGCGGCCGTGTGGTTGCGGTGGGCACGACGGCCATGCGTAGCCTGGAAAGCGCGGCGCTTACCGGCGTATTGCAAGCCTATGAGGGCGATACCCAATTATTCATTCGCCCTGGTTTTCAGTTTCGCGTCGTTGATGTTTTAGTCACCAATTTTCATTTGCCGCAATCGAGTTTATTGATGTTGGTGTGCGCATTTGCTGGCACCGATTTTGTCCTTAATGCCTACCGTCACGCCGTTGAGCAGAACTATCGATTTTTCTCTTACGGCGACGCTTGCCTGGTTTTCCCAACATGAGCTTGGAACAATTCGAACTTTTGGCCACGGATGGTCGAGCCCGACGTGGACGCTTGCATTTTGGGCGCGGTGTAGTGCAGACACCGGCATTTATGCCGGTGGGCACCTATGGCACCGTTAAAGCAATGCGGCCAGAGGACCTAACGGCGCTCGGTGCGCAAATGATTCTGGGCAATACCTTTCACTTGTGGTTGCGGCCAGGCACTCAGGTGATTGAGGCACATCAAGGCCTGCACCGTTTTATGGGCTGGCAGGGGCCTATTCTCACCGATTCAGGCGGTTTCCAAGTGTTTAGTTTGGCCAAAATGCGCAAACTGACCGAAGAGGGCGTGCATTTTCGATCACCGGTGGATGGTGCAAAAGTGTTTTTGAGCCCGGAAGAATCGATGCGTATTCAACGCGCGCTGGATTCGGATGTGGTGATGCAGTTTGACGAATGCACGCCTTATCCGGCCACGCAGCAGCAAGCCGCCGAATCGATGGAACTCAGCCTACGCTGGGCGGCGCGCAGCAAACGCGCTCACGAAGGCAATCGCAATGCGCTGTTTGGCATTGTGCAAGGCGGTATTTATCCGAATTTACGCGAGCGCTCGGTGCGCGGTCTGGTCGACATCGGCTTTGACGGTTATGCAGTGGGCGGATTAGCGGTTGGCGAGCCGCAAGCCGAGCGTGAACACACCCTTGATGTCACCGTGCCGCTGTTGCCGCCCGAACGACCGCGTTATTTGATGGGTGTCGGTCGGCCGGAAGATATTGTTGAAGCGGTGCTGCGTGGTATCGATATGTTTGATTGCGTAATGCCGACCCGCAATGCCCGCAACGCGCATTTATTCACCCGATTTGGCGTGGTGCGGGTGCGCAATGCCAAACATCGGCACGATACCGGCCCAATTGATCCCGAGTGCGCATGTTATACCTGCCGAAACTATAGCCGCGCGTATTTGCACCACTTAGATCGCTGCCACGAAATGCTCGGTGCTCATTTGATGACCGTACATAATCTGCATTATTATCAAGAGTTAATGTCCGGTTTGCGAGCGGCCATTCTGGCCGGCGGCTTGCAAGCGTTTATTGCCGAGTTTTATCTGCGTCAGCGGGGCTGAAAAGGCCGGTGGGTTTCGCTGTCGCAAAGAACGACGTCAAAGCGGCGTCGTCTCGGCCAGCGCGACCCGCTATGCTGCGCGCCATCAAAACGCGGGGCTAACGCCAATGAGCGGCAATACACCCATGACCTACCGGGATGCCGGGGTCGACATCGATGCGGGCAATAGTCTGGTCGAACGGATCAAACCGGCGGTGCGCCGCACCATGCGACCGGAAGTGCTGGCCGGCGTCGGCGGTTTCGGTGCTTCGGTGCGTGTCCCACTGGAGCGCTACCGAGAGCCGGTCATGGTATCCGGCACGGATGGCGTGGGCACCAAACTCAAGCTGGCGCAGCAATTAGGTCGACATGACACCATTGGTATCGATCTGGTCGGTATGTGCGTCAATGACGTATTGGTGCAAGGCGCGGAGCCGATTTTTTTTCTCGATTATTTCGCCACCGGCAAGCTGGATGTCGATGTCGCCGCCGCCGTCGTCGCCGGTATTGCACAGGGTTGCGAGCAATCGGGCTGCGCGCTCGTCGGCGGTGAAACCGCTGAAATGCCCGATATGTATCCGCCTGGCGAATACGATTTGGCCGGTTTTTGTGTGGGCTTGGTGGAACGTTCGAAAATGCTCGATGGCAGCGCGGTGCGCGCCGGCCAGCGTTTGCTCGGCATAGCCAGTTCCGGGCCGCATTCGAATGGTTATTCGTTGATTCGCAAAATTATTAGCCGCGCACAGGCCGATCTTAACCAGCAGATCGATGGCCAAAGCTTGGGCGATTTGCTGATGGCGCCGACCCAGCTGTACGTGAAGCCGGTGCTGAGTTTGTTGGCCGATCTGCCGATCGCCGCGATGGCGCATATCACCGGTGGTGGCTTGAGCGAAAACATTATTCGCGTGGTACCGCAAGGATTGGCGATTCACGTGGACAGTCAATGCTGGCCAGAGCCGCCGGTGTTCCAATGGCTGATGCAGGCGGGCCAAGTGGCGCGCAGCGAAATGTGGCGCACCTTTAACTGCGGCATCGGATTTGTGCTGATCCTGCCGGCAGACGTGGTCGCTGACGCGGTTGAGCGCCTGCGCGTGCAGGGATTGGCCGCTTACGATATCGGCAGCGTGGTGGAGCATGGCGCACAGGACGAACGTGTCCGCATCGTCTGAGTCTGGCCGGCTCAAAGTTGCCGTTCTGCTATCCGGCCGCGGTAGCAACCTGGCTGCGTTGATTGGCGCAGCGGCGCGCGATTTGCCGATTGAAATTGTGGGCGTCTTCGCCGACCGCGCCGACGCGCAAGGCTTGCAGCGCGCCATGCAAGCAGGAATTTACGCACGCAGTTTTAGTCCGAAGGACTATGCGGACAAAGCGACATTTGAGGCTGCCTTGTTTGCCGCCGTTGCCATAAGCGGGGCCGAGTTAGTGATTCTGGCCGGATTCATGCGCGTGCTCAGCGCAGCAACGGTAGAAGCTTGGCGCGGGCGCTTGATCAATATTCATCCATCCTTGTTGCCCAACTATCCTGGATTGCACACCCATCAGCGCGCACTGGACGCCGGCGACGCGCAACATGGCGCCAGCGTGCACTTTGTGACCGCGGTGTTAGACAGCGGTCCGGTACTAATGCAAGTGCAGGTTGCAATTCAGAGCGACGACAGCGCCGAAAGCTTGAGCGCGCACTTATTGCCCGAAGAACATCGATTAATGGTCGCCAGCGTTCGTTTGTTTGCTGATCGGCGGGTGCGATTGTTGGATAATGAGATTGAATTGGACGGTCAAATTTTGCGCGAGCCGCTTATTTTGGGTCCTTAGGGCCGGCGAGCAAAAAGTCCAAGTTATTGACGAACGAGCCCTAACAGCGGCGAACCGCTTTTGGAGCGGAGCTTGCTCCGCTGCCCTGCTCGTAAGCGCCCATTCATGCGTCAAAGGCTGCAATGCGCGTCCATCTAGATTCTGGTGAGCCCCTTGATGATGATGAAGAAGTTGGTGTCTGCTCTCGCCGTGCTGCTGACCGCCTCGATTGCTGGTGCGACCGGCATCGAGCCCTTCCAAGCTGATTTCACGGTCAGTCGCAATGGCAAGGATCTCGGTGCGATGAAAATGCAGCTGAGCAAAGCGGCGCCGGGTGAACTGCTATTTGTCAGTCGCACTGAAGGTACCAAGGGATTGGCTAGCTGGTTAGGTGTCACGATCGAAGAACGCTCGGAGCTCAGCTTGACTGAAGCGGGTTTAAGCACGCGCAGCTATCGTTATGTACAAGATATGGTGGGCCGTCATCTTGAGCGCGAACTCAAGCTGATGCCGGAAGGCAAAGTAAGTGAAAAAGATGGCGATAAATCATGGACCTACAAGGCGGATCGCGCCATTTTGGATCGCCACTCGGTGGTATTAGGCATCGCCGCCAAACTGCGCGCGGGCGTTGATGCGGGTGCGGTGTTTGATTTGCGTGTGGCGAGCAAAGGCCTGTCCGAAAATTGGCGATTTTTGATCGTCGGTGACGAAGAGATCGAAACCGGCAATGGCACGGTAGCCACTGTGCGCGTCGAGCGCGTGCGTGAAAATTCCGACCGCAAAACCATCAGTTGGCACGCCCTGCAATACAACTATCTGCCAGTCAAGGTTGAGCAGGTCGAACCCGATGGCGAACGCTTGGTCAGCCTGCTGAAACACTTCGCGGAGTAGGCGCGCTCGGCTCTCCCATAGCGCCAAAATAAGCAGTCTAGCCGCAATGTTATGATGCCGAACCGTTCGACCATGCATCCCGCCGTCTGACATTGGTCGCGGCCCACAAGAGTTAAGCCAATGCGCCTTGCCACTGTCAAACTGGCTGGGTTCAAGTCCTTCGTTGATCTAACGACCTTGCACCTGCCCACCAATATGACCGCTGTTGTCGGGCCAAATGGCTGTGGCAAGTCCAATATCATTGATGCGGTCAAGTGGGTATTGGGTGAATCGGCCGCTAGTCGTTTGCGCGGCGATTCCATGACGGACGTTATTTTTAATGGCACCACGCAGCGTAAACCGGTCGGACAGGCCTCCGTCGAGCTGATTTTCGATAACTCTGACGCCAGCATTTTGGGCGAATACGCGGCCTATAATGAGATTTCGGTGCGCCGGGTGGTGGGTCGCGACGGCCAGTCGCAATATTGGTTGAATGGCACTAAATGTCGTCGTCGCGATGTAACTGATCTCTTTCTCGGCACCGGGTTGGGGCCACGCTCTTACGCGATTATCGAACAGGGCATGATTTCGCAGATTGTCGAGGCGGCGCCAGATGATATGCGTGTGCACTTGGAAGAAGCGGCGGGCATTTCAAAGTACAAAGAGCGCCGCAAGGAAACCGAGTCGCGCATGCGCGCCACGCGCGAGAACTTGGAGCGTTTGAAGGACGTCAGTGATGAGGTGGACAAACAACTCGAACATTTGCGCAGACAGGCCAAACAGGCCGAGCGTTGGACCGAGTTGCGCGCCGAGCAGCGTAAAGTGGATGCCGAGGTCAAAACCTTAGGTTGGCGCGGACTGGCTCAGCAGTTGGACGCTGAAATGGCCAAACTCAAACAAACGCAGTTGTTGGTCGAACAGTTGGCGGCCGATCAAGCGCGCAACGAAGCGGAAATGGAAGCGGCGCGCAGCCAGCACTCTGACGCCGCCGAAGCGTTTCGCGTGGTGCAGGCCGAGCACTATCAAGTGGGCGCCGAAATCGCGCGCGTCGAGCAGCAGCTGAGTTTTCGCCGTGACACGGTGACGCGCTTGCAACGTGAGTTAGTCGAAGCGGCCGCGCAGCGTAGCCATTTGGACGAACAATTGCGCCTCGATCGCGATCAACAAGCGATGTTGCAACAAGCTCTGCAACGTGAAGAGCCACGTTTGGCCGCGTTGGCAGATGCCGCTGCCGATCGCAGCGAGGCCTTGGCCGCGGCTGAAGCGGCATTGGCGGTTTGGCAAACACGCACTGATTTGTTGAATCGCGGTGCCAGTGAAGCGACCAAAGCCGCCGAGGT
Organism: uncultured Xanthomonas sp.; assembly: GCA_964561825.1. Lineage (GTDB taxonomy): Bacteria > Pseudomonadota > Gammaproteobacteria > Xanthomonadales > SZUA-5 > JADKFD01. The sequence goes on from CAZLSB010000004.1 coordinate 17,097, forward strand.
GGAGCGCACCCGCATTGATCTGCTCGATCGACAGGTCCATCAAGCGCTCAAGCGGCGTGAAATTCTCGATTCCGAAACCACCATGTTGTCGGCGCGTGGCAGCGCCGATGAACTACGCGCGCTGCGCGAAGGTCTGCAAATCGAGGAAGAAACGGTCGAGACGCTGTCGATCGAACTCGATACGCGCAAGGCCGCATTGGCCAGCGCCGAACAAGCGCAACGTGGCATGCAAACGCAGCTTAACCAAGAACGCCAGCAGTTGAGCGCCGCGCGCGGGCGTCTGGCGTCACTGGAAGCGCTACAACACGCCGCTTTGGGTGAAGATAAACGCGATTTGACTGCGTGGTTGGCGCGCCACGGTTTGCAACACGCGCCGCGTTTGGGCGCCTTGCTGAATGTCGATCCAGGTTGGGAATTTGCGGTGGAAACCGCGCTCGGCATGGCGCTCGAGGCCATTGTCATTGATGCGGCGATGAGCCGTGACGTGGACCTCGCCAGTTTGCCCAAGGGTGTGTTGACGCTGGTCGATGCGCAGCGCGATGGTCCGGCGGCTGATCCCGCGACCCTGGCGGCGAAAGTGCGTGGACCCGCCGCGCTGGCGACTTGGTTGGGAAGTATTCGCACCGCCAACGACGCGCAAGGCGCCCGCGAGGTGGCGGGCAGTTTGGCAGCCCATCAGAGCGCGATCAGCGCCGATGGGCATTGGTTTGGCCCTGGTTGGCGGCGTATTGATCGTGGCGTGCAGGGTCACGAAGGCGTCATTCAGCGCGGCCGTGAAATCGAAGCGCTAAAACAGCGGGCGGAGCAGGGTGATGAGCGCATCGCCGAACTCGAAGAGGCACAAGCGCGCAGCCGTAGCGCGCTGGCGGACGCCGACAAAGCGCGTGAACTGGCGCAAACCGGGCTGTACGCGGCGCATCGTAAGCTGGCCGATTTGGGTGGTCGGGTGCGCAGTCATGAAGGCAAGGTGGAACAAGAACGCCAGCGCCGTGAAGCGATCGCCCGCGAGCGCGAGCAGATTGGTGAACACATCATGGCTGGTGAGCAACAGAGCCGCGAAGCACGGGGCAAGTTGAACGGCGAAATGCTGCGCTTGGAAACGCTGTCCGAAGACCGCGAACAGCTAGACAGCGAGCGTTTACGGCTGACGCAAGCGCGCGAGAGCGCGCGCAGCGGTGCGCGTGAGGCGCAAGAAGGCGAGCGCCAATTGGCGCTTTCGGTGGAATCTAAACGCACGGCGGCACGTTCGCTGGCTGCAGCGATTGCCCGCATTGACGCGCAGCTTGGCCAGTTGGGCCAACGTCGCGAGCAGTTGGAGGCGCAACTGGCGGATGCGCAAGGGCCCTTGCCCAAGCTCGCCGAGGAGCTGCGATTGCATTTGGATCAACGCGTTATCGTTGATCAGCGGTTGAGCGGCGCGCGCCAATTGTTAGAGCACCTCGACCAGCGTTTACGCAAACATGATTTTGAGCGCCAACGGGTCGATCACCAATTGGCTCAGGCCCGCGACAAGCGCGGCCAAGCGCAGCTCAGCGAACAAGCGATTCGCATCAAGGCCGAAGCCTTGGAAGCGGCCTTGCAAGCGGAAGGATTTGAGCGTGACACGGTACTCGCGGAGTTGAACCCAGATGCCACATTGCCGGTTTGGGAAGCGCGCTTGAGTGATCTGGAGGTGCGCATCAAGCGTTTGGAACCGGTCAATCTGGCGGCTATTGCCGAACTTGAGGAACAATCGCAGCGCAAGTCCTATTTGGATGCCCAGCATGCTGATCTCACCGAGGCCTTGGAAACTTTGGACGATGCCATTCGCAAAATCGATCGGGAGACACGCACGCGTTTTAAAGAAACTTTCGATCGCGTCAACGTGGGCGTGCAGGAGCTATTCCCGCGTTTGTTTGGCGGCGGGCACGCCTATTTGGAGCTCACCGGCGAAGACTTGTTGTCCACCGGCGTCAATATCATCGCCAGGCCACCAGGGAAAAAACCAGCCAGCATTGGTTTGTTATCGGGTGGCGAAAAAGCGCTCACCGCGGTGGCACTGGTTTTCTCGATTTTCCGTCTGAACCCTGCGCCGTTCTGTCTGCTCGACGAGGTCGACGCGCCGCTGGATGAAGCCAATGTCGGGCGCTTCAGCCAAATGGTGGTCGAAATGAGCAAAAGCGTGCAGTTTTTGGTGGTCTCGCACAACAAAGTCACGATGGAAGCCGCCAGTCAGCTCGCCGGCGTGACCATGCGCGAGCCCGGCGTATCGCGTTTGGTCAGCGTGGATTTGGCCGAGGCGACGCGTTTGACGCAGGCGGCATAACAGCGCCCGCTCAGGCCAAGTTTGCATCACGCGAACAAGTCAAAGCACACGCGTTTGCACATGTCCAAACCCACAAACAGCGGCATCGCCGCGGCAACCTCAAAAAGGCGGCGGAGCCGAGCTCCGCTACCCAATCAAAAGCGGCGCAAACGCTTCAGCGCCCCGCCATATCCTTGAGCTTGGACTTGTTGCTAGCAAAATAGGCCGCTAAATCGGCGATGTCTTGTTCGCTTAAGGTGCCGGCGAAGCCTTGCATGATGACGTTGACGCGCTCGCCGGAGCGGTATTTTTTCAGTGATTGTTCAAGATAGTCCGCATATTGGCCGGCGATGATCGGATATTGGGGATCACCCACGCCGTTGCCGTCGACGCCATGGCAAGCTTGACAGACCTTGGACAACTCCAAACCGCGCCCAGCGCTGCCAGCATTAGCGCTTGCTGCGCACAGCAGACTTAAGGCCACAAAAAACACTCGGATATTCATCGTACAGGCCTTCACGGAGTTGGGGTGGCGGACAGGAACGCAGAGATATCGGCGATATCTTGAGCACTCATACTTTCTGCTTGCGCCGCCATAGTGGGGTGTTTGCGTGTGCCGGCCTGATAGGCCGTGAGTGCGGCGACCAAATATGCGTAGTTTTGACCAGAAATTCGCGGAACCCGATAACTCGGGTACACGTTCATATAGCCGGTAATGCCGTGGCAGCCAGTGCAAGTGTAGGCTATGCGCTTGCCGGTTTCGGCGTTGCCGGTGGTCTGCGCGCTAGCTGCCACAGGCGCCAAAAAAGCCATGCAAAGCAGCCCTGCAAGTGTATTCGACCTCATTCAAGCATCCCCGGTTGCGTTGCCCGCGTCGGGTCGACGCGAGCGATGATAAAGGCCACGGATTATGCCGAGCGCCGTTGGCCCGGTCCATGCCTATAGAGATTACGGTAGTCCTAGCCGCCTGTCGGACTTTCAGCGCACTCGCGAGGAAAGTCCGACAGGCTGCTAGGACTCGCTGCTAGCCACCCTTGTTTCAGCGGTGACTTGTGGCGGGGGCTGTGCCGTATATAAGTGTCGATACTTCCGACGATTGACCCAGACGCCATGACTTCCGGGACTTCTGCTACAGCGACCTAGTGTCATAGCTTACCAACACACCTGAGTAGAGCACTAACGATGATCAGCAAACACGCGCGCCACTCTGTCTATCTTGCCCTTGCTTTGGCTTTGAGCCTGTCCTTGGTGGCTTGTGGCGGGGCCAAAGACGACGCTGCGAAAGCCGATGGCGACAAAACCGCCGAAAGCAAATCCGCAGATGGCAAAGAGGGCAAAAAAGCGGAGGCAATGAAGGTGCCGGTTGAAGTTGCCAAAGCGTCGCGATCGGCCGTCACAGCGGCTTTTCAAGGGACTGCAAATCTGGTCCCGGAAGCCGAAGCAGACGTGGTGACCAAAACCAGCGGCGTGGTGCTCAAAATTCACGTGGAAGAAGGCGATCGGGTCAGCGCCGGTCAGGTTTTGGCGCAATTGGATTCGGATCGCCAGCGCTTGACGCTGAAACAAAGCGAAGCCAACTTACGCAAGCTGGAAAACGACTTTAAGCGCCAGCAAGAACTGATCGGCCGCAAATTGATCAGCCAAGACGTGTTTGATCGTTCGCGTTATGACTTAGATACCCAGCGCGCTTCCCACGATATGAGCAAGCTGGAGCTGTCCTACACAGAAATCCGCGCGCCAATCGCCGGCGTGGTCAGTAGGCGCAATGTCAAAGTGGGCAATCTGATTCAGATAAACCAGCCTTTGTTCAAGATCGATGATTTTGATCCTCTGGAAGCGATCATCAATGTGCCAGAGCGCGAAATGCGCTTGATCCAGGCAAAGCAGCCGGTGCAAATGCTGGTCGATGCGCTACCTGATGCGGTGTTTACCGGCCTAGTTGCGCGGGTCAGTCCGGTGGTGGACGCAGCGACGGGTACCTTCCGCGTCGTCGCGCAATTCAAGGACGACAGCGGTCAGTTGCGTTCGGGCATGTTTGGCCGCGTGCGCGTGGTGTATGACCAACGCACTGACGTGTTGGTGGTGCCGCGTTCGGCGTTGGTCGGGGATGACAAAGATGCGTCTGTGTTTGTGGTGGCCGACGATGTCGCCAAACGCCGCAAAGTTCGATTGGGCTACGCTGATGGTGGCCAAGTAGAAGTGATCGAAGGCATTAGCGAGGGCGAACAAGTGGTGACCCTGGGCCAAGCCGCGCTACGCGATGGTACTCAGGTCCAGGTGATTAATCCGGCTGCTGAAGCTGCCGCCGTCGCGGTCGCCAAAAACGTCGAATAGCGCCCGGCGCTGCACGCCATCTTGCCCGCACGGCAAGATGGCGCAAATCAAATCTCGTCGGCCGCGCAGCGCAGCCAACGACGTCAGTGGCTAGCAGCTGTCGGACTGTCTTCGCGAGTGCGCCGGAAGTGCTTTTGGCGCATCGCCTTAGTGGATATTTGAGGATTTCGGTCGTGTTTTATTCAACTTGTGACTGCACAGCGCGCCAAAAGCCCTCCCGGTCCTTCGGATTGCGCGCCTGGACGGCGTCTGCTGCGTTGCGACGCTCGGCAATGGAAGAGCCATTGGCCGCGCGCTGCGCCTTGCATCCATCCGTCCAGTCGCACATCGCATCTCACGCAGAAAGCCCGACAGGCTGCGCGCCCCATTTGCAGGTATCCGCATGAATATCATCCGCCTTGCCACCGAGCGCCGTGTCACCATCGCGATGGTCACGATTGCGCTGGTGCTGTTTGGCTTGATCGGCCTCACCCGGCTCAAAGTCAATTTGCTGCCCGATCTGTCCTATCCAACGCTGACCGTGCGTACCGAATACGTCGGCGCCGCGCCCGCAGAAATCGAGAACCTGATTAGCGAGCCGCTCGAAGAGGCGCTCGGTGTCGTCAAGAACCTCAAGCGTATCCGCTCGGTGTCGCGCACCGGCCAATCCGACGTGATCCTGGAATTTTCCTGGGGCACCGACATGGATAACGCCAGCATGGACGTGCGTGAGAAGCTGGAGATTTTGCAGCTGCCGCTAGAAGTGAAAAAGCCGCTGTTGCTGCGCTTTGATCCGTCCACCGAGCCGGTGTTGCGCTTGGCGCTGGCCGCCGGTGAGGCAGATGCCGGCAGCACGGCCGCCCTGACCGAATTACGCCGCTATGCCGAAGAGGATCTGAAAAAGCGCCTGGAACCGATTGAGGGTGTCGCTGCGGTCAAGGTGTCCGGTGGTTTGGAAGACGAAATTCAGGTGGATATCGACCAGAACCGCTTGAAGCAACTGAATTTGGACGTCAACACGATCATTGAGCGCCTGCGCTCGGAGAACATCAATATCTCCAGCGGGCGTTTGGACGAGGCCAGTCAACGCTACGTGGTGCGCACCATCAATCAGTTTGCCACGCTCACCGATATGGGCGAAATGATGGTGTCGACTACCGGTGGCGTGCCGGTAAAGCTTAAAGACGTCGCCACCGTTACCCAAGGTCACAAAGAACGCCAAGCGATCATTCGCAGCGATGGCAAAGAAGCCGTGGAAATCGCCATCTATAAAGAAGGTGATGCCAATACGGTGAATGTCGCAGAAAGCGTTGCTAAAGCGCTTGAACGGCTCAAAGATGAAATGCCCGACGGTGCCAAAATGACCACCGTCGATGACCAGTCGACGTTTATTAAGAGCTCTATTCGAGAAGTTGTCATAGCCGCGGTGATTGGCGGTCTATTGTCGATTTTGGTAATTTTCTTGTTCCTCGGTGAGGCGTGGGCGACGCTGGTGATCGCGCTGTCTTTGCCGGTATCGATCATTGCCACCTTCTTTTTCATGCAGCAGTTTGGCATTGGCCTGAATGTGATGTCGCTAGGTGGTATCGCGCTGGCGACCGGCATGGTGGTCGACAACGCCATTGTGGTGCTGGAAAACGTGCGGCGTTTGCGCGATCAGGGCATGGGCGTCATTGAGGCGGCGGTGCAGGGCACCAGTGAAGTTGGCATGGCGATTACCGCATCCACCTTCACCCATATCGCAGTGTTTTTGCCATTGGTCTTCGTCGAGGGCATTGCCGGTCAGCTATTTAGTGATCAGGCGCTGACGGTGACCTTTGCGATGATCATTTCCTTGTTCGTCGCGGTGACCTTGATCCCGATGCTGGCATCGCTTGGCGAGACACGCACAACAATGAGCTACGAGCATCCGCAGGCCCTCGCGCAGGAGCGCCATTGGCTGAACAAAAATCGGCCGCGTTTGGATCGGGGTCGTTTCCTGCTGCTGCCGGTGTGGGCGGTACTGGCCCTGCTGCGCGGCGTCTGGTGGCTGTTAAGTTGGGTTTTCTACTTGCTGGCGATTGTGGCGCGACGCACCTTTGGGCTGCTCGGGCGCGTGTTTGGCATTGTGCTTAACCCGCTGGCGCGCGGCACCATGGGCTTTTTTGATATGTCGCTGAAAGCCTATGACCGCATCTTGCCGTGGTCTTTACGCCATCCAACGGTGATTTTGGGTGCCGCAACGCTATCGCTGGTCGTCGCCCTGGCGCTGGTGCCGCGCCTGGGTGTTGAACTGATCCCGGAATTCGCACAAGGGCGTTTACAGGTCGATATGAAGTTGCCGGTGGGTACGCCGTTGGTGCGCACCGATATGTTGGTCGCCGGTTTGCAGGAACATGGCATTAAGGTCGATGGCGTGGAGCATATGTTTGCCACCGCCGGCACCGGCGCGCGTCTAGATGCCAATCCGACCGAATCCGGTGAAAACGTCGGCAAATTGCTGGTGACCTTGGCGCCACACACCGCGCGTAGCGATGAACCGCGCATCGTCGAAGCGCTGCGCGCCTATACCGACGCACTGCCGGGCACTGAATCGAAGTATTCGCGACCGCAGTTGTTCAGTTTTGACACGCCGTTGGAAATCGAAATCAATGGCTACGATTTGGACCTGCTCAAACAAGCCAGTGAGCGCATCAGCAACGAGCTGCGTAAAAACGAGATTTTTGCTGACGTAAAAAACTCGCAAGAACAAGGCGCGCCGGAAGTACGCATCTATTTTGACCAGGAAAAGATCTCATCGTTGGGTTTGAGCACGCGACAGGTCGCTGACCAAGTGGTGCGCAAAGTGCGCGGCGAAGTAGCGACCCGCTACAGCCTGCGGGATCGCAAGATTGACGTGTTGGTACGCGCGTCCGAAGCTGATCGTGATTCGGTCGACGCGGTACGTCGCTTGATCATCAATCCGGGCAGCCCAAGTCCAGTGCCGCTGGATGCTGTCGCACGCGTCGAAATCACCGAAGGGCCGTCGGAAATCCGCCGCATCGACCAGGAACGCGTCGCGGTGATTTCGGCGAGTTTGCGCGGCGATTTGGGTACAGCGGTGAAAATCGCCAAAGACATCGTGGCCAGCAGCGTACTGCCACCGGGCACGCAGGCACGTGTGGCCGGTCAAAGTGAGGATTTGGACTCGTCGTTTCGCTCTTTGCTCATGGCTTTGGCGCTCGCCGTGTTTATGGTCTATCTGGTGATGGCCTCACAGTTCGAATCGCTGCTGCATCCGTTTTTAATTCTGTTCACCATTCCATTGGCCTTGGTTGGCGCGATTCTCAGCTTATGGATGACTGGGACATCGCTCAGCATCATCGTCTTCATCGGTCTCATTATGTTGGTCGGCATTGTGGTCAGTAACGCCATCGTATTGATCGATCGAGTCAACCAGCTGCGCTCGCGAGGCATGGAGAAACGCCAAGCGCTTACTGAAGGTGCGCGCACGCGTTTGCGGCCGATCATCATGACCACGATCACCACCTTGTTTGGCTTTTTGCCGATGGCGCTAGGCTTAGGCGACGGCGCCGAACTGCGTCAGCCGCTGGCGATCACGGTGATCGGCGGATTGATTTTCTCGACCATGCTGACTTTGGTGGTGATCCCGGTGCTCTACGACACCGTGGATCGCCGCGCCACGTTCAGGCAGCCGAAGGTGCTAGAAGCCGCGGAGAGGGGGGCGTGAAGGCTTTTGTGCCACTAACCAAGTCCCGCAGCTGCACAGACAATAAGCTCGCGCGCCCCAGCGCCCTGTCGCTAGCCGCGCCTTTGTTTTTTTGCCGGGAAGGCCGCACGCCTGCAGCCATCGTCGCACTTCGTCGGAGTTCATCACCATGACCCTCGCTGAGATCGCTCTCAAACGCCCGATCACCACAATCATGCTGTTTGTCAGCTGCGTGGTGTTTGGGCTGCTCAGCGCGCGCCTGTTGAAGCTGGAGTTTTTTCCGGAACTGGATGCGCCATTCATCTTTGTCAGCGTGCCCTATCCAGGTGCGACGCCCAAAGAAGTGGAACGTGAGATCGTGCGGCCGCTGGAAGAATCCTTGGCGACGATTTCCGGCATCGACAATATGTACACCACTGCCGACGAAAATGGCGCCAGCTTCTTCTTGGTGTTTGACTGGAATCGCAACATTAAGGTCAAGCTGTCGGAAGTTCGCGAAAAGGTTGACGCGGCGCGTGGTGAGCTGCCCAGTGATGTGCAGCGCATCCAGGTATTGAAGTTCTCAACTAACGATGAAGCGGTGCTGCAGATACGCTTGTCGAGCACTACGGGCAATTTGCTCGACGCTTACGATCTGCTGGAACGGCGCATCAAACGTCCATTGGAACGCATCCCCGGTGTGGCCTCAGTTGAATTATCCGGTGTGCAGCCCAACGAGGTGCGCATCGATTTGTTACCAGAGCGCATCGCTGCTCACAATGTCGATCTGAATGCCTTGTCAGCGCGACTGTCAGCGGCCAATTTTTCAACCTCCGCCGGTTTAATCCACGACGGCGAACATCGTTATCGCGTACAGCCGATCGGTGAAATCCGTACGATTGAGGAATATGGCAATTTAGTCATTGGCGAAGCGGGACTGCGTCTGCGTGATGTTGCAGAGATTCGTTTTGCGCAACGCAAAATAGATTTTCGTCGCATTCTCAATGGTAATTACGCCGTCGGCGTCGATGTACGCCGCGAGCGCGGTGCCAATCTGGTGGAAGTATGCGATCGCGTATTGGCTGAAGTGCGCAAAATTGAAGCAAGTGGCGCGCTCGCTGGCATTGAGTTGTACATGATTGGTAATCAGGGCGAAAGTGTGACCTCGTCGTTGGGGGCACTGTCGAAATCTGGCATCGAAGGCATGCTGTTTTCGGTGCTGATTTTGTATTTCTTCTTGCGCCATTGGCCAAGCACTTTGATGGTGTCCTTGTCGGTGCCGATCTGTATTGCCATTAGCCTGGGCGCGATGTATTTCCTCGGTTTGACGCTCAATGTGCTGACCATGATGGGTTTGCTGCTCGGCATCGGCATGTTGGTCGATAACGCGGTGGTGGTGACCGAGAGCATTTTTCAGCAACGCGAAAAGAATCCAGATGACAAAATAGGCACGGCGATCGAAGGCACGCGCATGGTGCAGTTGGCCGTCAGCGCCGGCACGCTCACCAGCATCATTGTTTTCTTGCCGAATGTGTTCGGTGGCACCACCCAGGTAGGCGTGTTTTTGTACTACGTGGCGATGCCGATGTCGGTGGCGCTGCTGGCATCGTGGTTTGTTGCGGTGACCATTATCCCGATGCTCGCAGCGCGCATTCCGCCGCCAAAATTGGCCCAGGTACGCATCGTCGAGCGTTGGAAGGACCAGTATGAGAGGTTATTGCGCTGGTCGCTGACGCACCGCGGTTGGTCAATTGTTGGGGTACTGTTGATTCTTGCCAGTGTTGCGATCCCGGCCAGTTTTGTGAAAACCGATTTTTTTGGTGGTGATGCCGATCGGGATTTTGCCATCGGTTATGAGTTGAATGGCCGCTATCGACTGGAGCAGATGGAAAAAGCGGCGCGTGAGGTCGAAGCCTTCCTGATAAAACACAAGGAAGAGTTCGAAATCGAATCGGTGTACAGCTGGATGTCTGAAAGTGATGGTGGCATGCAGACACGCCTGCAATTGCTTAAGGGCGATGCAGCGCAAAAACCCGTTGAAGAAATTAAACAAGCGGTCCGAGAAGGGTTGCCGAAGTTGGCGATTGGCAAACCCGTGGTTGATATGCGTTTTGGCCCAGGCGGCGGCAATGCCGGCGGTGGTGCAGAGACCCAGTCGCTCAATATTAGTATCACCGGTGATTCAACCGAAGTGCTAAATGATTTGGCCAAGGATGTCGCACGGCTATTAGGTCGCAACGCAGAATTTGCTGAAGTGCGGGTCGACAATGCTCAGCAGCAACAAGAGATTCAGTTGCGCATTGATCGTGATCGCGCCGCCAATTTGGGTTTTGATCCGGCGCAAGTGGGTCGATTGGTCCAGGTGGCCATGCGCGGCGTACCGTTGCGTGAATTCCGCATGGGTGATACCGAAGTGCCGGTCTGGTTGCGCTTCAAAGATGCGGAATCGATGTCTTTGGATACTCTAAAAGAGGTGCGGGTGACCAAAGCAGACGGCCAATCGGTGCCTCTATCGACCTTAGTGACGGTGGACATGTCACCCGGCGCCACCGCCATCAGTCGACAGAATCGCAAGACCAGCGCAAACGTGACTTTGGAACTCAAACCGAAAGGCGATATGGGCGCGGCTACCAAAGCGATCGAAGCGGCGCTGACGACCTATCCCTTCCCGTCGGGCTACGGGTACAACATGGGGCAGCGTTTTGAGGAAGACGCCGATGCGGCCATTGAGATGTTGTTCTTATTGTTCTTGTCAGTCGTGCTGATCTACATGGTCATGGCGGCTTTGTTCGAGTCGCTGATCTATCCGCTGGCGATTCTGGTCTCAATCATTTACGCCGTGGTGGGTGTCTGGTGGACCTTCTTGATCTGGGACACCACGTTCTCCGTCATGGCGTTTATCGGCATCATGATTTTGACCGGTGTGGTCGTTAATAACGGCATCGTACTGGTCGAGCATGTGAATACCCTGCGGCGCATGGGTTACACGCGAGACGAAGCACTAGTGATGGGTGGCAAAGAGCGCCTACGGCCGATCTTGATCACCACCGGCACGACTTTTCTAGGCCTGTTGCCGCTCTGCATCAGCGACGTAGGCATTGGCGGTGGTGGTCCCGCCTATTACCCGATGGCGCGCGCGATTGCTGGCGGCTTGGTGTTTTCTACCGTGATCACGCTAGTGGTGCTGCCAACCATTTACGCTGTCTTGGAGGATGCTGGCGAGCGCGTGCGAGCCTCTTGGCGTCGCGCCGGTGGGGCAGGGCGGGTCGTTGCCGAGCCTGCAAGCAACCAGTCATCCTAGGCGCGTGTGATCGCGTACCCCGTCCAACTGATGTTTCTAGGTTAATATTTGGGCCTGTCCCTGAAGTGAAATTGACGGGCAATCTGCTACACCGATAGTCTCCCACCCTTGTCCCTGGCCACACGAAAGGAAATTGCGATGCGTGTAGTGATCGATTTGTCCGAAGAAGATCTGGAACATTTCCGTGGCGCGATGCGTAGGGCCAAGGAAGCCGCACAACACCTGTCGCCGGAGGAGATCACCGGCGCCGCGCAGAAATTGTTTGAAGACACTCAAGGCGTGCAAGTGCCGGAGTTTGTGTCCTCACGTATGAAGCGCTTGGGCACCCTGATAGGCATGGTGCACGACAAAAATTGGGGCATTACCGATGCCGAGCGGCACGAGATTTTGTCAGCGTTGACCTACTTTTCGGATCCGAACGATGCGATCCCTGACACCATTCCGGTGCTCGGCTTCTTGGACGACGCGATCATGATCGAGTTGGTCGTTGAAGAATTGAAGCACGAGATCGACGCCTACGAAGATTTCTGCTCCTTCCGTGCGCAAACCATTGCCGATCAAGGTGAGGGGGCGGCCGATGGACTTGATCGCGACGATTGGCTGCAACAGCGCCAAGACGAGTTGCTTGATCGGATGCGTGGGCGGCGCTCGCGCGATGGCAGCTATGGCGATCGCGGCGGCTTCTCGCTGTTCTCCATCCGTTGATTTAGCTTGGAACAGCAGCGGGGCAAGCTCCGCTGCTCTGGTTAGCCAGGGCAAGCCGCCGCCGATGCATCGGTGGCGGGTTTTCTGCCCTTTCGATTCGGAGCAGCGCTTCGCAAGCAACTAGCGCGGGGTTTGCACGCGCTTGCTGTAACCGTAGAAGTTTTTCAACATCAGGTCTGCGCCAGCGTAGTCGGCTGCGCTGGCTTCGACAAATTGCGGCATGCCCAGTTCGTTGATCACTTCATACAGACTTTGGTCTTCGTGGAGTTTCAGTAAAGCCGCCTTAACCTTTGCTTTCACCTCGGCCGGAACATCGGGCGATGCTGAAACAGCGGGACCGGCAAATTCGCGCGTGGTGATGATCGGGATCAAATTGGGATATTCGTCCCGCAACCACGATGGCACCAACGCGGCGTCTGCTTCGCCGGCAAAAACGATCTCGACCGTATCGCGCCATGAGGTTGCGATAGAGCTTAGGATCGGCTGTTGCATCGGATTTGGAAAGTACTCCAACAACAACGCAAAGCCCAAATTCGGCGCTGGCATGGTCACTAAGCTGCGCGCGACGAAGGCTTGCACATTGCCTTCGCCCACATCATCTTGGGTCAGCAGCGAGTAACTCGATGGGGTCGCCGACTTGACCAAGGGCTCGTACTTGTAACGTTGAATTCGAAAATCAGTGAAATGCGCTTCGTCAAACACGAAGTGCAAGTCCTTACGATTGCGCATGTCGTTCCAGTAGAACGCATAGTTTCGCGCCACCACCAACTTGAAGGTCTCACCGGTCGCTTGATCAAGGTACTTGATCAACGGCTCGTAGAGTTCACGCGCGCGGGTAGGTGTGTAAGTTGGCTCTACGGAAAAGTTGTATTCAGCGGCGCTGCTCAAATTTGAAGCGGATAAACCTGCAAACGCCAACCCGAGAGTCAGCGCTTGGAATGGTTTTGCAAAGCCCTTCACCATGGTCAATCTCCCCCCTCGAACTCAACAGCGGTCATACCATTTTCGTTAACTAAACGCTATGCGCCATCTGGGGGACATAGCCTTTGTTCAGCATTGTTTCGCTAATCGTTTCACTGACGTCGCCTTCAATCACAAAATCTGCGTGCCGCTCCTGCGTCGAAACCGTCAGGCGCGTTCCTGCTACGGCCGCTTCCATCAGCACAGCCAGAGCCGTGCGGCTACTCGGATCGATAAGCACCAGTGTGCCGAGCTTTTGTGCATGTCCGACTAGGCCCAGTTCATCACCGGCGCCCACTGACAAATCACCGCCCACCTGCGATAGACGGGTCAAACGTCGCTTGCTGCGCCCAAGGTAGTGAATGCGCGCGACCACTTCCTGGCCGGGAAAACAGCCTTTGCGCAATGAGTAAGCCTGCAAGCGCTCAAGCGCCAACATCTGCGGCAAAAATAGTTCACTGCTGGCCGCGACAATCCACGGAATACCGAGTTCAGCTTGCTGCGACCATAAATTTGGCGCAAGCGCAGACGCCGCGCCAGCTTCCACAGACCAGCTAAAAGCCGCACATCGGTAGGCAGCCGCGAGCGGATCAACGGTGGCGACAATCGCGACCTCAGAAGAAGCTAAGCTGCAGCGTGAGCGCAACCGATAGCGCTGCAAGCGGCTCAGCACGCCATCGGCAAGCTCGGCTGGCAATAACAAGCGCCATTGTTCTGCGGACGCGTGGGCGAGCATCATCAGCGCCTGCACACGTCCGTCGGGCACGCAAAAACACGCATATCCCCAGTGCGCCGGTGCAATGGCCTTGACGTCGGCCGCAAGCTGCCCGTGCAGGAATGTTTGCGCTTCCGGCCCTTCGACAATAATTTCAGCGAAACTTGGCGGAGTCATCATCAGGCGCAGTCTAGTGTGTGCAGCATTGCAGGAGCATATCGATGTCGACAAGAATTACTTCATTGCCAGTTGATGAAATTTTAACCATGTCTGAGCCGCCGGCGACGTCGGACTTGTCCGCGTCATCGGACTTGCCCGCGTCATCGGCGTTGCCCGCGGCATCGACGTTGCCCGCGGCATCGACGTTGCCCGTGGAAATCGGCGGCCGCAAAGGGCCAGAACCCACGCGCTATGGCGATTGGGAAAAAAATGGGCGCTGCATTGATTTCTGAGATCCGGGAACAACTCGTCTGCCGAGATTTCTTTCGAGCCACATGGGTTGCCGGGGCTGCGTACGCTTAACGCAGCTGTTATCTTTCGGCAGCTTCCTGGGGCGGCCTATTTTGGCCGCTCCACCGACCGCAACTGGGGACTCAACATGGCCACGCGAGCGCGTCCGCTATCGCCGCATCTGCAGGTCTACCGACCGCAACTGACATCGCTGCTTTCGATCATTCACCGAGCCACTGGCGTGGCACTCAGCGCCGCCGCACTAGGGCTGGTGTGGGGCGTGGTTGCGTTGGCGACCGGACAGCAAGCGTTTGCGACGTTTACCGACTTGGCCAACGGTTTCATCGGTCGTCTTGTTTGTGCCGGTTTTGTATTTTGCTTGATGTACCACTGGCTCAATGGTTTACGCCATTTGGCGTGGGATACCGGTTGGGGTCTGGAGATCAAACGCGCTTACGCGACCGGCTGGGTGGTTGTGGTGTTGGCGCCCACGCTAACCGCGTTGTTGCTGTGGCTGCTGTGGGCCTGAGGAGGGCAACATGAGCGCATTTCGTACGCCGTTAAAAATCGTTCATGGTCTGGGCTCAGCGCGGGAGGGCGCCAATCATTGGTGGATGCAGCGCGTCACCGCAATGGCCTTGGCACCGCTGAGCGTTTGGTTCTTGTGGTTTGCGATTGCCAATAAAGGCGGTGATTACGCAGCGCTGAGTTCAGCGGTGGGGCAACCGTTGAATGCCGTGTTGCTACTGGCGTTTATTTGGGCTTTGTTTCACCACGCCTATTTGGGTTTGCAGGTGGTCATTGAAGATTACGTACATCCACGCGCTTTGGAGATCACCTTGATGGTGCTGATCCGTTTTGGCGCGATTTTGGCTGTCCTATCGTCCAGCATCGCAATCCTGCGACTGGTTTTTATCGCGGTTGAGCGCACATGACCGAAGCCTACAAGATCACTCACCACAACTACGACGTCATTGTCGTCGGCGCTGGCGGCGCGGGACTGCGCGCCACTATGGGCATGGCCGCTAAGGGTTTAGCCACCGCTTGCATTACCAAGGTTTTCCCCACTCGCAGTCACACCGTTGCGGCGCAAGGTGGGATTAGCGCGGCCTTAGGCAATATGGGCGAAGACGACTGGCGCTTCCATTTTTACGACACCATCAAAGGCTCCGACTGGCTCGGTGACCAAGATGCAATCGAATATATGTGCAAGGAAGCCATTCCGGCCATTATCGAACTGGAACATTATGGTGTGCCATTTTCGCGCACCGAAGATGGACGGATTTACCAACGTCCATTTGGTGGTATGACCACGCATTACGGTCAGGGCACGGCGCAGCGTACCTGCGCCGCCGCGGATCGCACGGGTCATGCAATATTGCACACCCTGTATCAACAGGCTTTGAAGTTTGACGCGCGTTTTTACGTCGAGTATTTCGCCCTTGATCTGATTATGGATGAGGATGGCACTTGCCGTGGCGTTATCGCCTGGGATTTGTCCGAAGGCACGCTGCATATGTTCCACGCCCACTCGGTGGTCTTAGCCACCGGTGGATACGGCAGATCCTACTTCTCATGTACCTCAGCGCATACCTGCACCGGTGACGGGAACGGCATGGTGTTGCGTGCCGGTTTGCCTTTGCAGGATATGGAGTTCACTCAGTTTCATCCCACCGGCATTTACGGTGCGGGCTGTTTGATCACCGAAGGCGTGCGTGGCGAGGGCGGTTATTTGACCAACTCGAAGAACGAGCGCTTTATGGAGCGCTACGCTCCGAACGCCAAGGATCTCGCTTCGCGCGATGTGGTCAGCCGCGCGATGACTATCGAAATCCGTGAAGGTCGCGGCGTAGGCGCCGCCAATGACCATATTCACCTGCATTTGGAGCATCTCGGACCGGAAGTTATTCACGAACGGCTGCCGGGTATAGCGGAAACCGCGAGCATTTTTGCCGGCGTGGATGTCACGCGCGAACCCATTCCCGTTTTGCCGACGGTCCATTACAACATGGGCGGCATTCAAACCAATGTGCACGGCGAAGTGGTGACCATCAAAAATGGCGATCCGGATTCCGTCGTGCCCGGTTTGTTCGCAATCGGCGAGGCCGCCTGTGTGTCGGTGCACGGCGCTAATCGGCTGGGATCTAATTCTCTGTTGGATTTGGTGGTGTTTGGGCGCGCTGCGGCCAATCGCGCCGCGCAGGTGATCAAACCTGCATCCGCGCACAAAAAACTACCCAGTTCCGCGTATGACAAAGCGCTCGGCAATTTTGATCGTTTACGTAACGCCAATGGCAGCACCCCAACCGCTGACATTCGCATGGCTATGCAAAAAGCGATGCAAAACCATGCCGCCGTGTTCCGCACTGGCGAGTCGCTGGAAGAAGGCTGCCGCAAAGTCAGCGACATCAGCCGCAATTTCGACGATGTGCGGGTTTCCGACCGCTCATTGGTGTGGAACTCGGATTTGGTTGAAACATTGGAGCTACAAAATCTCCTCGGATGCGCATTGGTATCAATCTATTCGGCCGAAAATCGCAAGGAAAGTCGCGGCGCACACGCGCGCGAAGATTATCCGAATCGAGACGATAACGAATGGCTCAAACACACTTTGGCTTATGTTGATGAGCACAACAAAGTGAGTTTCGATTACCGACCGGTGCATTTGTATACGTTGACAGATGAAGTTGAAGCGGTGCCGCCCAAAGCACGCACCTATTAACATCAAAGGGGCGGGTTTCAAACCCGCCCAATAGAGGCAGTAGAAATGGCCCAATTCACGCTCCCGAAGAACTCTAAGATCACCAAGGGCAAGCACTTTGCCGCCAAGCCGGGTGGTGCGCAAAAGTTGCGTCAGTTCAAAATTTATCGCTACGATCCAGATAGCGGCGCTAATCCACGCACGGATACTTATGAGGTTGATTTGGCCAGCTGTGGGCCGATGGTTCTCGATGCGCTGATTAAGATCAAAAATGAGATTGATCCAACGCTCACCTTCCGACGTTCTTGCCGGGAGGGCATTTGCGGTTCGTGTGCGATGAATATCGACGGCACTAATACGCTGGCGTGCACCAAGGCCATCGGCGACGTATCGGGCGATGTGAAGATTTATCCTTTGCCGCATATGCCGGTAGTCAAAGACTTGGTGCCGGATCTGACCCAGTTTTATGCGCAATACGCGTCGATTAAGCCGTGGATTCGCACTCAGACTTCGCCGCCACCGGATAAAGAGCGCCTGCAATCGCCGCAAGATCGCAAACTGCTCGATGGCTTGTATGAGTGCATAATGTGCGCATGTTGCAGCACTTCTTGCCCAAGTTATTGGTGGAATGGCGATCGTTATCTGGGTCCGGCGGTTTTGTTGCAGGCCTATCGATGGATAGTAGATAGCCGTGACGAGGATACCGGCGCGCGGCTGGACGATCTGGAAGATCCCTTCCGTTTGTATCGCTGCCACACCATCATGAATTGCACCAAAACCTGTCCGAAGGGCCTCAATCCGGCCAAAGCAATCGCCGAGATCAAAAAGGCGATGATTGCGCGGCGCTCCGTGTAATGCCGGGTTTTCGATCCAATTTGTTTCTGAACAGCGATTTAGGCGGCGGCGGGTGAGCGGCACGGCGGGTGAAGATCTCGCCGCGCTGGTGCGCCAGTTGCGCTGGCAATGTCGACGTGGCATGAAAGAGTTGGACTTCGTGCTAGTGCGCTATTTGGACGGGCACTTCATCTCAGCGTCAGACGCTGAGCGGCATAACTTCGTACGTTTGCTGGCCATGGAAGACGACCAGCTCTGGGCCCTGTTGTTAGGCCGCAGCCACTCGGAGGAAGCGGAACTCAATGCTCTCGTCCAGCGTTTACGCCACACCGATCGACATTGATTTGCGACCTGGATTCTGGGAGCGCGGGATTTTGTTAGTTGCACTGACGGCAGCACTATTGGCCTTAGGCCGCGCGCAATTGCCGATTTGGGCCATGCTATTGGCGGTGCTGTTGGTCGTGCTGATCGCCGCGCGCGAATGGCGGCACGCCATTGCGCGACCCACAAAGATCAGATTGTATGCCGATGGCAATATCGAATTCAGTAAGCGTGGCGAGCTTAGCCCGCAAGCGGCGAATCTGCTGCAGTCTTCGCGATTTCTGGGTCTAGTTCAGCTGCATTTTGAAGGCAGCGGCGGTGATAAACATGCATGCATGGTGTTTCCGGATCGAATTAACAGCGAGCTGCAGCATCGACTGCGTCTTTGGCTGGCTGTGCATCGCCCCAGTCCAGCATTATTCGTTGGTGCGGCATGAAACTCTTTCATCCGCTGTCGATTGCCATTGGGCTGCGTTACACCGGCGCTAAACGACGCAATCATTTTATTTCGTTTATCTCATTGGTTTCGATGTTGGGCATTGCCTTGGGGGTTAGTGCACTCATCGTTGTCATTTCAGTGATGAATGGTTTTGAGCAAGAATTACGGTCGCGCATACTTGGCATGGTTTCACACGCGACCATTACTGCGTTTGGTGATAATGTCAGTGATTGGCCCGCCTTGGTCGACGCGGCTCGGCTTGATCCGCATGTGGTCGGTGCGGCGCCGTACATCGAACGCGAAGGCATGCTGCAAGCCAAGCGCATTAGTGGCGCGATGATTCGCGGCGTGCTGCCGGATTTGGAGGACAGTGTTTCCGAGGTCGGCGCGAGTACTAAAATCGGCAGTTTTGACCTGCTGGAGCCTGGTAAATACCGAATAGTCCTGGGCGCTGAGCTGGCGCATACCTTGGGCGTGACCTTGGGTGATCAGGTGACACTGATGGCGCCTCAAATGCGTGCCACGCCGATTGGCGTCATACCGCAAATGCGGCGCTTTCAAATTGTCGGATTATTTGAAGTCGGTATGTATGAATATGACCGCAGTTTTGCGTTCATTCACCTGCAAGACGCGGCAAAGTTGTTTCGCGAAGGCGAGGGTGTCACCGGCGTTCGACTCAAACTGGATGATATGTTTCAAGCCTGGCGAGTGGCGCAGAATTTGACCACGCGCTTGGATGGCCTGTACAGCGTGCGTGACTGGACCCAGCAGCACAGCAATTTCTTTCGCGCGGTGAAGACCGAAAAGTTAGTGATGTTTATTATTCTGTCGCTCATTGTCGCAGTTGCGGCATTTAATTTGGTATCCACATTGGTCATGGTGGTGACTGATAAACAGGCAGATATCGCCATTTTGCGCACACTGGGCGCGAGTCCAAAACTGGTTATGACCGTATTTATGGTGCAAGGCTTGGCGGTGGGCGTCATTGGCACTTTACTGGGATTGTTGTTTGGCGTGGTTATTGCCAGTCATATCCACGTGATTGTGCCTTTTCTGGAAAGTCTGTTTGGTTTTCAGGCCATGCCGGGCGATATTTATTACATCAGCTCGGTGCCCTCAGAATTACGCTGGCCCGATGTCGGCCGAATTGGCATGTTGTCGGTAGTATTTGCTGTCGTCGCCACCGTATATCCGGCGTGGCGTGCGGCGCGCACGCAACCGGCGCAGGCGCTTCGTTATGAGTGATGCCGTGATTGCAGCGAGCGGAATTGCCAAGGTGTATGCCGAGGGTGATTTACGTGTCGAAGTCCTCAGTGATGCTTCGCTATCGGTCGCACGAGGCGAAAGTGTCGCGATCATCGGCACTTCCGGCGCTGGAAAAAGTACTTTGCTACATATCCTGGGCGGATTGGACCTGCCGAGCCGTGGCGAAGTGACGGTGCTGGGTCAGCAAATGTCGCGATTATCAGATCGTGAACGTGGTCGCTTGCGCAATCAGGCGCTGGGTTTTGTCTATCAGTTTCATCACTTGTTGCCGGAATTCACCGCGCTGGAAAACGTCGCAATGCCGCTGTTGATTGGTGGCATGTCGGTAATTGAGGCCAGCGAACGCGCTGAGGCATTGCTCGGCAGGGTGGGTTTGGGTGAACGTGCGCGGCACAAACCCAGTGAGCTATCCGGTGGTGAGCGTCAACGCGCGGCCGTCGCGCGCGCTTTGGTGACCAGGCCGGCGTGCGTGCTGGGCGACGAACCCACTGGCAATTTGGATGAACGGACCGCGGCGCAGGTGTATGCGCTGATGCTGGAGTTAAATCGGGAAATTGGCACCAGTCTGGTGATCGTAACCCATGATCGGCGCTTGGCGGCGCGCATGGATCGCGTGTTGGAATTACGTGGCGGTCGGCTGGCGCCGGCCGAAACCTGACCCTTCGCAGCCGTGGGCGCTTTTCGACTGCTGCCCGTCCACGGTTTTGGTTTTGCCGCAGGCGCCAGTTGGGTCTTGCTGCTGGCCGATTTGCCCGCGTTTTCGACCTTAGTCGCGCTGCTGGCGCTGGCATTGGTGGCGCAGCTTTGGGTTCTGCGGTCCGCTGCGCAAGCACCCGGACCTGATCCCTCGCACCTTGCCGCGCCGCGATTTGGCGGACAAACCCCGCTCCTGTCGCAAACCTTGGCCTTTTGCTGTGCGTTGTTGATGGGTTTTGTGTACGCCTGCGTGGTGGGTGAACAGCGTTATGCGCAGCGTTTGGCGCCTGAGCTGCAAGGCCAGGATTTACCGGTGGTAGGAACGGTGGTGGGTTTGCCGACGCGCGAGGGCCGTGCATCACGCTTTGATTTGGCCTTGGTGGCGGGTGATTTGGCGCTGCCAGAGCGGATTCGTGTGTCTTGGTATGAACAGCAAATCTCGGTCAGTCCGGGCGACTGTTTGCAGGTGATCGTGCGTTTAAAGCGCCCGCATGGCTTGGTGAATCCGGCCGGTTTTGATTTTGAACGCTATGCGCTGGCGGCGAATATTGGCGCGACGGGTTACATCGTGCGCCGGGTGGCAACCGAATCGCGGCCGGATGTTGCAGCCTGCCGCGCGACGGCCCGCATCGACGCCATTCGTGCGCACATTGCTGAGCGTTTTGATCTGGCGCTGCCGCCGGGTCGGATTCGGGCGACCGCCAAAGCGCTCGCCATCGGTGACACCCGCGAGTTGGACGAGCGTGCCTGGGATTTGTTTCGCGCCACTGGCACCAGCCATTTGATCGCGATTTCTGGTCTGCACGTGGGTTTGGCGGCGGCGCTCGGTGGTGGCTTGGTTTGGTTGGTTTATTGGCTGTTGCCGGTGCTGGCCTTGCGAGTGCCCAGGCCGCAGGCGATGGCACTTGGCGCCTTAATGACGGCTGCCCTTTACGCGGCTCTGGCCGGGTTCACGCTGCCCACGCAACGCACGGTGCTGACCATTGCGGCGATGTTGGCGGGGGTTTTGACGCGCCGTGAGTTGGGTTGGTGGACACGTTATGCGCTGGCCTTGTTTGCCGTGCTGCTGCTGGACCCTTTGGCGCCACTCACCGCTGGCTTTTGGCTGTCCTTCGGCGCGGTTGCTTGGTTAATCTTGGCTTTTAGCGGCCGCTGGCGGCGTGAATCGGCCTGGCGCATGTGGGTTTTGCCGCAATTAGGATTATCGATTGCGCTGTTGCCGATGGGTTTGGCGTTTTTTCAGCAGACCAGCCTAGCGGCGCCTTTGGTGAATCTGCTCGCCGTGCCCTATGTCACCTTCCTGGTGGTTCCGGTTTTGCTGGCCGCGCTGGTACTCTGGCCGATCGCAGCGGCAAGCACGGGAGCGCTGCAGTTGGCGGCTTGGCTGCTGGCTGGATTTGATGGGCTGATCGTCGTTGCTGCCGCTTGGCCGGCCGCGCGGCTGGCCCTGCCGGCACCGTCGTTCATCGTCTGGTGTTTAGCGCTGTGGGGTAGCTTGTGGCTGCTTGCGCCGCGCGGCTGGCCGGGGCGCTGGTTGGGCGTTTTTGGATTGTTGCCTCTGCTGGCGCCGCGTGTTGAGGCGCCCAACCCCGGTGAATTTGTGCTGACGGTGCTGGATGTCGGACAAGGCCAAGCGGTGCTGGTGCGCACCGCGCAACATGCGCTGTTGATCGATACCGGTCCGGGATTTGCTGAAGGGGGTGATCTCGGGGATCGGGTATTAGTGCCCAGTTTGGCGCAGTTGGGTGTGGCGCGATTAGATCGTTTGGTCGTCAGCCACGACGATCTGGACCATGCGGGCGGTACCAAAAGTCTGCGTCGACGCCTGCTGATCGATCAAATATCCAGCTCGGCGCCGGCCACCATTGACGGCTCACAGTTGTGTGAAACGGGCCAGCACTGGCAATGGGACGCTGTGGCTTTTGAGATTCTGCACCCACCCGCCACGCTGCCTTATCTGGGCAATGAGAGTTCTTGCGTGGTGCGCATCAGCAGTGGCGCCGGTAGTGCTTTGATTCCCGGCGATATTGGCGAAATCATCGAGGGACGCCTGATTCGCGAGCAAGCCGCTAAGCTCGATGTCGATGTACTGGTGGCCGGCCACCACGGCAGCGCCGGTTCCAGTAGCGTGGATTTTCTGCGCGCCGTATCGCCGTCAGCCGTGTTGTATTCGGCCGGTTACCGCAACCGCTTTGCTTTTCCGCGCATCGAGGTGGTCAATCGGGTGCGCGAGTCAGGTGCCTCACAACACAATAGTGCCGATCTAGGTGCCATCGAGGTGCGATTTACAGCGGCCGCGCCGATCGCGATTTCCAGCCAGCGTGAACAGCGCCGTTGGTGGCAGGAGCCGATCGGCCAATTGCGCTAAGGCATAGGTTGTTTTGAATTCAACCTCCGGCAGACTCACGGCAGGCCTTGTATGATCGCGCGCCTGATATGTTGGCTGATGTGAGGTCATTTGTGTTTGAGATTTTGAAGACCGGTGGCTGGGTCATGTTGCCCCTGGTACTGGCGTCGATCGCCATGGTTGGCATTATTCTGGAGCGCTTCTGGTCGTTGCGCAGCAGCGTGGTAGTGCCGTCCAAGTTGGGTGCTGAAGTGCGTGCCTGGGCACGCTCGGCGAAGATCGAACGCGATCATCTGGAAAAATTGCGCGGCAATTCGCCTTTGGGCTCGATTCTGGCGGCGATTGTCTCCCATCGGCAGCGATCGCGCGAAGTCCTACGCGAAAAGGCGGAAGACGCCGGCAGGATCGCGGTGTACCGACTCAATCGCTATCTGAATGCCTTGGGCACCATCGCGATCATCTCGCCGTTGATGGGCCTGCTCGGTACCATTTCTGGTTTGATCCGTATGTTTTTGGTCATTACCACGGCCGGCATTGGTGACGCCAATGCGCTGGCGGGTGGTATTGGTGAAGCTTTGATCGCAACCGCTGCCGGTTTGTGCGTGGCGATCGTCGCCTATTTGTTCCACCGTTATTTCAAGGGTCGAGTGGGCGATCTGGCCGTCGAGTTGGAGCGTGAAGCGGCTTTGTTGATCGACAGCTTAGAGCATGCGCCCGAAGTGCTGCCGACGCCGGCGCCAGCGAGGGCTGCACGATGAAGTTCTCCACGCCGGACAACGACGATCCGGAGATCACCGTGATTCCGTTGATCGACGTGATCCTGGTGTTGCTGATCTTTTTCATGGTGACGGCCACGTTTGATCAAAACTCGCGCATCAAGGTGCAGTTGCCGCAGGCCAGCATGGAGGACAAAACTGAGAACGATCAACCTCTGATGCTGCAAATCGACGCGGAGGGGCGTTTTTTTGTCAACAACAATGAAGTGCTCAACGCCAGCATCGACACCCTGAAAACCGCCCTGGAGCGATTGGGCGGCGATCCGGCGAGCAAATCGGTGATTCTGCGCGCCGACGCGCGCACGCAGCATCAATCGGTGGTCACCGCGATGGACGCGTTGGCGCAGACCGGCTATCGCAATTTATCGATCGCGACCGTTCAAAGCAACGGCACGCCGTGAACCCCGTGGTGGGCTCCGAGGGCCTGTACGCGCGCCTGTTGCCGTACGCCAAACCGCATTGGCTGGTGGCCTTGGGTGCGCTGTGCGGGATGATTTTGGAAGCCAGCGTGGCGGCGGGTTTTACCGCGCTGATGCAGCCCTTGTTGGACGACGCCTTGGGCGCGCGTTCGGCCAGTGTGATTGCCTGGTTGCCGTTGGCGATCATCGCTTTGTTTCTGGCGCGTGGTTTGGGTGTTTTTGTCGGCGATTACGGCATGGCGTGGATCAGTCGACGCATCATTGCTGATTTGCGCGCGCAGGTGTTTGACCGCTATTTGGTATTGCCATCGCGTTTTTTTGCCGAACATGCCAGCGGCGACGTGCTGTCTCGCTTGAGTTTTCAAGTGGAGCAGATTGGTCAGGCCTGCACCGAAGGCCTGAAAATCTGGGTTCTGGACAGTCTGATCATCATTGGTTTGCTCTGCGTGATGAGCTATTACAGTCCACAACTGACGCTGTCGGTTCTATTAGCCGGGCCGGCGATTGCGCTGGTCGTGCGGCTGGTATCCAAGCGCTATCGCGCGATTAGCCGACGGATTCAAACCTCGGTCGCCGACGTGACCCAAATCGGTCAAGACGTCATATTGGGCGAGCGCGAAATCAAGATTTACGGCGGCAAACAAGACGAAGCCGAGCGCTTCAGCACGGTTAACGAACACAATCGCCGCCAACATTTGAAAGTGGCGGCAACCAATGCGCTCAGTTCAGCGCTGGTGCAAATTTTGGCGGCCAGCAGTTTGGCGCTAGTGGTGTATATGGCGACGCGGCCCGGCGAATTAGAGCGCTTAACGCCCGGCGCATTTATGGCGTTCATGACGGCCATGTTGGCGATTTTGCCGTCATTAAAACGATTGACCAGCGCCCAGGCTATCGTTCAGCGCGGTTTGGCCGCCGCCGAATCGGTCTTTGCGATTCTCGATGAACCAAGCGAGCCCGACCAAGGACTATTGGCGCCCGAGCGGGTGCGCGGTGAAGTGCAATTTAGCGGCGTGTACCTGCGTTATCCAGGGCGCGACGATTACGCGTTACGCGGCATCGATCTGCATATCCAAGCGGGCGAGACCGTG
Source organism: uncultured Xanthomonas sp. (assembly GCA_964561825.1). Lineage (GTDB taxonomy): Bacteria > Pseudomonadota > Gammaproteobacteria > Xanthomonadales > SZUA-5 > JADKFD01. Next base: position 42,379 of record CAZLSB010000004.1, read on the forward strand.
GCACTGGTGGGTCGCTCGGGCAGCGGCAAGAGTTCCTTAGTCGCGCTGTTGGCGCGTTTTCTGGCGCCCGATCAAGGCAGTGTGTGTATCGATGGCGTGCCGCTTGATCAATATCAGCTGACCGCGCTGCGCCAGCAACTGGCGCTGGTCAGCCAGCAAATCGTGTTATTCAACGACAGCGTGGCGCGCAATATTGCCTATGGCAGTTTGCGTCGTAGCAGCCGCGCGGCGATCGAAAGCGCGGCGCGCGCGGCGCATGCCTGGGAGTTCATCGAAGCGCTGCCGCAGGGTTTGGATAGCGTTATTGGCGAACGCGGTGCCGCGCTATCCGGTGGCCAGCGGCAACGTCTGGCGATTGCCCGCGCGCTATTAAAGGACGCGCCGATCCTGATTTTGGACGAGGCTACCTCGGCTTTGGATAACGCGTCGGAACGCGCCGTGCAGCAGGCACTGCGCGCGGCGATGAGCGGCCGTACAACGATTGTTATCGCGCACCGATTGTCCACGGTTGAACAAGCCGATCGCATCGTCGTCTTGGATGAGGGCCGGATTGTCGAGCAGGGCAGCCATCAGGCGCTGCTGGCGCGTGCGGGCATGTATGCGCAGCTGTATCGCTCGCGCGAGGACGGTGCCGATGCTGATTTCCCGTGAGCAACTGCAGGCCATCTGGTACCGCGGCGCGCGTTGTCCCTGGTGGTTGCAGCTAGGCGCTCATTTGTACGCGAGCTTGCGGCTGCTGGTGCAATTGCCGTATCGATGGCGCTTGCGGCGCGCGCCTGATCTTGGCGTTGCGGTAGTCGTGGTGGGTAATCTGACCGTAGGTGGCACCGGGAAAACGCCGCTGACCATCGCACTCGTCGAACAATTGCGTGCGCAAGGTTTCACGGTCGGCGTCATCAGCCGCGGTTATGGACGGCGTACCCAAGGCGTACGCTTAGTCGACAGTTTGAGCACTGCCGCGCAAGTGGGCGACGAACCCTTGCTGATCGCCCGACGCACTGGCGCACCGGTAGCGGTGGGTGAGGACCGCGTTGCCGCGGCGCGCCGTTTGTTAGGTGTGGTGCAGCTCGACCTGCTGATCTCCGACGATGGCCTGGAGCATCTGGCGCTGGCGCGCTGCTGCGAGATCGTCGTGGTGGATGGTTTGCGCGGCTTTGGCAATCAAAAAATGCTGCCCGCAGGACCACTGCGCGCGCCGCTGAGCCGCTTAAGTCGGGTCGATTTGATTGTGCGCAATGGCGGCTCGCCGGTGCCAGGCGAATGGCCGATGACGATGCGGGTCAGCGGTTTACGCAGCTTGGCGGGGGTTCAGCAGCAGCTCTCGGCGTGGCAGGGTCGAAAAGCGCATGTGGTTGCCGGCACCGGTAATCCAGATCGTGTGTTCGCCAGCGTGCGCGCGCTCGGCATCGACGTTATCGAACACCCACAAGCCGATCATGTCGATTACGCCGCGATCGGCATCCCACAATTCAGCGATGGCTTGCCGTGCATTACCACCGAAAAAGACGCCACCAAGCTGCCGCCGCTGGACAACTGGTATGTGCTCGAAGTGAGCGCGCAATTGCCTGCGGCAATCGTTGAGACGGTGATCAGCAGGATGCTGGCGCGGCGCTGATAGGTGGTTTTTGGTTGGTGGGTGGAGAAACGCGGTTTCGTGGGTGCGAACTTGTCCGAACACCCCCCATCACTTCAGGCTGCTGAGTGATGCGATCAATTTGACCCATGGTCCGTGCCTTTTCAACACGATGGTCCACAGTCTACTGCCGTTCTCTCACCAAAAATACCGCAAGCAAATGATTTTAATGCATTTTTTTCAGCGTTG
>CAZLSB010000005.1:0-38562 GCA_964561825.1 uncultured Xanthomonas sp.
CATTTGATACCGCAAACTCGACTCCGGATCGCGCGTAAGCCTCGTGATTAGCTGCGATCACCTCCGGCACCAAGTCCAATCCTACGTAGCTGGCGCCCTTCCAGTCAATAAAACGGGAGAACTGCCAGTCGCCGCAGCCAAAGTCCAATACCGACGTGATGCGATGTTTTTCCAGAAAGTTTTGAATAAATTGGATGTAGTCGGCGTTGTTAATTGGCAAGGAACCGACGCCAGATCCGTAGCCCCATTCGTTATTGCGCTAAATGGCGCTGAACTTTTGCTGCACTTGCGCCAAGGCGTCCAAATTACTGAGTGCACTGCGCTCATCGACGCCCAAATCGGCGTCAAACAATTGCGCGGCCTGCGCCGCTGACGCTGCACTGGCAGTTAGCGTCAAATAGCCATATAACTGGCGATTATCGTAATACTGCGGAATGCCGCGCCGCCGCGCGCAATCGGAGAAAATAACATATGAGTGCCGACCTGAGCCATCGTCGTAATCCAATTTGGATATTGTATCCGCACGAATCAAATAGGTGCAATGGACCACCGGCAATTCAAAAACACCGGTAATGGCTTGCGACCAAATCCATTCGTACTGCTGGCATTCCTTAAAATAACCATTGTCATCGATATCGGCATGGTAATTGGAATAACGCGAATTGGGATCCACCGAACGTAAAAATGGCGCGACGATCGGCAGCCCCAGCGCCACCAATTCTTTCAAAGTGCAGGGCCGCAGAAAGTTATCCACGTCGGCGGTGAAATAATAGGCGCAATCGTACTGGTGAGTTTTCTGTAGGCTATTTTGGCGAATTTTTGCCAGCACCTTGAATCGTTCGGCATTCCACTCGTGTACCGCGTAATTTTCGACGCGTTCTGGCACGTCTGCGTCATCCATTTCGATAGCGCCATAGAGCGGCCGTACGCGCTCCATCCAAGCTTTGAGGATGTCGAGTGTAGAATCGCGATTATTATTGGTGCGGATATAGATGACCATCGACGATTTTGGATAGTCCAGGGCCTCAATGCAGCGCAGGTACAACGGCAGCATCGGCTCTTGCTGTTTGGCTAAGATGCTCAGCAACACCCTCGGTGCCGGCACTGGCAGCGGTGTTAGAAGTTCGCGCTGCAAAACCCGTCCGTGCAAGCCTGTGTTTGCGCGCCACGCGTTGCCCTCGCTCTGCTCTTGCGGCAGCTTATCGAGCGCAAATTTTGCATTGGTGGCAAAGCGCGCGCGGTGTTCGGCCGGGCAATGGGCATTGCTGAGCAAGTGCAGGCCGGCATCCAAGCTGTCTCGGTAATGTCCGGACCAATAGGCGTTCACCGCGTATTCGTCGCGTAGCCCATACTGGTAAATCCAGGGTTCCACGAATAATCCGTTAGGTATAGCCAAGTTCAAACCACGCGCGGCGATTACATAGCCTTGTTGATTGCGGCCGCTATTGCGACACAGCTGACTGGCAAAATGCAGCGCCTCGGCGCGCTCAGATAACAAATCGCTGGCGCGTAAACACAGCGCGATGACCTCGTCTGCCGCGTGGCCTAAGGCGGCTTTGAGTTGTGCCGCCTGATACAGACTGTAGTAAACCTCCTGATCCCATCGGCCTAACTGCGCGCGCCGCAAATACGCCGCCAGCGCCAACTCCTGCGCGCCGCAATCGCGATAACTCTGTGCCAAATAGAAGGTGTAGCGCGTGGCCAAGAATGGATCAGTCTCGTTGCGCAGTGCCAGCTCGAGAATGTGGGCATCCTTGCGATAGGTCTGCGGATCGCACCGCCGCGCGCCGTCATGGCTGCACCGCATCAGGATGCTGAGGTGCTCGGCGGGTTGCGCGGCCTCGCACTGCAAGAATTCATGCAGCACGCCCTGGTAGCGCCAAGGCAAGGTATTGCGCACCAGTTGCATGCGCTGGTAGCGCGTATCGCCGAACGCAATGTCCACCGTGTACGCGTCGGCGCGCAGCGGCGGCAAACGAAAATCTGCGGGCAGGTCCAGCGTATCGTCGGCATCAATGACCAACGAATAGTCGCCGTGCAGGCGCGCCAACATGAGCGCCTCCGAGCGGTTATGCGCAAAATCGCGCCAGGGCCGCTCAAACAATTCACCGGGCAAGTCCTTAAAATGCTCGCGGATCAGCGCCTGGGTGCCGTCGCTGGATCCGGTGTCGACGATCACCCAGTAATCAATGATGGCGCGCACCGAATCCAGACAGCGTCGGATCACCGGCGCCTCATCCTTAACGATCATGCATAGGCAAATTTTGATAACTGATCCACCGTGGAAGCTTTCATTCAACAATGCCACAGGTGACCGACGGCATTTAGCCTCGCTGCCGGTGTAAATATTCTGCCAAAAGCTGCCAAGCGACTAGCGAATCGCTAGCCTCGCGCGCCTGTCCACCCAAGCGCATTGCCCCGTGTTGACTCGCTCCCTGTTTTTATTGCTTTTCAGTAGCGCCCTGACTGCCGGTCCGTTGACGGATGCAGATCTGAGCATCGCCAAAAACCTGCGCGACGATGCCTTGCGTGGCACTAGCGCTTTTGCCGTGGTTGAGTCGCTGACCACGGAAGTGGGGCACCGCATGGCCGGCAGCGAAAACGATGCCAAGGGTGTCGCGTGGGCGGTCGCCAAGTTTCGTGAACTGGGTTTTCCGCGCGTTTATGTGCAGCCGGTGAGCTTTCCAGTGTGGGAGCGCGGTTTTGAAAGCGCTGGGATCTTAGCGCCCACGCCGCAACCGCTGACCATTGCCGCACTGGGCGGCAGCATCGGCACGCCGCCCGGTGGTGTTAGTGGGCAGATCGTGCGCTTTGCAAACGCCGCCGAATTGCAACAAGCAGCGGCCGGATCCTTGCGCGGCAAAATCGCCTATGTGGCCAATCGCATGCAGCGCGCGCGCGACGGCAGTGGTTATGGGCCAGCGGTGATCGCTCGCGTGCAAGGCGCCGTGTTCGCCGCCCGCGCCGGCGCCAGCGCGGTGCTGATTCGCTCAGTCGGCACCGACGAAAACTCGCGCACCCCGCACACCGGCACGATGCGTTACGACAATATGCTGACCCGCATTCCGGCAGCCGCATTGGCCAGTGCCGATGCCGATGGACTGGAGAGCGCGCTGGCCGGTGGTCAGCCGGTTGTGGTCAAGCTGGAACTGGGCAGTCGAGTGCGCAAGGGCGAATACACCTCGGCCAATGTGATTGGCGAGATTCCGGGCCGCGAGTTCCCGGACGAAGTCGTCATTATCGGCGGTCATTTGGACTCTTGGGATTTGGGCGTCGGTGCAGTCGACAATGGCGCCGGTGTGGCCATCACGATGAGCGCCGGCGCGCTCATCGGACGTTTAAGCAGCGCGCCGAAACGCACGATCCGCGTAGTTGCGTTCGCCAACGAGGAACAAGGCGTGTACGGCGGCAAACAGTACGCCAAAACGCACGCTGATCAGGTCGCCTCGCATGTGCTCGGCGCTGAATCCGATTTTGGCGGCGGCCGCATTTATCGGCTGAGCTCGCGGGTGATCGACTCGGCTCTGCCCGTGATTGATCAAATCTACAGCGTGCTGGAGCCGCTCGGCATCGAACGCGGCGATAACTTAGCCAGTGGCGGTGCCGATCTATCGACGATGCGCGATCTGGGTATGCCGATCCTCGGCCTGAATCAGGATGGCAGCCAATACTTCGATTACCACCATACCGCCGCGGATAGCTTAGACAAACTGAACGCCAAGGATCTCGATTTCAACGTCGCCGTGTATGCGGCAACCGCATGGCTAGCCGCGCAAGCCGGCCCGGTATTTGGGCCTGTGCCGGTGAAGGCGGCGGGCGAGTAGTTGCAGCGTTAATCTGCGCGGAGCTGGCCCATCTTCGTCACGGCGAAAATAATATCGATGCAGAACAGCAGCATATGCTATTTTTTTCGGGCGTATGGCACTACACCTTGGTATTTACAGGTCGCGTTCGGGCCAAAAGTCGCGTTTTTTTTACGCCCCTAGTCCACATGCAATATCTCGATCAACGGAAAAGATTGAAGCTCGCGCTTCGGCTCGCGCAGTGGTTTGACAGCGGAAAGCTCGCAGAATATTTCGCGGACGATGTTGCGTTCCTGTTGTGATTTCAGAAATGCCCGCTGCGGATCGAGGCCGGCACAACGCTGGCGATCGACATTGAGGCGAATCCTTTCGACCTTCCAGTCGCCGCGATAGCCATAGTCCGCACGCCAGTAATAAGGCTGCGAAAAATAACCAAAGCTGCCGGGGAAATAGGCACGCACATGGGTCGGGTCTTCCCAGGCATCGTCGCTACCACCATGCGGCACGCGAATCTGGGCGATGGCGCCAGGGGTCGCTAGGCGCCAAAGCTCCTGCATGAGCCCCAGACTATCGCGGATGTGTTCGATAACGTGCGACAGCAGGAAGAATTCCACCGAGCCATCGGGCAAGGCGATCGGCTTGGTGGGCAGTGTTTCCAGGTCGCACACCAAGTCCACTCCGGGCAAGGCAGCCGAATCGAGGTTGATGTGCCCTTCCATGACGTTCCGGCCACAGCCGACATTGAGACGGTAAGGACGCGGTGCCTTGATCGTGTTGGTGGTTTCAGACTCCATCATTATTGTCATCCTAGGATCATCCTAGCAGCCTCAGTTGACCGCTTTTTAATGCACATAGCACCATGATTCTTTTGGTTTTTCAGCAATTTCGCTGTTTCACTCATCGGGTGAGTACGCTACCGGGTAGAAGCACGCAAATGGATTCCGCGAGTGGAAAGCCGCCCAGCGAAACCAAAAAGCAGAGCGCTCAGGAAACGCAGACTACTCGTAGCCCACGGACACGTTGGAAGCCGCGATCACCGGTTAGCAAACGATGAGCAGGCCCCAATTGCAGGCAGCAGCTGGCCTGCAATGCAGCAGGCGTGCGCAGACTATGGCGGACGCGAATCTCAGTGGCTAACTCAACGACGTTGCGATCCAACTCGACCCAAATCATATCGGGTTGAGCGAAAAACGGGTCGAACAGCACTAGGCGGTCCGGCGCGTTGTCCTTCAGCGGGCCAATGCGGCATTCCATCCAGCTTAGCCTACTCACGGCAATGCCTAATGGCGAATGCGCCGACGCCAAACTCGCCAGTGCCTGACGCACCTGCTCCGCAAGTGAGGGCTGGCCTTCCAGCAGATAGATCAGAGCACTCGCATCGAAGAACGCGATCACCACTCGCGCTCGGTAGCGAGTGCATTGTCAATCTCCTCGCGGCTGCGGCTGCCAGCTGGCGACTGCGCCAGTAGCCATTGCAGCGCCCCTAGTCCAGGTATCGGCGGTGCCTGTGCGGCCAACAGGCGGCTGTAGTCCTCTTCCCGCAGCACTAGCTGTTGGGTGTCACCCAATGGGCCGGGCTTTGCGCCCATACTTTTTGGAGGGCGTTTACCCTGGGGCGTTGCCCCAGGCTGATATGGGGTCACGCCGTTGGCGCTGTTTGCCTCGCTGGTTTTCATTGCGACCAACCTGGCGGCCCGAGGGGATCGGTGCCTGATTTAATGGCATTGGGCCAATCCCATGGGCTCGTTGTCATCAACTCCTGTTAAAATTCGCGCCCGACCACCCACCCAGGAGTTCCCAATGGATATTCGAGAATTAGCCCAAGCCTTTGTCGATTTGCTCAAGGCCGGCCAACACGAGGAAGCAGCGCAGATCCATAACTCAGCCGATATTGTTAGCCGCGAAGCGATGGAAGGCCCGATGGCTGAAGTTCGCGGCACGGAAGCTGTCAAGGCAAAATCCGATTGGTGGTACGCCAACCACGAGATTCATTCAGTAGAATCTTTCGGGCCATTTATTCATGGCGATCAATTCGCGGTGCGCTTCGCGATGGACGTCACTTCGAAAGAAACCGGGCAGCGCATGCAGATGGACGAGGTGGGCCTGTACACGGTGCAGGACGGCAAGATCGTCGAAGAACGCTTCTTCTACTGAGGCGAGAGTTCATGCAACTTCACGCCCGGCAGCGTACGCAACGATGCGCTGCCGAGTAGTTGTGCTGGCGTGACAAAGCCATCCGGTAACTGTCCGGCCAAGCTGCGCTCCACTGCCGCCAGCGCTGCCACAACGGTGAAATCGTAGGGGTCTGGACCTTCGACCACGGCGCGCACCCGTGCGCCAACCTCGTTGATCACCTCACCGTATAGCCAACTTTTGCGTTTGGTACGTTCTTTGGCTTTGGGCCCATCGGGCGCACGCGCCACCCAACGCGCCAACAAGGCGTGTGGCAGACCTTCTTCGAAGCGACTGCGGTTCTTGAGGATCAATCGCAGCATCGCCGGAACCGCTGCAAAGCTCTGAATATGCGGAATATCAGTCGACAATGCTGCACTGAAAACGTCCGCTCGCCAAGGAAACAGCACGGCGCGATGCTCGCCACCCGGACCAAACTGGATGGTGCGTGATTCACTGGCGGGCTCAGCTGCGACCAGTTGGCCGGAGCGCCGCACGAAACCACTTTGCTGCAGACTTTCCAACAAAGTGGCCATGGTGCCGTGCGAAGCACTGGCACCGGCATTGAATGCCAAGGTCAGCGATACCGCACTCGGTTGCCGCTCCTTCAGAAAACAGGCCAAACAATCGCTGGGTAAGATGCCAAATCCGACGCCCGGCAATAACATCACACCGGCTTCCCGAGCACGTTCGTCCAATCGGTATAAAGCGCGATGATCGGCGATCTCACCAGCGATATCCAGATAATGCGCACCGGTGCGCATACTGGCTTGTGCCAATGTTGACGCGGTCAGCGAAAACGGTCCCGCACAATTGAGTACTAAACGCACGCCAGCAAGTCCGCGATCAATTGCATCGCGTGCACCCATATCGAATACGCGATATGCAACGCCTAGTTCGCCTGCCAATTTGGCCAGCGATTCGTTATTGCGTCCCGCCAAAATGAAGTTCAATCCGCGTTTTTTGGCCTCATGCGCGACTAAACGACCGGTGTAGCCGGTAGCGCCATACAACAACCAACTGGGTTTAAAGGTGGCCATGGCGTCCTTGGTCTTAAATGGGTAGAGGGAAATGGCTATTGCACGGCCGCTTCTTGCGTACCGGTCGGACTACCCCGGTTGCCGTAATGCTCATTGATAATTTTGGCCATGCTGGCAGTCAGTTTTTTGCCCGTTGGAATATGCAAAAACTCATTGGGACCATGTGCGTTTGATTTGGGGCCCAATAGGCCGGTTACCACAAATTGCGCTTCGGGAAAACGCTCTTGCAGCATATTCATAAATGGAATGGTGCCACCCTCGCCCATCGCCGCCGCTTGCGGGCCAAAATACTGACGCGACGCCTGATTTACCGACTCACGCAACCACGTCGCGGTGGCTGGCGCAGCCCAACCCGTCGCCGATTTTTCGACAACAAACTCGACACGCGCGCCATACGGTGGATCGCGTTCTAAAGCTTCTTTAAGCAATTTCGATGCACGCTCGCCATCCATCGTCGGCGGCAAACGCACCGATAATTTGACCGCGGTTTGCGGACGCAACACATTGCCGGCGTCCATCAAGGACGGCAAGCCATCGGCGCCGGTAATCGACAGTGTCGGTCGCCAGGTTCGATTGAGTACCAAATCGGCCAAATCAGTGCCCATCGGCTGCATGCCGGGCAGGAATGGAAACTTGTCGTAAATGGCGGTACCCAATACGTGCGAGGCTTCCCGTGCCTGCTCGATACGCTCGTTGGGGATATCCACAAACAGTGCTTCGATGCGTAAACGACCAGTTGTTGGATCTTCAATGCGATCAAGCAGTTGGCGCAGTAAACGAAAGGAACTGGGGACCACACCGCTAGCGTCGCCGGAATGTACGCCTTCTTCCAGCACCCGCACCCGCAAGGTTCCGCCGGCCAGTCCACGCAAGCTGGTGGTTAACCAAAGTTGATCGTAATTGCCGCAACCGGAGTCCAGACATACCACCAAACTTGGCGTACCGATGCGATCGGCCAAGTAATTGATGTAATAGGGTAAATCGTAACTGCCCGATTCCTCGCAACCCTCAATGAGCACCACGCATCGGGAATGATCCAAACCACGGTCTTGCAAGGCCATGATCGCGGTCAAGGATGCAAAGGCCGCGTAACCGTCATCCGCGCCGCCGCGGCCGTACAGTTTGTCGCCCGACAGCACCGGCGTCCACGGCGACAAATCGACGTTCCAGCCCACCATTTCCGGCTGTTTGTCCATATGACCGTAGAGCAACACGGTCTCTGTGCCCTTGCCTGGAATTTCGATAAATAACAACGGAGTACGCCCAGGCAGCTGGAGGCGCTCGACGCGCATGCCGGTGATTGGCTGATCGCGTACCCAGCTTTCAATGAGGCTCATCGCCTCATCCATATAACCACGCTCGGACCACTGTGGATCGAACATCGGTGATTTATTGGGAATCTTTATGTACGTGGAAAGCTGCGGGATGATCTCGCGGTCCCACTTTTCGGAAACAAAATCCATCACTTTCTGGGTTTGCGACACACGTCCTCTCCTTACGCCACGGCCGTCACAGACACGGCCCTAAGGGCTCCGAGTCTACCCCGCTGTCAGAATTTTCCTACAGCCAGAAGCACCTAGTTCTGACATCCGAATGCGGCTCTTGCTGATTCGCGTCCATTTGCTGATGCGTAGCTTATGCAACAGCTGAGCGGCACTCGATCGCCAGCCCAACCCAACTTAAGCCAAAGGAGATACACCATGAACCTGTTCAAGTCGCTGATCCTCGCCGTTGCCCTGTCGCTGCCGATGTTTGCTGCCGCCGGCGAACCGGTCAACATCAATACCGCCAGCGCCGAAACGATCGCCGCAGCGCTCAACGGCATCGGCGATGTGAAAGCGAAAGCCATCGTCGAACATCGCGAAAAAAATGGCGCCTTTAAGAGCGCCGAGGAACTGGTCAATGTCAAAGGCGTCGGCTTGAAGACCGTCGAGAAGAACCGCGAATTCATCCGTGTCGGAGCTGTCGCTCCTGCAAAACCCGCCAAGTCCTAAGCAGCAGAACGGCGCGCGATGAACTCCCCAGCCATCGCGCGCTGTGCCCCAGCAGGACCCAGCAATCGAACCGCGCACCAGGTTTGTAGAGGTTGACGGAGTCCACTCTGACAGTGGCGTCATGGATGACTTGGCCGGGCTTGCCCGGCCTTTTTTACGCCCGCTTAACAAGCTCCGATTTGGTCAGAGCTTTCTTAACCGCATTTGGAATACGCACAATTCAAGCAAGTTTGGCAGCCATCCATCAGTACCATGGCTTTGCTATTGCATTTGTTGCACAGGCTGGCACTGGGCGGAAATGTGGCGGCGCTGGGTTCAATTGGCACAATCAGCGCGCTAACCGCCTTGCTGCTTAGCTCGTGCGCTTGTGCCTTTACTTCAGGCTTTTTTTTTGCGCTCTCATTGGCTTGCGCCTCAAAGGCGGCGCGCTTTTTGGAAATAGCCTCGCGTTGTTCGATGCTGAGTTCGTCACCGATCAACATGCCAATTTTTTTCAGATGGTCTTCGACGACAAAACCCAATTCAGCAACGATTGACGGCATATAAACACCGCCCACTTTGAAATAGCCACCGCGCGGATCAAAAACGGCCTTTAGTTCTTCAACGATAAAGGTGACATCACCGCCTTTGCGAAACACCGCACTCATGATGCGCGTCAAAGCCACCGCCCATTGGAAATGGTCCATGTTTTTCGAGTTAATGAAAACTTCGAAAGGACGACGCGACTCATGCGCGGTGCCTTGGTTGAGCACAATATCGTTGATCGTCACATACAACGCATGCTCAAACAGCGGCGATTTAATTTTATAGGTGCTGCCATCGAGCATTTCCGGACGCTCGACGCGCTCGTGCATATGCACCACTTCCGCCTGCGGCTCCACTAGGCTAGCCGCCGCCAACGCCTCGCGCTCGGCCTGTAGCTTGGCTCTCTCTTCCGGCGTTTGCACCGAATAACTGGTAATTTTCTTGCTGATCTTAATGGTCATTTCACTGTCCAGTACTACTTGGCCGAAATCAGTTTTAGCTCTGTACCTTGTTGATACGCCGTCAAAACCTCCAATTGCCGCCCTAGACGCGCGAGCTCAAGCAAATGGTCGATCTGAATAGGCCGATCCGGCGTCGTCAATAAAATAATCTGATCAATCACATAGTTACGTTTGACATCAAGTAATGCCTCTTCCAGACTCAAAGTGTCAAAGACCTCATCCTGGAACAGGAATTGATTATCGCCATGTGGAAGTATTTCTATCTTTAACTTTTGACCGGGAATTAAGTCCGCGGGCAACGCCGCTCTATTCGCCGAGCTGCCAGACCCCGGCTGTACCTTGGGTGGTGGGCCATTGGCCGATAACACCGCTTCCTTCAATGCCTGTTGCTGCTCGTCTGCACCGTATTTGGCGTTCAACTCAGCGAGGTGTTTTTCGTAAGCAGCGTGCCCGCGCGGCGTCAGCATGGTCTCACTTTCTTCCGCCTGCACCGGGTTAGGCCCGTTTACAGCCATGCACAGCAACAGCACCCATGAGTACCGACCTTTCATTGCCATGTTCCTTGCATTGACCTATCCCTGTGCGGAGCAACACAACTGCCGGCTCACCAACGGCGAACCGACAGCCAATCGCCCTACTTCTTGCCGGCCGGTTTTTTGACAACTGCCGGTTTTGCCGCGGCCTTTTTCACCGGTGCAGCCTTAGCTGGCGCGGCTTTCGCCGCAGGCTTAGGTGCAGCTTTGGCGGCAGCCGGCGCGGCTTTCGCTGGCGCGGCCTTAGCTGGCGCGGCCTTAGCTGGCGCGGCCTTAGCTGGCGCGGCCTTCGCTGGAGCGGCCTTAGCCGGCGCCGCCTTAGCTGGAGCGGCCTTCGCTGGAGCCGCCATGGCTGGCGCGGCCTTGACAGCGGGTTTGGCCTTCACTTGAGCCGCCAGCGGTGCTGGCGCAGCAGCGACCTTCACCGCTGTTTTCCCCGTTGAACTTGCTTTGACTGGCGCCAGTTCTACCGGCGCCGCCTTGGCTGCTTTCTTTTTGACTACCGGCAATTCCTGACCGGTTGCCTTCGCAACCACTGCCTTGGCCTGATCGGCGAGCTGCACCACTTCAGCCTTGGCTTGATCGGCTAGGTGAACCACCTCCGCCTTGGCTTGGGCGATGCCCTTTTTGGCGGCCTTCACCTGCACCGCTACCGCTTTTTCGACTTTGGCGACTTCTTCAGTCACCGCTTTTTTTACTTGCGTGGCTTTGGCTTTAACCGCTTTTTGCGCCGCGCCTACTTGTTTGGCCGCTGCCTTGCGGACCTTGTTGACCCGAACTTCTGCAGCGGCCACCACTTCTTTGCCTTCAGCGATCAACTTGTCGCCAATGGCTTCCGCCCGCTCTTTCAGTTCTTCCACTTTGCCCGCCATACCCTGATTTTTCTTGCTCATAACGCCCCCTCCCTTGCGATGTGAGCGCCCAAAAAGTAGCGGGCGCCGTCAGAACTTGCCGTAATACCCTTCTTTGAGGGCATCGAACAGATTGGCGGCGTTGTGCACCTCGCCGTCGTATTCGATTTCCTCGTTACCTTTTGCCTCAACTACGCTGCCATCTTCCAACTCAAAACGATAGACCGTGTTTTCCAGATCATGTTCCTTCACCAACACACCTTGGAACGCCGCCGGATTGAAACGGAAGGTCGTACAGCCCTTCAAATCTTGCTTGTGCGCGTACAGATAGATGTCCTTGAAGTCGGCGTATGGGTAGTCGGTCGGCACGTTGGCGGTTTTGCTGATCGAAGAATCCACCCACTTTTGCGCGGCGGCCTGGATATCCACATGTCCCTTTGGGCTAATGTCGTCCGCTGCTACGAAGTACTCCGGCAACTTTTCATCTGCTTTATCGCTGTACGGCATCGCCCTGGAATTGACCAGATGCCGATAGGCGAGCAGCTCATAACTATACACTTCGACCTTTTCTTTCGACTTTTTGCCCTCGCGAATGATATTGCGAGAGTAATGGTGCGCGAAAGACGGCTCAATTCCGTTGCTGGCATTATTGCCCAACGACAGCGAGATCGTGCCGGTCGGCGCAATCGAACTGTGGTGGGTGAAACGTGCACCCGTTTCTGCCAGTTCGGCGACCAGTTGTGGCGCCACGCCCGCTAAGCGCTGCATATAGCGCGAGTATTTGCCGTGCAACAAGCGGCCGGGAATCGTTGCGCCTAACACGTAGCCGTCAGCGACCATCTCCGGGCGCTTGCGCAACATCTCACCAGTGACGGTGAATTCCTCGCGCATGATCGGGGCTGGGCCCTTTTCCTTGGCCAAAATCAAGGCTTCTTCCCAACCGGCTAGCGCCAAATCACGCGCCACCGCGTCGGTGAATTCCAGCGATTCGAGCGAGCCATAGCTCATCTTTAACATGGTCAAGGTCGAACCCAGACCCAAAAAGCCCATCCCATGGCGGCGTTTGCGCAAGATTTCGGTGCGCTGACCTTCGAGCGGCAAGCCGTTGATCTCAACCACATTGTCGAGCATACGGGTGAATACCCGCACCACCTCTTGGTACTCTTCCCAATCAAATCGGGCACGCGAAGTGAACGGCTCGCGAACAAACTTGGTTAAATTGACCGAACCCAGTAAACAAGAACCGTATGGGGGCAAAGGCTGCTCACCGCAAGGATTGGTCGCGCGAATGCTCTCGCACCACCAATTGTTGTTCATATCATTAACGCGGTCGATCAAGATAAAACCCGGCTCGGCAAAATCGTAGGTCGATGACATGATCATCTCCCACAGACCTTTCGCCCGAATCCTGCTGTAGATCTTACAAGCAACCAAACCATCATCGCGACTGACATAGTTGTGCCGTGTCGGCCACTCGCGCCAGATGACTTGGGCGGGATCGTTGAGATTGATCTCGTGCTGTTCTTTGATATGGACCGGGAACACCAAAGGCCAGTCGCTATCGGTTTCTACCGCGTCAATAAACTCATCGGTAATTAACAAAGACAAATTGAACTGGCGCAAACGCCCATCTTCACGCTTTGCTTTGATGAATTCTTTAACGTCTGGATGCGACACATCAAAAGTGCCCATCTGCGCACCGCGCCGACCACCCGCGCTGGACACGGTAAAACACATCTTGTCGTAGATATCCATGAAGCTCAACGGGCCAGATGTATAGGCACCCGCTCCCGACACATAAGCGCCACGCGGACGCAATGTCGAAAATTCATAACCGATACCACAACCGGCTTTTAGCGTCAGACCGGCTTCATGGACTTTACCGAGAATATCGTCCATGGAATCGCCAATGATGCCCGACACCGTACAGTTGATCGTACTGGTTGCTGGTTTGTGATCTAAAGCGCCGGCATTGGAGGTAATGCGTCCGGCGGGAATGGCTCCACGCCGCAATGCCCACAAAAAGCGCTCAAACCAATGCTGACGCTTTTCGGGTGTTGCTTCGGCATCCGCAAGTGCACGCGCAATGCGTTTAAAGCTGTCGTCGATGGTGCGATCAACCGGATCGCCCAATTTGCTTCTCAGCCGATATTTTTTATCCCAAATATCTTGCGAAGCGGGTTGCATTGGAATTTCAACCACCTCATTACGCACCGCTTCCAATCGAACCGTACTCATCAACTTGCGCCTCCCAAGGCCTCAACGTGTTTCAAAGGCCGCCGCTGGGCAACTAGTTCTAGATGCCAGCCCTCAGCTAAACCACAACATGTAGTGGTTGCGACGGCTGCGGAGTTTGAGATGAGCCACTCCCCACGTCAAGCGCCGCTTGATTGATCCGTGACCGGGAAGGCGCTGTTGGTGGTTGGTGGTTGGTTTCCCAGCAACACGATGCGGCAAACGTAGCGCGGCTCCGTGCGCACGCGAGATCTTGCATTGCGCGAAAAGGCCGTTCGCGCTGGCGGCCGCGGCTCCTTGCGCGATCCCCAGCAGAGCGCCGGGCGCCTCGCGTACAGACACGAAATGCAAGCCTGAGCTTGGCCGACGCGAGGACCCGGCCCACCACGGCAGGGCGGCCCGTGCGGATTTGGGCCTGATTTAATGGCATGGAGGCAAGGCCCTGGGTTGGCTTGCCAACACAGCAGATTTCCTTCAATCCCGATGGACTGCTAGATTCCCTGGCTGGACGCCCGCGTGAGGCGCATCCGCTGCAATTTGCCCTTTTGGAGCTGCCATGTTCAACGATGTACTGAATAAGTTGGTCAGTGGCCAGGATTTGACCGGCGCCGAGGCGGAAACGTCGATGCGCGTGATCATGGCTGGCGACGCCACTGCGGCGCAGATTGCCGCCTTTTTGGTGGCGCTGCGCATGAAGGGCGAAACCACCGAAGAAATCGCCGCAGCGGCACGCGTGATGCGCTCTTTGATGACCCCGGTTGATTTGCCCACCGAGCATCTCACTGACATCGTCGGTACCGGCGGTGATCACGCCAACACCTTTAATGTGTCGACCGCGGCCAGCTTTGTCGCTGCGGTGGGTGGCGCACGGGTCGCCAAACACGGCAATCGTTCGGTGTCGAGCAAATCCGGCAGTGCCGACGTGTTGGAGACCGCCGGCGCTAGGCTGGATTTGGACCCGGCGGCGGTGCGCCGCTGCATAGAGGAACTGAGCATCGGTTTTATGTTTGCGCCCATGCACCACGGCGCGATGAAACACGCAGCGCCGGTGCGTCGCGAGCTTGGGCTGCGCACCTTGTTTAACTTATTGGGGCCGTTGACCAATCCGGCGCGCGCGCCGCATCAAGTGCTCGGTGTATTTGACCGCCGCTGGCTGGAACCCTTAGCTCAGGTGCTCGGCGAGCTGGGCAGCAAGCATGTATTGGTGGTGCACGCGCTGGATGGTTTGGACGAATTGTCCATTGCCGCTCCCAGCCAGGTTGCCGAACTGAAAGATGGCGCGGTGCGGGTGTATTCGATCGCCCCCGAAGATTTTGGCATGGCGCGTAGTTCTATCGACACGCTGCGGGTCAACTCGCCAGTGGAGAGTTTGTCCATCGTCGAACGGGTGCTGGGCGGTGAAGCGGGCGCCGCCAGCGATTTCGTCGCGCTGAACGCGGGTGCGGCGCTCTACGCTGCCGATCGCGTAGTCAGTTTGGCCGACGGTGTCGCGGCGGCCCAACAGATCCTCAGCAGCGGTCGCGCCTTGCAGCGCTTACGTGATTTTGTGGCACTGACCAATACCTTATGAGCGATATCTTAGAGCGTATCGTCGCCCGCAAGTTCGAAGAAGTCGCAACGCGCCGAGCTAGCAGACCTCTTGCGGACATCAAAGCGCGCAGCGCCGACAATCCGACCACGCGTGGTTTTGAGGCCTCGCTGCGTGCGCGCGTACGCGCGGGGCAGCCCGCCGTGATCGCCGAAATTAAAAAAGCCAGCCCCAGCAAGGGCGTAATCCGCCCCAATTTTGACCCGACAGCGATTGCGCAGAGCTACGCCTCGGCCGGTGCAGCATGTCTGTCAGTGCTGACCGATGAGGATTTTTTTCAAGGGCACGATCGTTATTTGGAGCAAGCGCGGCGCGCCTGCGTGCTGCCTATTTTGCGCAAAGACTTCACCATCGACGCTTATCAGATTTACGAAGCTAGCCAATTGGGCGCCGATTGCGTGTTGTTAATCGTCGCCGCGTTACCCGACTCACGCTTGGCCGAATTCACCGATCTAGCCTTTGATGTTGGCCTTGATGTCTTGGTCGAAGTGCATGATGGCGCCGAGTTGCAACGCGCATTGGCAACCCGCGCCAGCATGATCGGCATCAATAATCGTGATTTGCGTAGCTTTCAAACACGCCTGGAAACCACGTTGGAACTGCGTGCATCCGTTCCGCCTGAGCGCCTGCTGATCACTGAAAGTGGTATCGGCGAACGCAGTGATGTGGCCCGCATGCGCGCGGCCGGCGTGCACGGCTTTCTAGTCGGCGAAGCCTTTATGCGCGCAGCCGATCCGGGTGCAGAACTAGAAAAGCTGTTCTTCTAGCAAACACCGCGCTTAAGCTTCGCGCGCCAGATCGGCAATCAGCCGCCGCACATCGACCGCTATTTCTGGATCATCCAGCGCCAATCGCAAAGTGGCATGCACATAACCGAACTTGGTGCCGCAGTCGTAGCGCACGCCATCGAAGCGGTAAGCGTGCACCGCTTGCTCGGCTAACAACGCAGCGATTGCGTCAGTCAATTGAATTTCTCCACCGGCGCCTGGAGTGGTGCGCTCCAGCAAATCGAAGATGCGCGTGTCCAGTACGTAGCGGCCAACCACCGCCAGATTGGACGGCGCAACTTCCGGCTGCGGCTTTTCGACAATGCTTTCGATACGCATCAAGCGATCGTTAATTGAACGTCCAGAAACAATGCCGTACTTACTGGTGTCTTTCAGATCGACTGGCTCCACCGCAATAACGCTGCCACCTTCGCGCGCCTGCACCGCCGCCATTTGCGCCAACGCGCCCGGGCCGTCCTGATTGATGATGAAATCATCCGGCAAAATCACGCCAAACACCCCAGGCGCGACCGCCGGGCGGGCGCATAACACCGCTTGACCTAAGCCACGCGCCTCACTTTGCAGCACAAACACCGGCCGCACATGGTCTGGCAGCACGTCGCGGACGATGCGCAACAACTCAAACTTGTTGCTTTGAGCCAGCTTTTGTTCCAATTCGAATGCCTGATCATAATGATCGCTGATCGCCCGCTTATTGCGATTGACCACAAAAACCAGCGTATCGGCGCCAGCCGCCACCGCCTCATCGCTAGCCCATTGGATCAACGGCCGATCCATCACCGGCAGCATTTCTTTAGGAATGACTTTGGTGGCGGGCAGAAAGCGCGTTCCCAAGCCCGCAACAGGAAATACCACCGTGCGCAAACGCGTATTCATCATGACCTCGACCAAGCTTGGCCGACTAGAATACGCTGGTTTTGCGCGCTACGAATAAACTCAGACGACCTTCAGGCGCGTTTCAGCGGCACCACGTTTTCGTCGCTGCTGGCGTTGCCGCGTCCAGAGAATTCCGGCACAAAGCGGCTGAGAATTTCGCGTAGCTCGTCGACCGCGTAACGGCGCACCGCAGAGTCACCCTGGTGCAGTGACTGACTCAATTCATCCAAGTTCACCGCACGGTGTTGCGCTAGGAAAATCTTTTGGTGACGCGTCTGCTGATAGCTCTCATGCTCGTGGAATAACTCCTCGAACAACTTTTCGCCTTCACGTAAACCGGTGTACACCACCTGGATATCCTGACCGGGCAATTTGCCAGCGAGTCGGATCATCTGTTCGGCCAGATAACGGATTTGAATAGGCTCGCCCATATCGAGCGCGAAAATCTCGCCACCCTGCCCCAAGGTCGCCGCTTGCAGGATCAGCTGACACGCTTCTGGAATAGTCATGAAATAGCGACTAATTTCCGGATGCGTGACCGTTACCGGTCCACCTTGGCGAATTTGCTCGCGAAACAGCGGCACCACACTACCGGCCGAATCCAGCACATTGCCAAAGCGCACGGTCAAAAAGCGCGTACGCGAGCGCCGTGCGAGGTTCTGACAAAAGATCTCAGCGATGCGCTTGGTGGCACCCATCACGTTAGCGGGATTGACCGCTTTGTCGCTGGAGATCAATACAAAAGTCTCAACGCCAGCTTCGTCTGCAGCCAGCGCAATGGCGCGCGTGCCGAGCACATTATTGCGGAAGGCTTCGCGCAATTGTTTTTGCAGCAGCGGCACATGTTTGTACGCTGCGGCATGGAAAACCACGTGCGGCCTCAAGGTTTCCATCACGTGTCGGCAGGTCGCCGGATCGCACACGTCGCCGAGCGCCGCATCCAATTCTAAATCGGGAAACTCGCGACGCAGTTGCCGTTCGATCTGGTACAGGTTGTATTCGGATTGCTCGAGAATACCCAGCGCCGACGCGCCCAAACGCGCCACCTGTCTACACAATTCCGCACCAATCGAACCACCACCACCGGTCACCAATACACGTTTGCCCGACAAGGCCTGACGAATCGCCGTCCAATCCAATTGCACCGGCTCACGACCGAGTAGGTCTTCGATCGCCACTTCTTTCAGTTCATTAAAAGCCGAACGACCAGCGACCACATCCTGCAAGCGGGGCACGGTGCGAAACGGCAAACCGGTTTCTTCGCATAACTCGACCACCCGCCGCATTTCCGCGGTGCTCGCGGTGGGCATTGCGATCAGCAACATATCGGCAGCGACCGCGCGGGCCAAATCTTGCAGTTCTTCTATCCTGCCGAGTACGGGAACGCCATGCACGCGCGCGCCGCGTAACAGGCGATTGTCATCGACAAAACCGACCGGCAAATACTGACCTTCGGAGCGCAGATCGCGGACCAGCATTTCACCCGCGCGTTCCGCGCCAAGCACCAGCACACGCTTGCGTGAACTGCGTTCGTAAAAATCCAAGCGGCTATCTTTCCAAAAACGATACGCGAGCCGCGGCAAACCCAATAAAACCGACATCAAAATCGGATAGATCAACAACACGCTGCGTGGCACATTGCCAAGGCGGTCGTACAAAAATAGGGCTAAAGCAACCGTGAGTGCGCCTAAAATTGAGCCGCGCACGATGTTCCATAAATCCGGCAAACTGGCAAAGCGCCACAAGCCTTTATATAAACCCGTCCACCAAAAAATGCTGCCTTGAATGGCCAAAACCAAGACCACTTCGGTGGCGGTCAGCACGGTCATCGAGGTATCTACCTCGAAGCTCAGGCGTATCGACTTTGCCAGGTACCAAGCGGCCAAAATCATCGCCAAATCGTGAGCCACGACCGCGGTACGTGGGTGAATGAGGGCCACGAAGGCGCGCACGGCGCGACTCATACCTGCCTCCGCGCGTGGCGCAATGCGTAATCACGGCCCATCCGCCAAACGACGATGCCGACGAGGTAGGTGCTAATCGTAGCGATCAACATGAGATCCCAACGTTGCAAGCCAATAAATACGACCAGAGCAGCAAGCGCCACGCTGGCCATCAGGTAGGTCAACGTAGTGCGCGTGTGGCCCCAGCCACAACGCGTCAACCATTGATAGAGGTGCTCGCGGTGCCCAGTGTACCATCGCCGCGGCGGACGCCGAATCATCCGCCATAGCAGAGTCAATCCCGCATCCAGAAAGACCACTGCAATCAGTAACAATGCGGCCGGCAAAGCGCCGCGCGTACCTGCGACCGGCATCAGCGCCAATGCGCCGACCATCAACCCCAGGCTAGCGCTGCCAACATCACCCATAAATGCGCGTGCCTTGGGAAAGTTATAGGGTAAAAATCCACCTACGGCGCCGGTTGCCACCGCAGCAAACCAAGTGGCCGGCACATCACCGGCAAACCAAGCCAACAGGGCCAAACCAAAACAGACCACGATGGCTTGAGTGGCCGCAAATCCATTGACGCCGTCGACGAAATTCCAAAAGTTGATCGCCGGCAATAACAGCAGCACAGGCACTGCACCAACGACGAACAAAGGCCAATTGGCGCTCAAACCGGGCAGCGCACCAAAAGTGACACACGCCGCAGCAAGGCAATGGGCCAATAAACGTGGCCACACCGGCAAACCACGCCGATCGTCGATCCAACTAATGGCCGCGACCAGACTGACACCTGCGGCACTGCACAAGGCCCAACGACCTAGTGAATTGGAAAAACCCAAAGCAGCGCCAAAACCAGCCCAAAAGGCAATGACGGTAACCACAAATCCCAAGCCCGCACCACGCACCGTCAAACGTTGGTGCATGCGCCGGGCGCCGGGCGCGTCGTGCATTTGCGCACGTTGCGCATATTCGATGACCAGCCAGGTCAACAACATTGATGCCAGGGCGGCCAACAAACCGAGCGATACCGCGCTCATCGGTTATTCACCTGAGACGCCGTGAACCGGCTTGATGCTGCCCCAGCTCTTGCAACTGGGACATTGCCAGTGCAATGCGCGCGGACTGAACCCACAACGACTACAGCGATAACCCGGCTTGCGCTCCAACAAGCCGCGCAATAACTCACGAATCAGTCCAACGGCCTCGGCACGCTCGCCCGATTCAGACGGAAATGACAGATCGACCACTTTGAGCACGCCACGCACCGAAGGCCTAGTGTGGAGACGATCTGCGAGAAAAACCACGGCTTGGCTGCGACCCTCACAACGTTCAATCATCGCACTGCGCGCCAACAAGGCCGCAACACCGCGATCGCGCTGCATCATCAGATCGAGAAAAGCCAAGGCGCGTTCCGGTCGAACAATGGCCTCGTAGGTCTCCAGCAATGGGTTCAAGATCTCGGATAAAAAGTCCGGATCAATCTCCGCGGCTTTCTCGAAGTGCCTGATAGCCAAATCAAAGCTGCCATCCCCGTGGGCTAATCGACCCAACAGGATATGCGCACGCACACAACGCGCATCAGCGGACAGCGCTTCCTGTCCCAGCTTGCGCGCTTGAACTAAATCGCCGCGCGTACGTGCCTGGTCGGCGGTTTCGCAGAAAAACTGCGCGATCAACGGCGCCATCGCATCACCCGACACCGCGCGCAGCCGCTGCGCCATTTCAATCGCGCGGCCCCAATCGCGTTCTTGCTGGTAAATCGAAATGAGATGGCGTAAGGCCACCGGTGCATATCGGTCCACCGCCAGCAAATCGGTGTAAAGCGACTCGGCGCGATCCAACAATCCGGCACGCATATAATCTTCGCCCAGTTCCAGCAAGGCGATGGTGCGTTGTTCGCTGGAGAGCTTGGGTCGGCTGTATAGATCCTGGTGCAAGCGGATCGCGCGATCGGTTTCACCACGACGGCGGAACAGATTTCCCAAGGTCAGTTGGGTTTCGAAGGTGTCGCTGTCGAGCTCGGCAATCTTCAAAAATACTTCAATCGCCTTATCCGGCTGCTCATTCAACAGAAAGTTCAGACCACTGAAATAGGTCTGCGATAGCTGCGAAAAACGCTGCCCGCTGCTGCGTTCGCTACCACGACGGCCGATCAGGTAACCGGACCAAGCAGCGATGGGCAGCAACAGCCACAAAAATTCCCAGCCCGTCATCGTCTGGGCTCAGCTGCCGGGATGTCGAGCACGACGCAGCTCGCGTTTCAGCCCCAACACGACCGCCAAATACAGCCCGAGCGCGCCAGCGAGACTACCCAGTGCGAAAAAAACGACTAAGGCGACACCCAATGGCAGGGTTAAACCGCCAAACAGAGCGTCAATGGTCACCAAGGTAGAATTGAATGCCGCGAAAATGAGCACCGTAGACAGCGCCAGCAACAAAACAATTCTGGCTGCCAGTTTCACCCTAGCGTGCGGTCTTGCTGCGGCCTTTGGCCTTGGTCGCGACTACCGCACCGACATTCACCCGCTCGCGCAGTTCTTTGCCCGGTTTAAAGTGCGGCACGTATTTACCGGTCAACGCAACCACATCGCCGGTCTTCGGATTGCGGCCCATGCGCGGCGGCCGAAAATGCAAGGAAAAGCTGCCAAAACCACGCACTTCAATGCGCTCGCCCGTAGCAAGGGCATCAGCCATCTGGTCGATGACCGATTTCACCGCTAATTCTACATCTGGCTGGGCCAAATGCGTTTGACGGCCAGACAAGGCCAACATGAGTTCGGACTTAGTCACGAGCGGCACTCCATCAGCAGCGAACGTCGGGATTGAAGACTACCGCTCAATCGTCGGGGCGGCGACTGCCGCCCCGACTAAGACTACAGCGATCAGCGGCTCAGTTGTTCTTTCAACAACGCGCCGAGCTTAGTGGTGCCGATGGAGGTGTTGTGATAATCCTCCAATGCCTCAGCCAATTCGTCGTCTTCCTTCGCGCGAATCGACAACTGCAAGATACGACCACGACGATCCAGGCCGGTGAACTTGGCTTCGATCTTTTCGCCCTGCTTGTAGAACAAGGTCGCGTCATCCACGCGTTCCTTGGCGATATCAGCGGCGCGTAAATAACCCTCTACGCCTTCGCCCAGATCAACCGTCACACCGCGCGCGTCCACTTCTCGAACGATGCCGTGCACGATGCTGCCCTTCGGATGCGAGGCCATGTAGCTGCCAAACGGATCCTGTTCCAACTGCTTGATGCCGAGCGAAATACGCTCGCGCTCTGGATCGACGGCCAAAACGACGGCTTCGATCTCTTCGCCCTTCTTGAAGTTGCGCACCAAGTCTTCGCCAGTGCCATTCCAAGAAATATCGGACAAGTGCACCAAACCGTCGATGCCGCCGTCCAGACCCACGAAGATGCCGAAATCAGTGATCGACTTGATCGAACCCGACACACGATCGCCCTTCTTGAAGGTGCCGGCAAACGCTTCCCATGGATTGCTGGAGCACTGTTTCATGCCGAGCGAAATACGACGACGCTCTTCATCAATATCCAGCACCATCACTTCGGTTTCGTCGCCAATGGCAACAATCTTGGCCGGATTGACGTTCTTGTTAGTCCAATCCATCTCGGAAACGTGCACCAAACCCTCAACACCCGGCTCAAGTTCGACGAACGCACCGTATTCGGTGACGTTGGAAACCTTGCCGAACAAACGCGTGTGTTGCGGGTAACGACGCGAGATGTTGACCCACGGATCGTCGCCCAACTGCTTCAGACCAAGCGAGACGCGATTGCGTTCGCGATCGAAACGCAGCACGCGTACGTCGATCTCATCACCCACATTGACCACTTCTGACGGGTGACGAACACGCTTCCACGCCATATCGGTGATGTGCAACAAGCCATCAATGCCACCTAAGTCGACGAATGCGCCGTAATCGGTGAGGTTTTTGACCACACCCTTCAGCACCGCGCCTTCCTTGAGCTTCTCCATCAACTGCTCGCGCTCAACGCTGAACTCGCTCTCCACCACGGCGCGACGTGACACCACCACGTTGTTGCGCTTGCGATCAAGCTTGATGATCTTGAATTCGAGATCTTTGCCTTCCAGGTAGACCGGATCGCGGACCGGACGCACATCGACCAGGGAACCCGGTAGAAACGCGCGGATGTCCTTGATATCGACAGTAAACCCGCCTTTGACCTTGCCACTGATGCGACCAACGATGGTCTGATCCTTGGACTGTGCTTCTTCCAACTCGTCCCACACCATCGCGCGCTTGGCTTTCTCACGCGACAATCGCGTCTCGCCGAACCCGTCCTCAAGGGCGTCGAGAGCAACCTTCACTTGGTCGCCGACACTCACCTCAAGTTCACCCGCTTCATTACGGAACTGGTCGATCGGCACGACGCCTTCGGACTTTAGTCCCGCATTGACGATGACCACGTCACTGCGAATTTCTACAACGGTACCGGTGACAATCGCGCCCGGCTTGAGCTTGCTAATGCGCTCGCTCTGTTCAAACAGTTCGGCAAAACTTTCAGTCATGGTTGATTCCAAAAAATCGGAAAAACCTCGGCTAGGCCCTTAGTTCGGCTGCGCCGGAGTTCGTCCACCCTCTTTCGAGTGTGCGTATGTGATTGATTCCCAAGAGGATTCCTGGGGTCCTGTCCCAATGTCGCAAGATGCACGTCAACGTGACAACGTTGCCGCCCAGCTCAGCACGGTGCTCACTACTTGCTCGATAGACACGCTGGTCGAGTCGATCGTGTGGGCATCATGCGCGGCTATCAAGGGCGCCACCGACCGTGTACGGTCGCGTAGGTCGCGCTCCTCAATCTCGCGTAAAAGGGCGGGCAGAATAGCGCTAATTCCCTTTTCACTCAACTGTTTATGCCGGCGCCGCGCACGCTCCTGCGCGCTCGCAGTCAGGAAGACCTTCAATTCGGCAGCGGGAAATACAATTGTACCCATATCGCGTCCGTCGGCAACCAGCCCAGGCGCTTGCGCAAAGGCGCGTTGTTTGGCCAACAATGCCGCGCGCACGGCCGGCAGCGCCGCCACTTTGGATGCTGCTTGCCCGGCTTCTTCGGTACGGATCTCATCCGAAATGTCCTCGGTTACTAACCACACATGTGGCTCGCTATCGATGCGATCTTCGAAGCGGATATCGGCGGTCAACGCCAGTCCGGCCAGGGCGTCGGCATCAGCCAGGTCAACCCCAGCGCGCAAAGCCGCGACGCCTACCCCTCGGTAGAGCGCGCCAGAATCCAGAAAATGCCAGCCGATCGCGCGCGCGACCGCGCGACTGATGGTGCCTTTACCCGAGCCACTCGGACCGTCAATGGTGATCACCGGCGCCGCTGCACTCATGCAATCCGTTCCTGGTCGCGTACGGTGATGTGCAAACCGCTGGCGCGCGCCAGTTGCACAAAGCTCGGGAAACTGGTGTCCACATTCGCGCAATCCAGAATGTGTATATCGCCACGTGCCCGCAAGCTGGCAACCGCAAAGCTCATTGCAATACGGTGATCACCGCGGCTATCGATACAGCCGGACCCGAATTGTCCACAACCTTCGATTGCCATGCCATCGTCGAACTCCTGCACATTCACTCCTAATGTAGTGAGCCCGCGCGCCATCGCCGCGATGCGATCGCTCTCTTTGACCCGCAACTCATGCGCACCGCGAACTGTAGAGGTCCCCGTCGCGCACGCCGCCGCAATGGCAAAGGCGGGAAACTCGTCGATCATATCTGGCACGCGCTTGATCGGCACATCGATAGCGCGCAACGCGCTGGCACGCACACGCAGATCACCCACCGGTTCACCGGCAATCTCGCGCCGATCGAGAATGACGATGTCGGCACCCATATCGAGCAAACTATCTAACAAACCGGTGCGGCGCGGATTCAAGCCGACGTTTTCGATCATCAACTCGCCTGCTGGCGCAATCGCTGCGGCCACCAAGAAAAACGCGGCGGACGAAAAATCCCCGGGTACCGCAATCGGTTGTGCCAGCAAAGTGCGCCCTGGCTTAAGCCGGATGCGTAGGCCATCGACCTGCACATCGGCGCCCAGCGCTGCCAACATCCGTTCGGTGTAGTCGCGCGTGGCGGCCGGCTCGGTCACCCAAGTCTCCCCTTGCGCGTACAAACCCGCCAGCAAAACGCAGGATTTAATCTGTGCACTGGCCACCGGGCAGGTGTATTCGATGCCCCGCAAGCCAGTATTCGGCGCAATCTGCAAGGGCGCCGTGCCCGCTTCCGTGCTGCTGATCAGCGCGCCCATGCGTTCGAGTGGTTCGATGATCCGCCGCATGGGCCGCCGTGACAAAGATTCGTCACCGGTGAGCGTGCTGGCAAACGATTGGCCCGCCAACAGTCCCGCTAGCAGGCGCATGGCGGTACCTGCGTTACCACAGTCCAGTGGCTTTGCGCTGCCCCGCAAGCCATGCATGCCCACGCCATCGATCTGCAAGGTGGTTTCGTCAATGCGCTCAATGGACACGCCCAGATCGCGCAGGATTTGCGCCGTTGCCAGCGTATCGGCGCCCGGCAAAAAACCACTGACGGTGGTGCGGCCCAGCGCGAGCGCGCCAAACATCACGGCTCGATGCGAAATCGATTTGTCGCCCGGCACGACGATGCGTCCGCCGATTCGAGTGGCGGGACTGAGCAAGTACTCACGCGAATTGCCACTCATGGGGTTTTCTCGTTCAGCGCGTGGTCTGCATGCAAAACCTGAGTCAAAGCCACTAAAAACTGCTTGTTTTCGTCGGGTAGGCCAACGGTGATGCGCAAACAAGTCGGCAATCCATAACCACCCATAGGCCGCACGATGACGCCACGTTTCAATAGCGCATCTTCGATCGGTTTGGCCGTGCGCTCAAAATCGACTAATACAAAATTGCCCTGTGACGGAAATACAAACAAGCCCAGCGCTTGCAGTGACGCCGTCAAACGGGCGCGCTCGGCGGCATTGGCGACGCGCACACGTTCTACATGTTCGACATCGGCAATCGCCCGAGTTGCTGCGGCTTGCGCGTAGATATTCACGTTAAAGGTCAATCGCGTGCGCTCCAGCACTGCGGCCAACGCCGGATTGCTGATCGCGTAGCCAATTCGTAAGGAGGCCAAACCATGCGCTTTTGAAAAGGTCCGCGTCACCACCACGTGCGGATGCAAATCGACCAGCGATAGCGCATCCGGCACCAGCGTTTCATCGACGTATTCGCGGTAGGCCTCGTCGATCACCACCACCGTATGTTTGGGCACGCGCACCAGAAAGCGCGCCAGCGTGGCGCGGTCCCACCACGTGCCAGTCGGGTTATTGGGATTGGCCAAATAGACCAGTTTGGTATTTTTGCCGAGCGCCGCCGCCATCGCCTCCGGATCAGCACCGAAGGGTTGCTCGCCATCACGCGCTAAAGTCGTCACTGGTACCGGCACGCTGCCACAGGCCAGGGCCGCCAGCTTAAAAACCGCAAATCCATACTGCGGGAACACCACTTCATCACCCGGCGCAACAAAGGTTTGCGCGAGCAGCACCAATAACTCGTGCGAACCATTACCCAAGGTAACCGCATTGGGATCGACATTCCAACGCTGCGCAATCGCTTGTTTCAGCTTGCGCGCGCCGGCGTCGGGGTAGCGGATGAGATCGGCAAAATCGCGACCTTTGAGCAAGGCACTTACCGCCGCACTGGGCCCGTAGCCGTTCTCGTTGGAGCCAAGCTCAAGCATGCGCGGCAAGCCGAGCATTTGCCGAATGGTCTCCGGATCGTAACCCGGATCATAAGCGCTCAACCTCTGGACTCCGGGAGCGGCGAGTTGTTCGATGCGCATGATGGAGTCCCTAAACAATAGCCGCCGGATATGCCCCCAACACCTTCAATTGTGCGGCAATGGGGCCGAGGTCTGCTAATGCCGCCTGCAATGGGGCGCCCTCTATATGCCCTTCCACATCAATGAAGAATACGTATTCCCACTTCGCGCCGCGCGCCGGTCGCGATTCAATGCGGGTCATGCTGATGCCATGCTGGAACAGTGGCGTCAACAACTGATACAAGGCGCCGGGCTGGTCTTTGATGGCCAGCAGCAACGAGGTTTTGTCATGCCCACTGGGCGGAAATAGCTCACGGCCGAGCACCAAAAAACGCGTCGTATTGTCCGGGCGATCCTCGATATTCGGCGCCAGCACCTTCAAACCATAGACTTGGGCGGCCGACAATCCGGCAATTGCCGCGGCATCGTCGGCATTGCGCGCGCGCCGAGCTGCTTCCGCATTGCTGCTGACTGCGATTTTCTCGACTTTGGGCAAGTGACGCCGCAACCAGCCGCGACATTGCGCCAAGGATTGTGCGTGCGAATAGACGCGCTCGATCTGACTCATATCGACCGCGCGCGACATTAAATTCTGATGCACGCGCAGCTCGATTTCGCCACAAATCTTCAGTGGCGTGGTCAAAAACATATCGAACGTATGGTGTACCGCGCCTTCGGTGGAATTTTCGACCGGCACCACGCCGAAATCGGCGTTGCTGTTCTCCACTTCGACGAAGACTTCTTCGATGCTCGCCATCGGAATGGTGATCACCGAATGGCCGAAGTGTTTTTGCACCGCGGCTTGGCTAAAGGTGCCTTCCGGCCCCAGATAGGCGATCTTCAGCGGGTTCTGCTGCGCCAAACAGGCCGACATGATCTCGCGAAAGACGCGCAACAATTCCTCATTCGACAGCGGACCCGCGTTGCGATCCGCGACCGCACGCAAGACCTGCGCCTCGCGCTCCGGGCGGTAATAGTCGATCGCCTGTTTCAGCGGACCCTTGGCCACACCCACCTGTCGCGCATAACCCGCGCGCTCACCGATCAACTCCTGAATCTGCCGATCCACCGCGTCTATGCGCAGTCGCAGTTCGGGCAAGGATATGGGCGGCGTCTCGTCTGATTGCTTAGGCATGGGGTAGGCTCAGAAAAGCGGGGCGGCTGAATCTAGCGCGGATACTTCGTGAACTCACGCGATGATCGCGCAGGATATTGATCGTCCAGTGGTTTTTTCGAAGGAGCGGCGTAGTGGTTGATACACCCGACTGAGGAAAAAGCACTGGGCGAGGGACAAGCGAGGGCGCGTGAAGTTCATGAAACGTCCGGGCTAGAGCACCCGCACCGCCAAAATGCCCTCGATGCGTTCCACCGCAGCGACTACATCAGCGGCAATCGGTTGGTCCAAATCCAGGATGTTGTAGGCGAGTTCGCCGCGCGAAGCATTGTGCATCTGCGCGATGTTAGCGCCGGCCTCACCCAATACGTGCGAGAGTTTGCCGATCATATTTGGCACATTGCGGTTGGCGACCGTCAAGCGCTGCACACCGGCGCGCGCCAAACGCACACTCGGAAAATTGACGGCATTGACGACATTGCCGTTCTCCAGATAGTCACGCAATTGGTCGGCGACCATGATGGCGCAATTTTCCTCAGCCTCGGCCGTCGAGGCGCCTAGGTGCGGGAAGGAAATCACTTTGGCATGGCCAATGGTGCGCGGCGTCGGGAAGTCGGTGACGTAATAACCCAGTTTGCCACTGTCTAATGCGGCGATGACCGATTCTTCGTCAACCACGCCTTCGCGAGCGAAGTTCATCAGTACCAAACCATCGCGCGCGCTGCTCAAGGCTGCTGCATTGATAGTGCCGCGGGTTGCCGTGTTGAGTGGTACATGCAAGGAGATGAAATCCGATTCCGCCAGCACTTCGCCTAAGCTGCCCGCTTTATCGACATCACTCGACAATTGCCAAGCGCCATCGACCGTCATATGCGGGTCAAATCCAATCACCCGCATACCGATACCCTTGGCGGCGTTGGCCACGCGCACACCGATCGCACCCAAGCCGACTACACCGAGCGTACGGCCGACGACCTCAGTGCCAACGAAGCGTTTTTTGCCGTCTTCCACTTTGTGTTCCAACTGCGCATCGTTGGCGTCCAAACTGCGTACAAAGGCCAGCGCCTCGGGCAGATTGCGCACCGCCATCAGCATGCCGGCGAGCACCAGCTCTTTGACTGCGTTGGCATTGGCGCCTGGTGCGTTGAATACCACTACACCGTGTTTGCTGAGCTCGGTGACCGGCACATTGTTGGTGCCAGCGCCGGCCCGAGCGACCGCCTTTAACTGCGGATTGACCACGATGCTGTGCAAATCAGCCGAGCGCACCAAAATGGCGTCCGGGTTTTCAAGCTTGTCGCCAATCTCGTATTTGCCTTGCGGCAAGCGTGAGGTGCCAGTGACTGAAATCTTGTTGTAGGTGCGAATTTTGAACATGGGGTTATTCCGAAATGCTGAGAAAAGTTTGAGAGCGGATCTGCTGGCGCCACTGGCGCGCGACCACTAGCTACGGGACACAAAACTTGGGTAGATGCGGCTCATGAAGCTCGGGATGGACGAGTCGAATCGCTCCGACGTCGCGCCTATTCGGTGCTTCTATCCGTCCCGGCGGCATAGCCGCTCGGCGTTCGCCATTGGCGACTGATCTGTCGCGTGGGCTTCGCCCGCCATTCCCCGTTACTTAGCCATTCACCCGTTGGAACTCGCGCATGTAGTCGATTAGCACAGCCACTGCGTCTTCGCCGGTCGCGTTGTAGATACTGGCGCGCATACCGCCGACCGCACGGTGTCCTTTCAAACCGAGCAAACCGGCAGCCTCTGCGCCTTTCAAGAAACGGCCATCGAGTTCGGCTTTCTGCAGAATGAAGGGCACGTTCATCCACGAGCGATAACGGCTGTCGACATGGTTGGTGTAGAAACCGCCCGAGTTGTCGATGGCGTGATAGAGCGCCGTGGCTTTGCGCTCATTGCGCGCACCCAGCACCGCTAATCCGCCCTGCGCCTTAATCCACTCGAAAACCAGCGCAGCGACGTACCAACCAAACGTTGGCGGCGTATTGAGCATTGAGCCATTCTCGGCGTGCGCCTTGTAGCTCAAAATTTGCGGTATGGGCCGTGGTTTGCGCTCCAGCAAATCCTCGCGAACGATCATCACGGTAATGCCGGACGGTCCGATATTCTTCTGCGCGCCGGCGTACAACACCCCGTAACGCGAGACATCCAGCGGACGCGACAAGATCGTGCTTGACACATCTGCCAGTACCGGCGCTGATTGCGCGGGCAAGTTGTAAAACTCGACGCCATGAATAGTTTCGTTTGGCGTGACATGCAAATACGCCGCGTTGTCGCTGAGCTGCCAATCGGCAAGCTCGGGCACCGTGGTGAAATTCGAACTTTCGCTGCTGGCCGCAATCCGCGCTGCGCACAGCGTTTTCGCCTCTTTAACGGCTTTCTCGCCCCAAGCGCCCGTCACTACGTAATCAGCCGGTTGATCCGCTGCCGCAAAGTTCATCGGCAATAGCGCAAATTGCGCGGTAGCGCCGCCCTGCAAAAACAGGACTTTGTAGTTGCTCGGGATCGCCAGGATTTCGCGCAATTGGGCTTCGGCGCCCTCTGCCAACGCGACAAAGGATTTATCGCGATGGCTAATTTCCATCACCGAGGC
Source organism: uncultured Xanthomonas sp. (assembly GCA_964561825.1). Lineage (GTDB taxonomy): Bacteria > Pseudomonadota > Gammaproteobacteria > Xanthomonadales > SZUA-5 > JADKFD01. Next base: position 30,359 of record CAZLSB010000005.1, read on the forward strand.
GCGCGCATCGCGCCATTCCAGCATTTCTTCTTGCGCTTGACGCAATACAGATTCGGGCAACGCGCCAGGACCGGCGCTGAAATTAAAAGCACGGCTCACGAGAAGCTCCACTCAGGGCTTGATGCGGTGCAGCATAGGGGAGCCCGCCGTGACACGGTAGGCTTGTGCATTCGAATAATTAGGCGCTGGGCATTTTGCCCCGACCGCGCCATAGTCAATAACGGGGATAGCGCAAACCAGCGGAGGTAGGTTGAACCTCAACGTGCCCAGCGGTTTTGCGATTGGCAGGTCGAAAAACGTGCAGCGGCTAACCCAAACGATTAAGGATCAACCGGCTCTATCGATACCCGTACCCGCAATTTTTCGCCTGGGTCATAACCTAAGCGCGAGAAAAATACCTCACCACGATAGCGGTATTCGACGTCGTAACCGGCGATGCGACGCTCGTCGTAACCTGCTTCTACCACGCGACAACGTGTCTCAATGGCGCGACCAGAGCGCGGATTATCGTTGGCATCCACTTCCCGACCCACCGCGCCGCCGATCACCACGCCAGCGATGGTCGCCGCATCGCGACCGCTGCCCTTGCCCACCTGATTGCCTAAGGCACCGCCAACCAAGGCCCCTACGATGGTGCCTGTCGCCGTGTTGTCATAGCGTCCGCCCGGCCGCCGCGCGCCCGTGTCGAAACACTCCTCGCGCGGCTGTTCGACGCGAACCGTCTCATAAATAGGATCGACCTGCAGCACATCGGCGTACACCAAGCGGGCATTGTCATCGGCTGGCGGCACCGGCGGTCCGTACGCACGATTTTGAGCAGCAGCTACGGCCGGAAGTGTCATCGCGAGCAGCAACAAGGAAATCGACTTGCGCATCGGAGCATCTCCGTGGAGGCATTGATAGCGTTCAACTCACACGATTACAGCAGGCAGGCGCTGAATGCTGTCTGAGAATGGGCAAGTATTGCAGAGGCAATTTTGGCTCTCTGCCGCTTAGCAGCCCAAAGACTCAAACAAAAACGCATGTAACATATTGATTCGAAAACCAATAAATTCAGCGCCCTGCGAGCTGCAGCAGTGCGTCACGATAGCCAGCCACAAAAGCCTCGCGCTTGGGGTGGCGACCGCAATCGGTAATGGCGCGACCGCCAACGCCGACACTCGGCGCATGGCGTGCTGGCGCAAACACCCAACTGCCCATCAGGTTTTCGGGCTGCACGGCTGCCAAGCTTGGATCGCATTCGTCGAGCACCAGCCAATCAGCATCGGCGCCGACTTGCAAGCCGCCCGCCTTGGCACCACAGGCCTGCGCCCCGCCGGCGACAGCCTCGTTCCACAGATTCGCAGCGACATCGGCACACGCGCCGTCGGCCAGTACCGTACGGCGACCAGAAGCCAAACGCGCTTGGTACTCCAGCCAGCGCAATTCTTCGCGCGGATCCAATCCGATGTGACTGTCAGACCCAATACCCCAACGACCACCGCGTGCGCGTAAATCGGACAAGTCGAAAACACCATCACCCAAATTGGCTTCAGTTGTCGTGCAAATACCAACCACGGCGTTTGATTTTGCCAGCAGCCCTCTTTCCCAATCGCTGGCATGCGTGGCATGCACCAGGCAATAGCGCGCATCCACATCGACCAGGTCAAAAAGCCGCTCGATGGGTCGACGCTGATGCACGGCCAAGCAATCAAGCACCTCGGCTTGCTGCTCGGCGATATGGATATGGATCGGTCGCTCACGCCAGAACGGATTGGCCAACACGCGTTGCAATTGGTCAGCAGACACCGCGCGCAAAGAGTGCATGGCCGCACCCAGGCGCATGCCAGGTTGCAAATCATGCTGCGCTAGGGTCTCGCAGAGTCGCATGAATTGTTCGACGCTGTGCTGAAATCGATGTTGACGCGGTGCCAAGGATTGATCGAGAAAACCACCGCGCTGATAGAGCACCGGCAACAAGGTCAGGCCAATGCCGGCCTCGTCTGCCGCTGCGATCAGCGCTTGCGACATGCGTTGTGCTGGCGCATACGGGGAGCCATCGGATTGGTGATGCACGTAGTGAAACTCACAAACGCGCGTGTAGCCCTGTTCCAGCATCTCCACATATAACCAGCGCGCGACGGCAAACAGCGTTTGCGGATCAATACGACCGGCGTGTTGATACATGGCTTCTCGCCAACTCCAAAAGCTGTCATCCGGCCGCGAAAAACGCTCGGCGCTGCCGGCCATCGCACGTTGAAACGCATGCGAATGCAGGTTTGGCATACCGGCGATCACATAACGCCCAAGCCGCGGGCATTCGCCGCGCGGCACATTGGTTGCGATCGCCGACCAGCGTCCGGTCTTATCCACACTCAAGCTGACATTGGCGTGCCAACCATCTGGCAGCAATGCATAGTCGCAGTGACCCAGATTCATGTGCTATCTCGTTTATCTCAATTGGCAATGTTACGCGGGGAGCGCTCATGTGGGATTGTTTGTGGCTAATACCGCGGCTGTGGCCGGGCGGGAGCAGCCTGGATCTGATCGAGGATGCCGCGATTGCCGTGCAGGGCGGCCGCATTAGCTATATCGGCCCAGCCAACGCCCTGGCCGATGCGCCCTCGCGACTGGCGCGCGAGGTCAAGCGTTATGCGCAAGGGCTGGTGACACCGGGGTTAATCGATTGCCACACCCACTTGGTGTTTGCGGGCAGCCGCGCTGACGAATACCGGCAACGATTGGCGGGCGTCAGTTATGCACAGATTGCCGCGCAAGGCGGCGGCATTGCGCGCAGCGTCGGCGCGACACGCAACGCGAGCGTCGATGATTTGTACGCACTAGCGGCGGCACGCGCGCGCCAACTGATCGCCGATGGCGTGACCAGTATCGAGATCAAAAGCGGTTACGGGCTCGATCTGGACACCGAGCGCAAGATGTTGAAAGTCGCGAGGCGATTAGGCCGCAGTCTGGGTATTACGGTGCGCACCAGTTATTTGGCACTGCATGCCCTGCCCCCTGAGGCCGGCGATCGCGCGAGTTATGTGCGGGACGCTATCGACGTTTGGTTGCCGCAACTGGCCAGCGAAGGATTGATAGACGCGGTTGACGCGTATCACGAAGGAATCGCGTTTGATAGCAATGAAGTGGGCGCCCTGTTCGCGGCGGCGCAAGCACTTAAATTGCCGGTGCGCTTGCACGCCGATCAACTGAGCAATCAGCACGGCGCCGCGCTCGCCGCGCAGTACCACGCGCTATCCGCTGATCATTTGGAATACACCGACGCGGATGGCATTGCTGCGCTAGCCGCAGCGGACAGCGTGGCGGTGTTATTGCCCGGCGCCTATTTGGTATTGAAGGAGCAGCAAAAGCCCCCGGTATCTGCTCTACGCGCCGCTGGCGTCGCCATGGCGGTCGCCACTGATCTCAATCCGGGCACCTCGCCGCTGTTGTCGCTGCGTACCGCGATGCATTTGGCGATCAGTTTGTTCGATCTGCAAGTGGATGAGGCGCTGCACGCAACGACCCGGCACGCCGCCAAAGCGCTTGGCCTGCAAGATACGCATGGCACGCTGGCACCCGGCAAACGCGCCGATTTTGTGCACTGGGACGCCGAAACACCCGCCGACTTGGCCTATTGGATTGGCGGCACGCTGGCCCGTGAAGTGGTTGCGGGCGGCACGGTTATTTATCACCGTGCGGAGCAACGCTGAGCGAAGCAAAGACCAGAGCAGCGGAGGAAGCTCCGCTGCTAAAGCTAAAACGAAAGGAGCGGAGGAAGCGCCAGCGGAGCAAGCCCCGCTCGAAAGCCGGGGAGCAAGCCCCGGTCTAGGAAAGCTTGAGCGCGAGCGCAAACCGGAGCGGGCTCCGCTCTGCAAGCGCTCTTCAGTAAATCAAGCCTTCTTGACAGCTTTTACTGGCGCTGCAACCGCCGCCTTCTTGGCGTGATGCAAACGACTATTGCCGTAGGAGCCCTTGAAAATCTTGCCTTTACGGCTGCGTTTGTCGCCACGACCCATTTTAATCTCCAGTTCTACTGTAAGGTCGACACTAGGTCGACGGAAAGGGGACGGAGATTAACAGCAGTCTCGTGAATAGGCCAGCTTTGCAGTTGCGTTGCAAAATTTTGCGCGCTGCGCATCCAGTTTGCCGCCCTGTGGTGCAAACCGCTAGCGCAAGAATGCCGGTGCCCCGCAAGCTGAGATGCCTCTAATGTTCTCTCGATGCAAGCGCAGCGTCTTTTTCCTGATGGTCGTTTTGCTGTGCAGCGCCTGCTCGCCGGCATCTGCGCCATCTGAACCGGTGCTCATCCCAGCGCCAGTGATCGCTTTGCCTGCACCGATCATTCCCGAACCTGCCGCACCCGCAGCGCCGTCGCCTGTCGCGACTCCATCAAATATCGACATGCGTGGTTGGTGGGAACGTCCCGAGGTCTTAGCGGGCCTGGGTTTGACCGCCGCTGAAGGCGCCGCGCTGACACCGGAACTACACAAATTGGAGCGCAACTACCAAGTGGCGCAACGGCAATTGCGCACCATCCGGCGCACGCAATTACAAATGCTGCGCGATCCCAAGGTCCCCAGCGCAGATATCCGGCGCTTTCACGTGAGAAATCTACAAAGCTTGTTGACCACGATGCTCGATCAAAACATCGCTGCCCGATTGTGGGTGCGCGAGCACCTAAAAGCCGAGCAACTGGCGCGAATCCGCGACCTGTCACCGCAATTCTTCGCGGCACGCTGGTTCCGTGCTGCGCGCATTGCGGAGCCAGCGGAACCGCAGTCAAAGTAGATCGCGCCAAGGCTAGACCGCGAAACCATGGCGCACGCGCACGCTCAGCGATTCAATGCCTTGCCAACGTTCGACGGCCAATTGATAGAGCAGGCGCAGCTTGGCGGGCGTGTCATCCAAAAAGACTTGTGGTGCGGAGAACCAAATAGCATCGACGCTCGTGCCGCGGGCGTCCTTCGGACTGAGGCGCATTTTCAAGTGTTTGCCCTTGATGATCCGGCGCTCCACTACGGTGAATAGATTGTCAAAAAGTGGTTCTGCGAATGCTTGGCCAAAAGGGCCAGCGGCTTCAATCGCATGGGCGAGGTCTAGGGAAAACTCGTAGGCGGCCAACGGGCCGTCGGTCCACACCGTGCGGGTGCGCAGCCCCTCGTCGAGCAAGGTGTCGGCGACGGCTTCAAATGCCGCCGCCAAAGCCGGCAGCTGCGCCATATCGATCGACAAGCCCGCTGCCATCGCGTGGCCGCCATAGCGGGTCAACAAACCAGGATGGCGTCGATCCAACTCGACCAGTGCGTCACGCAGGTGAAATCCGGATACCGAGCGCCCGGAACCGCGCCATTCGGCCGCGCCTGGGCTGGCCGGCGCCAAGGCCAAGGTCGGCCGGTGCAGGCGTTCGGTCAACCGACTGGCGACCAGCCCAACCACGCCGGCATGCCAATTGGGGTCAGACACAATCAGTGCGGCGGGCAAGGCGCCATCGCGCGTGCTTAGCAACACCTCCACTATGGCTGTCGCCTCGCGCTCCATATCGGCTTGCAATGTGCGCCGTTCGCGATTGAGTTCCGACAATTGCGCGGCTAATTCGCGCGATTCGTCGATATCGTCGGTGACCAGGCAACGAATGCCCAGCGCCATATCGTCCAAACGACCGGCGGCGTTCAAGCGTGGACCAATCTGAAAGCCCAAATCACCCGCATTCAATTGCCGCGGATCGCGACCGGCGCTTTCGATCAACGCGGCCAAACCGGCACTGGCGCGGCCGGCGCGGATACGCCGTAGTCCTTCAGCCACCAAAATTCGATTGTTACGATCCAGTGGCACCAGATCGGCAACGGTGCCGAGCGCGACTAGATCAAGCAAACCCGCCAATTGCACTGGCGCGAGCAACGCACCTCGAGCGCTCAATTCGGCGCGCAGCGCGGCGAGCACATGAAAGACCACGCCCACGCCGGCCAATGCCGCCAACGGATGGGCCGCCGCGCCCGCGTTAGGATTGACGATCGCCAGCGCCGCCGGAAGTTGCGGCCCCGGCAAATGGTGATCAGTCACCAAGACATCAATGCCGGCCAAACAGGCGCGCGCCACACCCGCCACACTAGACGTGCCTTGATCGACCGTGACCAACACCGCCGGTCGCAGCGCGCACAGTTCGTCGACCAAACCCGGCGACAAGCCATACCCATGACGTTGGCGATCAGGCACGGCAAAATGCACGTCGCGCGCGCCGAGCATGCGCAAACCGCGCACCGCAACCGCCGTGCCGGTCGCGCCATCGGCGTCGAAATCACCGACGACCAGAATGCGTTCGCCCGCACAAACCGCATCGGCCAGGCGACGCGCCGCGACCGCCAAACCCTGCAAACCGGTCAACGCCCGCAATCCGGCCAGTTTGAGATCAATCTCGTCGACGCTGGCAACGCCACGCGCAGCCAATATCTGTGCGATGCGCAGCGGCACGGCGCGCGCCAGGTTGAGCGCGATCGCCGGCACCTCACGGGCACGTACCTGCAGTGGCGGGCTATTCACCAATATCAATCTGCTTGTCGGAACGCAGTCCAGCGACGCCGATCAGCCTGCGGCGCGCACCGGAACTCACACGGGCCCCGGCGGGCGCGCTCAATTGGCGCGATGAATGGCGCGTTTGTCGACGCCCAGCGCCGCTTCGTGAATGGCCTCAGAGAGCGTCGGGTGTGCGTGACAAATGCGCGCCAGATCTTCGCTGGAGGCTTGGAACTCCATCGCCACCACGCATTCGGCGATGAGTTCAGACACCATCGGGCCGATCATATGCACGCCGAGTACACGATCGGTTTCGGCATGGGCGATCACCTTGACCTGACCGTAGGCCTCGTTCATCGCCATCGCCCGGCCAATCGCCGCAAACGGGAAGCTGCCGGTTTTCACTGGAATGCCGGCGTCTTTGCACTCTTGTTCGGTTTTGCCGACCCACGCAATTTCCGGCTCGGTATAGATCACCCACGGGATGGTATCCAGGTTGACGTGACCTGCTTTGCCAGCGATTAACTCCGCCACTGCGATGCCTTCTTCGGATCCTTTGTGCGCCAGCATCGGGCCGCGTACGCAGTCGCCAATCGCCCACACATCCGCCGCGCTGGTGCGATTGTGCGCGTCCACCTCAATCTGACCGCGCGCATTCAAATCCACACCGCTGTCATCGGCCAACAAACCTTTGGTGTGCGCGCGACGGCCAACCGAGACCAGAAGCGTGTCGACCAGCAATTGCTGCGCAGCGCCGCTGGCGTCGGTGTAGCTGATCTGCACTTCATCACCGACGACCACCGCGGCCGTCACTTTGCAGCCCAATTTGATATCCAAACCCTGTTTTTTGTATTCGCGCGCCGCAACGCGGGAGATATCGGCGTCTACCAAGCCGAGAAAATCGGGCAGCGCTTCTAAAATAGTGACTTCCGACCCAATGCGCTTCCAAACGCTGCCCATTTCCAAACCGATAACGCCAGCGCCAATCACGCCAAATCGCTTGGGCACCGCGCTGATGTTCAAGGCGCCCACATTGTCGACCACATGGGTGCCATCGAAGGGAATGCCGGGAATCTGAATGGGGATCGAACCGGCCGCCAGAATGACATGGCGCGCGCTGATGATCTCCACCGTGCCATCCAAGGCAGTGACTTCGACCTGTTTGCCGGCCAGCAATTTGCCACGCCCGGCATAACTCTTGACCTTATTGGCCTTGAACAGCGTCGCGATGCCACCGGTTAGCTGCTTTACGATTTTGTCTTTGCGGCCGATCATCACTGGCACATCAATGGCCGGCTCGCTGGCCGTGATGCCGTGATCTTTGAAACTATGCGTCAACGCATGAAACTGTTTGGTCGATTCCAGCAGCGCTTTTGATGGAATGCAGCCGACATTCAAGCAGGTACCACCCAACGCCGGCTTGCCATCTTTGCCGATAAAGTCATCCACACAGGCGCTAGACAAACCGAGCTGCGCGGCGCGAATAGCGGCGACATAACCGGCCGGACCGGCACCGATAACGATGACGTCGAATTGGGTAGACATGGTTTTTTTGCCTCTTTGTTGGTTCGTCAGCGGTAAGTTGAGTGCTAAGCAAAAACCCGCGTACATGCGGGCTTGAGTTGGGTGGGCAGCCTATTTGGCCGTCGCCAATTAACCCTGATATTTCATAAATTGCACGCGCCCTCGCTTGTCCCTTGATCGCCCAGCGA
>CAZLSB010000006.1:0-25002 GCA_964561825.1 uncultured Xanthomonas sp.
CGTGGGTTTTAATGAACAACTTGCCAGCCATGACGCAGCCCGAATAAACCGTAAGAGCGAGCATTGTAGGGCAAGCTCGCTTCAAGTGCGCCGGCACAGATTCCGATGTTCCGATCGGCGCGAGTCAAAGTGATGTGGTGATCCATGGTCACAGTCATTTCGCCCAGCCGGAATCAAACGGTGGAGGACAAGACACGGATTCTGGTGGGTCGGCGCTGTGCGCTGACGCTTTTCCTGCATGGTGCGGGAGCAGCGTTCGATTACAGATCGAACCCAGCAAAGGCTTCTGCTCCTGTGGGTCGGCGCTGTGCGCTGACGTTTTTCACCACGCAAAATCATGAAACAACCCGCTTAACGCTAGAATTGCGTCGCAAGCGGATACGCCACTCATTGAAGACCACCATCGACCTGCCCCGTTCAGCGCTCAATTCGCCCAGCGTGCCACTTGCCGAGCGCATGCGGCCGCGCACGCTTGATGAGATTGTCGGCCAAGCCCAGCTGTTGGCGCCGGGCAAACCGCTGCGTAAAGCGCTGCAAGCCGGGCGGCCTTATTCGATGATTTTGTGGGGGCCGCCGGGCTGCGGAAAAACCACGCTGGCACGGCTCAGCGCCTCTGCCAGCGATGCCGACTTCATCGCGATGTCGGCGGTGCTGGTCGGGGTTGCTGAAGTGCGTGCTGCCGTCGCTGCAGCAAAAAACAATCGACAAATGGGCAAGCGCACGGTGTTGTTTGTAGACGAAGTGCACCGCTTCAATAAAGCGCAACAAGACGCTTTTCTGCCGCACGTTGAAGACGGCACGATCACGCTGATCGGCGCGACTACCGAGAACCCATCGTTCGAGGTCAATTCCGCGCTGTTGTCGCGCTGTCGGGTGCATGTGCTCAAATCGGTCGCCGCGGATGAATTGATCGCCGCGATGCAGCGTGCGTTGAGCGACAGCGAACGCGGCTTAGGCGCTCGGGCATTGCGGGCGGAACCTGCCGCGTTGGAGCGACTAGCCGAAGTGGCGGACGGGGATGTGCGGCGCGCGCTTACCTTGCTCGATATTGCCGCCGATCAGGTTGACGATGGTGGTGAGTTAACGCTGGAGCTACTGAAAAGTGTGGTGACCGAGAGTTTTCGGCGTTTCGATAAAGGCGGTGAGGCCTTTTACGATCAAATTTCAGCACTGCACAAAACGCTGCGCAGCTCCAATGCAGACGCAGCGCTCTATTGGTTTTGCCGAATGCTCGACGGGGGATGCGACCCGAATTACCTCGCCCGTCGATTAACACGCTTTGCCAGTGAAGATATCGGCAACGCCGATCCACGCGCCTTGGGTTTAGCCGTGGATGCTTGGCAAACTTACGAACGCTTGGGCTCACCGGAAGGTGAAGTGGCGCTGGCCCAATTAGTCCTGTATCTAGCAGTAGCGGCAAAAAGCAACGCAGCGTATATGGCGCACAAAGCGGCGCGTGCATTAGTGGAATCAGCAGGCAGCCTGCCGGTACCCATGGAGCTACGCAATGCACCCACCAAACTCATGAAAGGCCTGGGTTATGGCAAAGACTACCAATACGATCACGAATCCGAACTCGGCATCGCCTTTGATCAACGTGGATTCCCACCCGAGTTGGGCGAACAGGTGCTCTACCAACCCGTCGAACGTGGCATGGAAAGCAAGATCAAAGAGCGTTTAGAATGGATACGCGCGCGGCGTAGCGAGGCTTTGCGGAAAAAGTTCTGAACGGAACTATGGTTGGCTGTTGGTTCAATGCTGCCGCGATAGGAAAATCATGGCTTATGTTTTTCCTAGCCGCAAATCGACGCCACGAGTAATTCGCTCTAGCCATTCGCCAAATGCGGCTAACTCGCCATAACGAGCGCAGACGGTTAAGGTGTAATCCAGCACCAGCGGCAGATCATTGAGATAGGCGAATTTGCCGTCGCGGTAATTTAGGCGGGCGAAGATTCCCAGCACCTTCAAATGGCGCTGCAAACCAATCCAATCGAACCAACGTCGCCAGCGGGTGCTGCCGACCTCGAGCACGCCGGCACTGAGTAATTGTTGTCGATACTGTTCCGCCCAGCCGTACACACGGCTCAGCGGCCATTGAATATAACAATCCTTCAGCAGCGAAACCAAGTCGTAGGTAATTGGACCACTCACGGCGTCTTGAAAATCAATAATGCCAGGATTGGCGCCGGGCACCACCATCAAGTTTCGCGAATGGTAATCGCGGTGCACAAACACCCGGGGCTGCTCCGCCGCACTATCTAACAAACGCTCCATGCAGCCTTCGATCAACTGCGAATCACTAAGCGTGCATTCATAACGCAAATGGCACCGCAGAAACCAGGTTTCGAACAGTTCCATCTCATTACGCAGCCGCGTTGCGTCGTAAGCGGGCAATTCCTGGGTCTGCACTTTGGTTTGCATCTGCAACAATGCGAAAAGCGCATCAGCGTAGAGAGAATCAACCAGCAGCTCACTTAATTCGGGCAAATAGGTGCGGGTGCCCAGATCGCTGAGCAACAAAAATCCCTGTTTGCAATCCTGTGCGATGATATCCGGCGCATTAAGGCCGGCGGCACGTAGACGTCGTGCGATATCTATGAAGGGACCAGTATCTTCTTTGTCTGGCGGCGCATCCATGACGATCCAACTGGTTTCACCTCGCCGCACGCGCCAATAGCTGCGAAAGCTGGCATCTGCAGACGCCGCGGCGGGCGCCTCAGTGAGCACGCCCAAGTGAGCGCTCGCAAAAGCCGCTAATGCAACTAAACGTTCAGCCGACAGACTCACAATAATCCGGATACGGTCAGCAAATGCAGCGCCTGCGCATAACGCGCTCTGGTTCCCTCAATGATGTCCGCCGGCACGCGCGGCCCCGGCGCTTGTTTATTCCAGTCTAGGGTTTCCAGATAGTCACGCACAAACTGTTTGTCGAACGAGGGTGGATTAGATCCTGGATGCCAGTCTGCCGCCGGCCAAAAGCGCGAGGAATCTGGCGTGAGAATTTCATCCATCACGCGCAAAACACCGTTTTCATCCAGACCAAACTCAAATTTGGTGTCTGCAATCAGAATGCCGCGGGCTGCCGCATAGCGCCGTGCGTGCGCATACAAGCGCAAAGTTACATCGCGCACCTGCTCAGCCAACTCTGCGCCAATCAACTGAACCACACGGTCAAAACCAATATTTTGATCATGGTCACCCACCGCCGCTTTGGTGGACGGCGTAAAGATGGCTTCCGGCAATTCACCCGCCATTTCTATATTCGCGGGCAGTTTAATGCCACAGACACTGCCACGCGCTTGGTATTCCTTCCAACCCGAGCCAATCAAATAACCGCGCGCGATGGCTTCCACCGGAATGGCTTTAAGCTGGCGCGCTACCACGCTACGACGTGCGTACAATGCGCCATCAACGCCTTCCGGCAATACGCTGAGTGGATCAATGCCAGTGAGGTGATTTGGACAAATATCGCTGGTCAAAGCAAACCAGAAGTTGGACATCTCGGTAAGAATCTCGCCCTTTCCGGGGATTGGATCGGGCAAGATAACGTCGAACGCCGATAATCGGTCGCTGGCAACCATTAACAAGCGTTGATTTGCTAAGGCATAGACATCTCGCACTTTGCCCCGATGAATACGGGTCAGTCCGGGTAGATTTGCTTCAGCCAAGCTTGTAGTCATTCTGAATTGGTCCGGATGCGAGAAATCTAAGCCGCAATTTCAGCGAAAGCTGCCGCCGCAATTTTTAAGGTTTCTGCGATCACTGCTTCGTCATGCGCGCTGGACGTGAAACCACATTCGTAGGCACTCGGCGCAAAATACAGACCGCGTTTCAAACAGGCGTGGAAAAAGCGTTTGAATTGTTCGATATCGCAGGCTTGCGCGCCAGCAAAGCTGGTGACCGGTTCGCGGCTGAAGAAAAATCCGAACATGCCACCAATCGAGAGCGTCTGCAGCGGAATACCCACCGCGGCTGCGGCCTGCTCCAATCCTTGACATAATTGCACGGTGCGCAGGCGCAGATTGTCAAAAAAACCGGGTTCCTGGATTAAGGCTAAATTAGCCAAACCGGCGGCCATAGCGACCGGATTGCCGGATAAAGTCCCGGCTTGATAGACCGGACCTAAGGGTGCGATACGCTCCATAATGGCGCGTTTGCCGCCGTAAGCACCTACCGGCATGCCGGCGCCAATCACCTTTCCGAAGGTGGTGAGGTCTGCGGTAACACCATAAACCTCCTGCGCACCACCACGGGCCACCCGAAAGCCGGTCATGACTTCATCGATGATAAATACCGTGCCATATTCATCGCAGACCTCCCGCAAACCCTGTAAAAAACCGGGCAGCGGCACGATCATATTCATATTGCCGGCGATCGGCTCGACGATCAATGCGGCGATTTCATGCCCCACTTCTTTAAATATCGCCCGCACTTGATCCAAATCGTTGTAATCAGCGGTCATCGTTAAGTCAGCAAGCGCTTTGGGCACGCCAGGCGAATTGGGTAATCCCAAAGTCAAAACGCCACTGCCCGCTTTGACCAGAAACGAATCGCCGTGACCGTGATAACACCCGGCGAATTTAAGGATACGATCGCGACCGCTATAACCGCGCGCTAATCGAATGGCGGATAGACACGCTTCAGTACCCGAGGACACGAAACGCAGCAAATCAATGCCCGGCACCAATTTAATTATTTCGCGTGCCAGTTCGGTTTCTAACGGATTAGGACAGCCGAAGCTCATGCCCAGCGCTGCGCTGTCTTGCACGGCTTTAACCACCGCCGGATGAGCGTGGCCTGCAATCATCGGCCCCCAGGAGCCGATGTAATCAATATAACGATTGCCTTCGATATCCCACAAATAAGCGCCTTGCGCGCGCGCCACAAAAAAGGGTTCACCGCCCACTTGTTTGAATGCGCGTACCGGCGAATTAACGCCGCCCGGAATGACGCGCTGCGCAGCGATAAAGGCGTCGTGATTGGACAGAGCGTTAGTCAATGACATGTGGAATCCTTTGGATTGTGCAATCGGTGTTCAAAGAAACAAATCCGGCAACAGTTCCATTCCCGGCTGCACGGCGTACTGCTCGAAGTCAGTGACGCCAATCAGCCGCAATACCTCGTCGTCTATCAAAAACTGACCGGTGCGTTGGCGGCTCGGCGTGGTAAGTACGGCGTGGGCCGCGTCAGCCATGATCTGCGGCGTGCGACAGCGCTGCGGGTCAACCCCTGGAATCATCGCCAGCGCAGCGGTATGGATAACCGTGCGCGGCCACAAGGCGTTGACCGCAATGCCCGCTGCGGCAAACTCGGCGGCCATACCCAGTACGCACTGGCTCATGCCGTATTTGGCCATCGTGTAGGCAGTGTGTGGTGCAAACCAGGCTGGGTCCATATTGAGCGGTGGAGCGAGCGTCAAGATGTGTGGATTGGCAGATTTCAACAGGTGCGGGATGCAGGTCTGGCTGACTAGGAAGGTGCCACGTACGTTGACGCCGAACATCAAATCGAAGCGTTTCATCGGCGTCTCCAGCGTACCGGTCAAGCTTATGGCGCTGGCGTTGTTGACCAAGATATCGATGCCACCGAAGGTTTTCAGCGCCTCGGCGACGGCGTGATGCACATCTGCATCGACCCGGATGTCGCAGCGGATCGGCAGTGCTTTGCCGCCGGCGGCCTCAATTGCCTTGGCGACCGAATAAATGGTGCCGGGCAGCTTCGCATGCTCGTGCTCGGTTTTTGCGGCGAGCACGATGTTGGCGCCATCGCGCGCGGCGCGCAGGGCAATCGCCTCGCCAATACCGCGCGAACCGCCAGTGATAAATAAGGTTTGATCGCGCAAAGAAGTCATCAAAATTCTCCAGGTGGGCGGCGGATGCTAGCCTGAATGCAGCGCTCAGCCTTCGTCACTATCCGCATCCGCCGCCAAATCGGCCGGCAAGGACCGTTGGTGGCGTGCGCCGAGTTCGCGCAGTTGTTCGGTTTGGCGCACCAGATTGCCCTTGCCAGTACTCAGCTTGGCATAGGCTTGATCCAGTTCGTTTTGCGCTTTTGACAGCGCGTGGCGTGCGCTGTCCAGATCTTCAATAAAACCGACAAATTTGTCATACAACTTGCCGGCGCGTTGGGCGATTTCTTGTGCGTTGCGGTTGCGTTGTTCCTGCTTCCACAAGTGGCTGACCGCACGCAGCGTTGCCAACAGCGTGGATGGCGAAACAATCGCAATATTGCGGGTCAACGCGTACTCGTAGAGTCCGACATCGGCGCTGACGGCCACGCTAATGGCCGACTCAATCGGCACAAAGAGCAGCACAAAGTCCAGCGCGCGGCCGTTCAATAAGGCGCTGTAATCGCGTAAAGCCAAGTCATCGATGTGGCGGCGCAAGGAGGCCAGATGTTCGACGATCGCGCGCTGTTGCTCGGCCTCCGTGCTCACCGAGACACTGCGCTCGTAAGCCGTCAAGGACACTTTGGCATCGATAATCAAATCGCGCTGCAAGGGCAAATGCACGATGACATCTGGTCGCGGCCGGCCACCAACCTCATCGCGCAACACCACCTGCGTGGTAAATTCGCGGCCCTCAACGAGGCCTGAGGCCTCCAATAGGCGCGATAGGATCAACTCGCCCCAGGCGCCTTGCACCCGCGTGTCACCGCGCAGAGCGCGTGTCAAATTGAGCGCTTCGCCACTCAGTTGTTGGTTGAGCACCCGCAACGCATCGATTTCGTGCGCCAGCAAACTGCGCTCGCGTGATTCCTGCACATAGGCGAGTTGCACGGCTTCCTGAAAGGATTTCAATTGTTCGCGTACCGGATTCAGCAAACCGCCGATCTGCGCCGCGTTATCGCTCAGCAAGCGCTGGCTCTTTTCGTGCAAAACATCGGCGGCCAATGACTTAAACGCATCGCTAAATTCGCCGCGCACACGCCCGATAAAATCCAATTTATCAGCCGCCGCACGCATTTCATCGACCAGTCGGGTCTCAAGGCGGCTGGCGCTGACCATGGCTTGCGCCAAGCGTTCACGTAAATCAGCGAGTTCCGACTCACGCAGCTTAAGCAGTTGTTCGGCGGCGTCCAGGCGCACCAGACGCCCGCGCAGTTCTGCCTGCTCGCGCATCAGCACTTGCGCATGCTGCTCGTAACGGGCGCTGCGCTCGCGTTCACGCGCCAAGTTTTCGTCGCGGGCGGCGATGGTCTGGCGCAGTTCTGCGATGCGCGTCTCTAGCGCGTCGATTTCTGGATCGCGTGCCGCTAAGGCCGCGGCGACGCGCTCGCTGAGCCGGCGCGAGTTCCACCATGCAGCGGCAGAAATCGCGATCAGCAGTCCACAAAGCAAGCCGAAGAGCACTGCGGTGTGACTGGAAAGGGTGTCAAACATGCAGACGTCGGCCCAAAGTAGGCATCAGTCTAGCCGCCGACAGCGCAAAAAACGCTGCCGGCATGCCGTGTTGTACTTAAGCTTTCGGCACGTATGCAGCGCACCAGCCTTTCGCGGTGACCGACTTGCCAGGGAAGATGGCGCACGGGCGCAGCGCGTCGCCATCTTTGCCTTGCACCAGATTGCAATTCGCGCAGTTCTGCTCAGGCTTGTGGTTCGGGTACTTGGCGCCATCGACCTTGCTGGTGTCGGCTTTGTATCCTAGGGCTGCGGCGGTGGGTTCGGCTTCACCCAATTCTGGCAAGGCGCCTTGTGCAAAAGCGCTATTCGCCAAACTGGCGCCGACCACTACGCCACCCGCAGCGGCGACTTGGCCAAAGAAACGACGACGGGTTGCATCAAAATTTTGTTGCGACATGAGGACTTCCTTTTTGAGTGAGAGGCGCTGCGATAGTGCAGACCGCTATTCTGTACCGCTCAGCTGAACTGCAGCATGACAGACGTCAAATGACGTAGATGTCTGCACGCTCGGTTATATTTCCCCGACGTTCGCAGAAGTATCGCGAATCATTCTCGTTTGCAGAGAGGACACACATGAGCGATTTTACGCCGAGTCAGTTCGCGCAAGCCGCCCGCCAGATTGTCGAAGCCGGCCGTGATTTTGCCCAGCGCGGCTGGACACCCGCAACCAGTAGTAACTTTTCGATGCGTCTGTCGGCGACGCGCATCGCGGTGACCGTGTCCGGTCGGGATAAAGGCCAGTTGACCGCAGACGATGTGATGGTCTGCGATTTGGAGGGTAACGCGGTAGAAACCGCTGCGCGGCCGTCCGCGGAAACCTTGTTGCACTGTCAAATTTATGAACGTTACCCAAATATGGGCGCTGTTTTGCATACCCATTCTCTGGCGCAGACGCTGGCCAGTCGGTTGTGGGCGGCAAACGGCTTTGTGCCATTGGCCGGTTACGAGTTACTGAAGGCCTTCGCCGGATATGACACGCACGACGCAGTCATGCAGTTGCCGGTGTTCAACAACAGTCAGGACATGCGCGAACTCGCGCAATGGATCGCCCCGCATCTGAATGCCCAGCCCACCGCACACGGCTATTTGATCGACGGCCACGGCATCTACACCTGGGGTAAAGATATGCTGGAGGCACGGCGTCACCTAGACGCCTTCGAATTCCTGCTGAACTGCGAATTAGAACTGAGGAAAATGCAGCGATGACGCGTTTACGCACCTACCGCGAAGACCAGCCTGATCAGGCACAGTTTGATAGTGTGGATTTTGCAGCGATCCAAACGCAGCTTAACGCGGTCGGCGTGCGCTTTGAGCGCTGGAATGCGGGTGCGGATTTAGCAGCGGGGGCCCCCGCGGAGACCGTGATCGCGGCCTATCGCTCAGATATCGATCGTTTGCTGAGCGAAGCCGGTTACGTGGCATTCGATGTGATTAGCCTGAATCCTGATCATCCAGACAAAACGATGTTGCGGCAGAAGTTTCTTAACGAGCACACCCACGCGGAAGACGAGGTGCGGTTTTTCGTCGCCGGCCGCGGCTTGTTCACTTTGCATCTGGCAAATCAGGTGTACGAGATTCTCTGCGAAAAGGACGACCTCATTGGCGTGCCCGCCGGCACGCGGCATTGGTTCGATATGGGCCCAGAACCTTATTTTGTCGCCATCCGAGTATTTACCAATCCGGCGGGTTGGGTCGCCAATTTCACCGGGAATGAGATTGCTTCGAGGTTTACGCGGCTTGACCAGATGCAGACAGGATTCTCGCCATGACCGCACGTCCCGCTGCTCTGGTCACCGACATCGAAGGCACCACTAGCGATATCGCTTTTGTGCAAAAGGTGCTGTTCCCGTATTCGCGCGATGCGTTGCCGGATTTTCTGCGCAGCCACGCTGAAGATCCCGCTGTCGCGCCGTGGATCAGCGCCATTGCGCACGAGATTCACACCACGCCAGACAACTTGCCGGCGGTGATCGCGGCTTTGTGGTCGTGGATTGATGCGGATCGCAAACACACCGCACTTAAAGCATTGCAAGGTTTGGTTTGGGAGCAAGCCTTTGCCAGTGGCGCATTCAAAGCGCATGTGTATGCAGACGCGATCACAGCATTACAACGCTGGCATGCCGAAGGTCTGCCGATGTATGTGTACTCCTCTGGCTCAATCCATGCGCAGAAACTGTACTTTGGCCATACCGAGGCCGGTGATTTACGCACGATGTTTCGCGCGCACTTCGACACCACGATAGGCGCAAAACGCGAGGCAGAATCCTACCGACGGATCGCTTTGGCCATCGGCGCGCCTGCCGATCAGATCCTGTTTTTATCCGATATCGGCGCCGAGTTGGATGCCGCTCGCGAGGCAGGATGGCGTACCGTACAGGTGCTACGCGAAGGCGGCGTTGCGGCGCCGGCGCATGCAGCGATCGCGCACTTTAATGAACTCGGATTTTAACAAACCAAGGGTATGCGCCCGGCGATGAAGGACTTGTTGCGCACGCTGGGTGCCGGATTATGGCTGGCACTGTTTGTTAAGCCCCCGCCGAGTTGGCGGCTGCGCCCGGCTGCGCACTTTTGGTTGTTGCTCATTCCGACGGCATTAGTGTCGCTGGTCGGCGATTTTGTGCAGCAAACGGGCGCTGTGGTTTTCAGTGCGGACGGCGTGCAGCAAGATGCGCTAGGCGCGATGTTGGTTTTGGCGGCGAGTGCTGCCGTGGCTGCCGCTGCTGGGCAACGGGTATTGACCTGGTCTTTGGCGGTGTTGATAAGTGCAACCGGCCTGTGGATTAGCGCGTTCATGCTGTTCGCGCTCTGGGCAGCGCTGCAATTTGACCAATTCGGTCCAGGGGGCGAACTGCTGCTGCTGTTTGTGTTTGTGCCTTGCCTGTGGTGGCTTTTAGCGCTGTTGCGGCTGCTTCACAGCTTGGTACCGCGCTGGCGCTGGTGGCAAAGCGGGCCTACTGCGTTGCTGGCATCCGCTTTAACGGTGGGTCCGTTTTTTCTTATCGACAGCGCGTCTTATTTTTATCCAAATTTTGACCTGGAGAATGCGCAATATGCCGATGAAGCGGAATTCAGTCCGCCTAGGCAGGCGCCCGGCAGCGCCGAATCCTTGCTGTACCGACAGCCCGCCATGGTCGACTACGCGGTGCAGCAGTTATTGCCCAGCACGCCTGGGCAGACCGACGTGTACCTGCTTGCTTTTGGCGGAGATGGCAACGAAGACGTGTTCCGCAACGAGGTGAACTACGCTGAGGAATTGATGCAGCAGCGCTTTGCGATGCGCGGCCGCACGCTAACGCTGCTGAATCACCCCGACACCACCGAAGAAACGCCGCTCGCCACCTTGACCAATCTGCGTAGTGCGCTGCGCGGCATCGCTGGCAAAATGAACCCGGACGAAGACGTGTTGTTGTTATTTCTGACCACCCACGGCAGCGCTGATCACCAGTTATTTGTCGATTTACAGCCGCTGCCCTTAGACCAGATTGACCCCAGCCAATTGCGCGAGGCCTTGGACGCGTCTGCAATACGCTGGCGCGTGATGATCGTATCGGCTTGTTATTCAGGTGGTTTTATTGATGCGCTGCAATCACCGATGAGCTTGGTCATCACCGCCGCAAGCGCGGATCGCGCCTCATTCGGTTGCGGTGCCGAGGCGCAAATCACCTACTTCGGCCGCGCACTCCTTGCAGAGGCGCTCAATGAAACCCAGTCGTTAATCGCCGCCTTTGAGTTGGCCAGCGAGGCAGTCGCGCTGCGCGAAAAAGCCGACGATTTCACCGCCTCAAATCCACAAATCGCCATCGGTGCGTTGATCCAGCCAAAGCTGCGCAGTTGGGAAAGCAAGCTGGAACCGGCGAAGCCGGTGCCGTTTGCGCCCGCGCAGTGAAAGCGTATTGGCCGGGCCGGAAGGGACGGCCCGGCCAGCACCACCTGCCGTGGCGCTACTGTTTGAGCCGCAGGGTCGGGTCTCCCAGCAGATTCCCGCCGATGCTGACGTCGTCGAACTGGCTGCCGCTGGAGCGCAGCAGTCGCTGACTGAGCATCATCGCGTCGCCCAAGCGCTCCTGCGGAAGGTAGAGCGTCAGGGTGTTGATCCAAGCCACGTTACTTGCTACTGCGGTTAGACCGCTGACACCGAGCACCGCGGCGGCACCGCCATTGTCTTGCAGCATCATGGCGTGCGCGATCGTGTTATAGCGGGGATCGAGAAAGTAAGCGCCGTAACAGCCGAGGTTCCAAAGGATGGTCGGCTTGGCGGTGTTGCTGAAGAATCCGTTATAGACATCTTGAGCCGAGAGTAGTCCGGTGAAAGTCCAGCGGTCCGGTCCACTGTGGCCCAAATAGGCGGTGAACGCTTGGCCTGAATTGATCGCCGTGGACAGTGCCCCACGCGCAGCGGCAGTGCCCGCACTGCCGTTGGGGTAGTCGTCCAAGCTCAAGCTAGTGACCGCCCATCTCGCACCGAATGTGTCAGCAATCGGCGCCAGCTGTTGATCAAACTGCAGCGGGTCGGCGCGATCGGCCTGCAGCAGTAGCCGGCTGCCGTGGTTGGCCTGCGGGTAACTCAAGGTCTTCGCGATCGCCCGTTCTAGCTCTAGCGACGTGCGAACCGGCAGCCGGCCAATGGCGACGTCCATCAATCCGTCGCCGTTGACGTCGGCAGACACGCTATCCGCTGCGCCATAGCGGACAATGGCGTCCGTTTGCCGATAGTGGGTAGGAACGAAGCTAATCGAGTTACTACCGCCATTGCTGAGGTAATCAAAGGTGTCGCCGCCGACCAGCAACACGTAGCGGGTTGCCAGCCGAGCATAGGCATCGGCAACTGCACGCTGCACCGCGTTGGGGTCAATTACCCCGTCACTGTAGCGCCGGTAGAGCGCTTCCAGATCGACCACCCGAACGCTAAAACCCTCGGCTAGGCGGGCGCTGACTAGCGAGTCCAACCCATTGATAAAACTAGGGTGCGCGATGATCAGTAGCTGCGCAGGGCCGCCCGCGAGCGGGTCACCGATGGGAGCTTGGGCGCTGATTGATGCGGGCGCGGCGCCGCTCGATGGGGCAATCCAATAATGATCGTTGGGATGCCGGTCGCTGAGAAAATTGACTACAAAGCCAGCATTGGCCGGGCTCACCAGCACCTCGTTCAGTCGCGTCGTGATACCGAGTCGCTCGCGTAAAACTACAACATCCGGCTGGGTGAGCCCGCTGACCTGATAGTGATCGCAGTCCTCCATCCGCGCGCATAGCGTCGCGCTGGCGCCGCTCTTTTCAGAAAATTCGCTGAAGATCGCAGGCCCGAAAGCAGACGAGACCGTGCTGGCTGGCAGCACGAAGTCAAGCCGGTTGTCGATTGCGCGGAATTCACGCTGGTAGTCAACGGTAATAGCGTTGAGCAGGATTTGATCAACGCTCAGGCCGGTATCAGCGACCAGTTGCAGGGTAAGCGTGTTGCTACCGTTAGTGAGCAAGCCCTTGGGAAGATCGGCCTCGATCATCTGCACGGCAATGCCGTCGAAAGACACACTGGCGATCTCGGTGCCGTTGAGCCTCAAACGAACGCTATGATCAGGGCTCTGCGGATAGTCGATACCGCCCCAGACCTCGACTGCAATGCGCTCCTTACCGCTGTTGGCAGATCGCCCAGGGAGGCTGAAGCTCTCTTTGGCCGCCACGCTTTGATTGCCATTACGCTGTACTTTGAGTGCGTACCAGGGATCACTGCCGGCAGCGGTGGCCGAATAGCTGCGATTGGGCTCATGGCGATAGCTGGCACGGACGTTCTGCACCAGCGGGCCCGCGTTCGGTGCGGCGCTTTGCGCTGCCATGCCGATGCCAGGCACGCCCCTGCTGAGGCGATAGACCGCCGTTTGGGTATACAAACTGTGCTTGATCGCTTGGCCCAAGAAGGCCAGCTTGCTGCCGGGTCCGAGAACATCGTCCGAATGCTGCAACGGGATCTCCAACATGCCTCGTCGCAGGCGCAAATTGGCGGTTGGTGTGCCGCTCCAATCAAGGCCCTGGGCCAACAACTCCTCATAGCTCAGCACGAACCAAGCATCGTGGTCGATTTTCAGTTCGGCTTCCTGATCGTGCGCTTTGCTGCGCGCGCTGGCGCGCTGCAGAGTCCGAAAGGCGCCCTGTTCGGCACCGATGCGCGACCAGTCGATCGCCACCGAGTCGGCCGGTCTACCTAATTTGATGCCCACCGGGAACGGTCCGTAGGCAATTGACTTGCCATCAATCGTGTGTTCTTCGATCCAGATCTGCCGCTCACCGCGGTAGGGTCCCTGGATCTGATAGCGCTGCGGGTCCATCTGCCCACCGGTTGCGCCCATCAGTTGGTCACTGAGCGCTACCCGCGGCTGACCTGCATTGCCGGTCAGTACTCGATAGCCCAGCGCACCCATCTCCGTCAGGGTACCAAAGCGCACCTTCAGTTGCCCTGCTTCGACGCGCGAATCAATGTCAGACAGCACCACCGGAACTGTTGATGCCAACACCTCACCGGTGCAGCGCGCGGCGGCTGGCGCCGGCGGGGCCGGACACAGTGGATCGCCACCGCCGCTGATTCGCGCGGTGTTGTTGCCGGTCAAGGCACCCAAACCAATGTCGGCGTTGAGTCGCAGGGTGGTCGATGCCGCGGGCAGCAGCATGTTGGTATAGGTACAGACCAGTTCATGCGAGCCGTTACAACTCCAGCCCAGGTCAGATCCGGCGATACTGGTCAACGTGATGTCACTCGCCAAACTGTCATAGAGGATTAGGTTGCTCAAGGTCGGCGTTTGAGTGTCCGTGTTGCTGATCACCACGGTGTAGACCGCGCTGCCTCCCGTGGCTACTGGGTTGGGGTTGACGCTCTTGACCACTGACAGCAGCGGTGCAAGGGTCGTCACGTCATTGGAGTGGAGCGTTACTGCGCCGCTGCGCGCCAGCATACGACCGGATACGGATGCGCCGGTGTTCAGGGTGATGCTGGTTAATGCCAAAATGCTGCCGGCGAAATCAGTCGTTGTGTTCAGCACTGCGGAGCTGCCGACTTGCCAGTAGATATTGCCGTTTGATGCGCCGTTGATGAGCGCCACGGAGGCGTTGCTGGCGGTGGTCAGCGTACTGCCGATCTGAAAAATAAATGTTGCGCCGGCATTGCCTTGGGCGTCGAGAGTGAGTGTGCCAGTCAGTTGCGCAGATGAGGAAAAACAATACACCCCCGGGATGAGAACTTGGCCACCCAGATCGGTCCCCGTTAGCACCGTGTTGCAGACCCGGCCAGCCAAGTCGTTGTATGCCGCGGTGAGATCGCTCTGCCCTTGCATGGCGACGGCGTCTCCGGGGTGTAGCGTTCCCAGTACGATGCCCGGCGGAAAGCCGGTGATCGAACTGCCGGTATTGGGCCAGATACCGAGGTCGCCGGTGACTACACTATTGCCGGTGTTGGTGACCGCTGACGCGCCGAGCACCGAAAAACTGCCGGCTGCCCCCAATACAGGCGGCGTCTGAGCAGAAATCGGCGAGATTGCGCCGCACGGTAGCACCCATCCCAGGCAGGCCAATAAACTCAGACGCTTCATCTTTAGCTCACTTCGGATTGCATGCGACGCCCCAATCGTGCGCGAAGCCGACATGCCGACTCTGTACGCAAGCGCCCCAACGGCGGCGGGCGACTGGCGAGCGCCGCCCGTTTCGGGTTTTCGGGTGACGCATCGCTGAGGCGATGCAAGCCGGCGGCGATCGAACATCATTGTCCGGTTTCTACGCCCGACCACGGTCAGCAGGCGCTACGAATCTGCGCCGCCAGCGTCATCGGATCAAAGGGCTTGGCAATAACCAGCCTGAACGAATCGCTGGAAGATGGCGCCTCGGAAGGACTCGCCGACGCGCAAGGCCTGCAAGTGGTCGTCCACGCTGCTTTCGGCGGACAGGAAGATGATCGGCAATCCGTCGTAGCTGGGCTTATGACGAATCAAGCCCGACAACTCGATTCCTCTCAGCCAATTGCGCGAGGCCTTGCACGCGTCTGCAATACGCTGGCGCGTGATGATCGTATCGGCTTGTTATTCAGGTGGTTTTATTGATGCGCTGCAATCACCGATGAGCTTGGTCATCACCGCCGCAAGCGCGGATCGCGCCTCATTCGGTTGCGGTGCCGAGGCGCAAATCACCTACTTCGGCCGCGCACTCCTTGCAGAGGCGCTCAATGAAACCCAGTCGTTAATCGCCGCCTTTGAGTTGGCCAGCGAGGCAGTCGCGCTGCGCGAAAAAGCCGACGATTTCACCGCCTCAAATCCACAAATCGCCATCGGTGCGTTGATCCAGCCAAAGCTGCGCAGTTGGGAAAGCAAGCTGGAACCGGCGAAGCCGGTGCCGTTTGCGCCCGCGCAGTGAAAGCGCGGCGTGCCGGCGGCCCTACTCGAAGCCATTCGCAAACAGCGCATCGGTGCGTTTGATCCAAATCTCGCGGTTGTCGCCGACGGCAACATAGGTGCCATCGAAGTACTGCACATCCCAGAGCCAAGTCGCGCCCGGAAAGACGTCGCTGGTGGTCCATGCCACACCGTCATCGCTTTCGGCGATTTGATTCACGCTAATGGGCAGAAATGCGCCGACTGCCACGTAGCGCCCCTCGGCCCGGATGACCGACTTGGCATAGAACAGGCCCAAGGGTTGCGTGGTGCTCCATTGCTGAAAATCGCTCGACACACCCACGGCGCCAGCATCGCCGATGGTCACGTAGTGCTGCCCGCCAGCGCCATCAGGACCGCGAACCACGTTGTAGACATCGGCGAACGAGGCTGACGCGTCGGTCCACAAACCACCAGCCCAACGGCTGACACCGCCGCCGTAGCCGGTGATAAAAAATTCGCCATCTTGAAAGTTGGCAGAGTGGTTGCTGATGTTGGCCGTGCGAACGGCCAGCGTATCGAGACTTCCATAAATAATCTGGCTACCAGCTGCAATCACGCAGGATCCACCAATGGGCTCGTTATTGCAGGCAATCCCGCCTGCACTGTTGGCGGAAAAAGGCAGCGTACCGATGGCAAATCCGTCCGGACTGTTGCTGTCGCTGATTCCTATTGACGATCCCCCGGTGAACACGACTGCGTAACCCGTCAAGCGCCGCGCCACAGCGACGCCAGCCCAATTGATTCCCGGCGTGATGGTCGCCGTCTCAAATGACTGCAGATCAGACGAGCGCAACACCATGCCGTCGCCCACTATCATCCAGCTGCCACCGGGAATTTTGGTCACCGCCGCCCAGCGACCCGATTGCGGGGTTTGGGGATAGACTTTTTGCCACTGGGCACTGACGCCAGAGGCACATAGCAGCAGAGACAAACCCACGGGTGCTAAAAATATATTCATGTTCTTCACGTACTGTAACCACGTCTGACAGTATCGGCAGCGCTAGCCATTAATGCAATACCGCTGCTTGATCAGTATGCGAATCCACCTTAAGGATAAGGGCCGCTAACGCGCGCACTGACGCTGCGTGGTGTGTGCGTTCGCTGTCGAACAGAGCAAGGCTAGAGCAGCGATCAAGCTGGTGTTCTATTAACACCCAAGGAATGCTCCGATGCTGCGCAACCTTCAAGACCTGCAAAAGTTTGTGCTACGCGCGACGGACGGCGATATTGGTCACGTCACGGATTTCTATTTTGATGATCAAGCCTGGGTGGTTCGCTATTTGGTGATTGAAACCGGCAACTGGCTGTCGAGTCGCAAAGTGCTGATCTCGCCGCTGTCGATCGGCAGTCCAGACTGGCAGGACAAAGCAATCCCGGTTGCCTTGACCCGCGAGGAAATTAGAAACAGTCCTGATATCGACACCAACAAACCGGTCTCACGTCAGCACGAAGAGGATTTCGCGCTGCATTACCGCTATCCCTTCTATTGGATCGGCACCGGGCTGTGGGGCGAGGACGCGCACCCGTCTCAGGTGATGCCGGAGTTCGTCTCCACGCCATCGGTGGTGGTGCCGCAACCTGACAGTGTAAGCCTGCTGGCAGACCCGCCGGAAGCACAGCACAACCCCGACGACACGCATCTGCGCAGTTGCTATGTGGTGTCGGGCTATCACTTGCATACAGATGAGGGTGAGATTGGCCAGGTGCAAGGAATGCTGATCGACGATGAAAACTGGGCCATACGCTACCTGGTGGTGACCACGAGCTATTGGCAGATCGGCCACCAGGCCTTGGTCACACCGGCATCGATCGCCGGCATCGACTGGTTTGATCACATCGTGCTACTGAACTTGCCCGGCGACCGGATGCAGGAAACACCGACACACGATCCGAACGACTTAGTTGACCGCGACCACGAAAAACGTCTGCATGACCATTACGGGATCAAGCCCTATTGGATGAAAGAGTCGGAGCTTGATGATCCGCATCCGATGCTGGTGGTCTAAAAGCGCGGCGAGGCCTGCGCGCGCTCAGGGCACGGTCGGGTTAGCAGCCGGCCATGCCCTGACGCGGGTTTCCGCGCACCAAAGGCCTGTGACTACAGACCAAAGCGCACGCTAGCGGAGTTCAAAATAGCGATGAGATCGCGTGTTAAGCCCGCTCCAACGGCATCAGCTGTGCCGCCATCCACGCTGTGCACGATTTCACGCGCCAGCTGCCCGACATCATCAAAACCGTACATGCCCGCCGAGCCCGCAAGTTTGTGGGCCTGATCGCGTAAGGATCGCGGCCCGGCAGCATCGCCATTGGCAAGCAAGTCGAGCGCGGCCGAAAGGGCCGCGGACTTGTCGGGAAAGGTGTCGATATAGCGACGCCGTAAGGGTTCAGGGACCATGTCATCGACCATGTGGGCTCCGTTAGCGTCAACTATTGAACGCGGATCAGGCTGCGCGTTCCAATCGATAACCATGCTGGTACACCGAAATCAAACGCCAGCCGTTGGTTTCATCAATCGCCAATTTTTTGCGAATTCGGCTGATGTGCGCGTCTACCGTGCGCGTAGTGATGGTCTGACTGCGACCCCACACGCGCTCCAGCAATACACCGCGTTTAACCAATCGACCCGCATTGGCAAACATATACGCAGCTAAATCAAATTCTTTGCTGGTCAAATCAACGGACTTACCACGCAAACTGATCATACGATGGCCAACATCAACCACATACGGATCTGTTCCGGTCAATATTTCCGCTGGTTGAATCGCACCCGCCCGACGACCCACGGCTTGCACGCGTGCTAACAGCTCGCGACGCCGGGGCGGTTTGACCAAATAATCATCTGCACCCGCTTGCAATGCAGTGACCACGTGTTCCTCTGAATCTTGCGCGGTGATAAACACGACCGGAATACGACCCAGAAAACTCTGGCGTACCCAGGTCAACACATCGATACCACTGGATTCTGGCAACACCCAGTCCAACAGCAGTACGTCAGGAACGTCGCGATGCAGCGCGCGGGTTAGGTCGCCGCCCGTACGATACCAACGCACATCGTGGCCCTCTTCGGTCAACCAGTGACTGATCATCTCAGCTTGGTCTGGATCATCTTCCAACAAATCAATACGCATACCTTAAATGCTCCTGGCGTTTCTAATTGCCACAATGTAATGGAAGTTTACCTGAACGCGAGGCTCGCAGCCTATCGGGCTAGGCTAACTTTGCTGCTACTCGCCCGTAACGATCCTCGTAGCGGACGATGTCGTCCTCTCCGAAATATTCGCCACACTGTACTTCGATCAGCTTCAGATCCTCATCTGTTGCATTTTCGAGGCGATGCAGCGTGTGCACCGGGATATACACTGATTCGTTGTGATTCAACACGAATTCGCGTTCTCCGACTCTTACGCGTGCCGTGCCAGAGATCACTGTCCAGTGCTCACTACGACGGTAGTGCATTTGCAAGGACAAAACATGGCCCGGCTTCACAAGCAAACGTTTGACCTTGCAGTCGGGCGCGTCCTCAATCACCGAATAACTGCCCCATGGACGATGTACGGTGGCATGCACGTCAGCTGCCTCGTGTTTTTGCAAGCGCAATTCATCGACCACTTGTTTGACCGCTTGCGCTTTGTCTCGGGTGCTTACCAAAACCGCATCGCCGGTATCGACTATGACCAGGTCATCGACGCCCACCGCGGCGACCAATCGGCCACTGGATTGCACATAACAATTGCGCGAATCCACCAGAACAGCGGGCCCAATGGTGCGATTCCCAGCGTCATCGCCGGGGTCTAAGTCACTAATCGCTTTCCAGGAGCCGATGTCGTTCCAGTCAAAACTGGCGGGCACCACAGCGCGGCGCGCGGCTTTTTCCATCACCGCGTAATCGACAGAGACGTCTGGCAACTCACCAAAACTATCGCGATCAAACTCGACCGGCAGCGCATCTGAATGCACTTTGGCGTAACACTGGCGCGCCGCGGCAAGCAGCGCCGGGCAGGTTTCAGCCATGCTTTCCAACAGGCTACCCGCCGCAAAGCAGAACATGCCCGAGTTCCACATGTAATCGCCGCTGTCGACATAGGCCTGGGCGGTCATTGCATCGGGCTTTTCTACAAAGGCTTCGATTTGTCGACCCGCTTGCAGCG
Source organism: uncultured Xanthomonas sp. (assembly GCA_964561825.1). GTDB lineage: Bacteria > Pseudomonadota > Gammaproteobacteria > Xanthomonadales > SZUA-5 > JADKFD01. Next base: position 19,956 of record CAZLSB010000006.1, read on the forward strand.
CAGCGCCAGCGCGAATGTAGCCAAAGCCCGTCTCCGCGCGGGTGGGTACGATTCCAAACGTGACCAAATAGCCTGCGGATGCCAAGCTGCGCGCGGCGCGCACGGCGGTGGCGTAACTATCTAAATCGCGAATCAAATGGTCGGCCGGCAGCACCAACATTTGCGCATCGGGGCCATGCCGGTGATTGATATCGAGCGCCGCCAGCGCCAAGGCCGGCGCGGTGTTGCGGCCCATCGGCTCAAGTAGAAAACGTGCGTCGGCATCGGCGATCATGCCGCGGTACTCGTCGCGACTAATGAAAAAATGATCGCGCGAGGTGACTGTGATCACTTCGCCGCCGACCGCAACCGCTTGGGCACGCTTGAGGGTTTTGCGCAGCAGCGATTCGCCATCGCCCATCTGCATAAAGGGTTTTGGATACGCGCGCCGTGACACCGGCCACAAACGCGTGCCGGCACCACCCGACAAAATGACCGGAATCAGCATCGATTGACCTCAAATCCCACGTTCAACAAGGACTGGCGCGCTTGAGCCAGCTCTAACAATGTCTGTTGTACACCTACCGTCCATAACGGCGGCGTGATGGCAAATCGCGCGCGCAGGCGCTGGGTGTCCAAAACCGAGTATGCCGGACGCTTGGCCTTGGCTGGATAATCACCCGTGCCGATGGCGCGTACCTGCGTCAATTTAGGTAACAGTCCAAGATCAAAGGCTAGCGCGATGATCTCGCACGCGAAGCCGCACCAGCTGACTTGCCCCTCGCTGACCACGTGGCAGGGCCCCTGCAATGCTGCGCGTTCATCCACCGGTGTGTCTAGCCAACGGCGCACCATCGTGGCCGTGGTGTCCGCTAGAAAGCGTGCCGTGGTCGGGCAGCCCAATTGGTCATCGACCACCGTGAGTTCATCACGCAGTGCGGCGACGCGCAGCATGGTCAACAGGAAGTTGCGACCACGTGCCGCGTATACCCACGCGGTGCGCAGCAGCACATAGGCACACCCGGATGCCGCCAAGGCTTGTTCGCCGGCCAGTTTGCTGCTGCCATACACACTTTGCGGCGCGGCTGGATGATCTTCCAGATAGGGTGCTACGCCATCGCCGGCAAACACATAGTCGGTTGAGTAGTGCACCAGCAGCGCACCCAGCTCTAGTGCCGCCGCACCCAAGATGATCAGGGCCTGATGGTTGATGCGATCAGCCAAGATCGGCTCATCTTCCGCTTGATCCACCGCCGTGTAGGCCGCCGCGTTGACGATCACCTGCGGCGCCAGCGCGATGATGCGCTCGCGCAGGCTGTGCAGGTCACCGATATCAATCGCCAGAGTCACGCCCAGCGTCGCATCGGCCACCCGATCAGCGGTCAAAATTTCCCCGATCCCAGCCAAGCTGCGCGCCAACTCAAAACCCACCTGCCCCGCCGCCCCAAGTACCAAAATGCGCATCGTTCGCTCTCAGTTCGGCAACAGATGGGCAGCAAGGTCCGCTAGGCGCGGCGCCTGATGGTCTTTGTCTGCCAACAGTGGCGCAGCAATGGGCCATTCAATACCGATATCTGGATCGTTCCAGACCACAGAACCCTCGCAGCTGCGATCGTACAACTCAGTGCACAGATAAGAGAAGGTCGCGTATTCGCTGAGCACGACAAAGCCATGCAAAAAGCCCGGCGGCACGTACATCATTCGATGATTTTCGGCGCTCAACTCGGCGCCAAACCAGCGGCCAAAATGCGCAGAACTGCGTCGCGCGTCGACCGCAACGTCAAACACATTACCCTCTAACACCCACACCAGTTTGCCTTGTGGTTTAGGCCACTGATGATGCAAACCGCGCAACACGCCGCGTGCCGATCTTGAGGAATTGGCTTGCACAAACTCGGTTGGCAAGCCGGCGGCGGCAAAACGATCGCGGTTAAAGGATTCAAAAAAATAACCGCGCGCATCACCAAATACCGCAGGCTCAATCACCGTAACGCCGGGCAGCGTTGTCTCAAAGGTCTTCATGCGCGCACCAAACCGCGCAGGTAATCGCCATAGCCACTCTTGGCGAGCGGTGCCGCCAGTTGGAGCAGCTGTTCTTTGTTGATCCAGCCCTGTTCGAAGGCAATTTCCTCTGGACAGGCGATCTTCAGACCCTGACGTTCTTCGATGGTCTGGATGAAATTGCCCGCTTGGATCAGCGATTCGTGGGTGCCGGTATCCAACCACGCAAAACCGCGACCCATGCGCTCCACCTGCAGGCTACCGTCTTCCAGATAGCAGCGATTCAAGTCGGTAATCTCCAGTTCACCGCGCACCGACGGTTTCAGTTTCGCAGCGAAATCGCTGGCCCTGCCATCGTAGAAATACAGACCGGTCACCGCGTAGTTGGACTTCGGTTGGGCCGGTTTTTCTTCAATCGACACCACCCTACCATCTGCACCAAACTCGGCCACGCCGTAGCGCTGCGGATCGCGCACCCAATAGCCAAAAACGCTCGCGCCCATAGTTCGCGCATCGGCGCGCGTCAGCAACTGCGATAGCCCTTGCCCGTAGAAAATATTGTCGCCGAGGATCAAACAGGAAGGTTCGCCGCCAACGAAGTCGCGACCGATCAGAAAGGCCTCTGCCAGTCCGTTCGGTTGGTCTTGCACCGCATACTCGATAGACAAACCCCATTGCGAACCATCACCCAACAGGCGCTGAAACTGCGCTTGTTCATGCGGCGTATTGATGACCAAAATGCGCCGAATGCCGGCCAACATCAGCACGCTTAACGGGTAATAGATCATCGGCTTGTCATACACCGCCAACAGCTGCTTGCTGACTGCAATCGTCAGCGGATGCAAGCGGGTGCCGGCACCGCCAGCGAGAATAATGCCGCGGCGTTCGCTATTTGTGGTCACGATTGGCTACCTGGTATGCGGAAAAAATGGCAGGGCGAAGATGGGCTAGAACGACGACTCAGCTCATCAATCCCAGACGTTCACCACGATAGCTGCCGTCACGGATTTGCGCACACCAATCTTGATGGGCGAGGTACCAATCGATGGTGCGGGCGATACCGCTCTCGAAGGTCTCTTTCGGCACCCAGCCTAATTCGCTGCGCAATTTGCTGGCATCAATGGCATAGCGCCGATCATGCCCGGGGCGATCGGCAACAAAGCTAATCAAGGAACGACGCTTGCGATCGTCCGCCAAAGGCCGGCGTTCATCCAGCAGATCACAGATGCGCTCGACGACGGTCAGGTTCTCTCGTTCCGCCTCACCGCCGACGTTGTACACCTCGCCGACCCGCCCACCGGCCAATACCGCGCGGATCGCTTCGCAATGATCCTGCACATAAAGCCAATCGCGCACGTTGCGGCCGTCGCCGTACACCGGCAGCGTGCTGCCAGTCAGCGCCTTTTGAATCATCAGCGGAACCAGCTTTTCTGGAAATTGGTGCGGGCCATAATTGTTGGAACAATTGGTGGTCAGCGTGGGCAATCCAAAGGTGTGATGGTAGGCACGCACCAAGTGATCCGACGCTGCTTTAGATGCAGAGTAAGGCGAATTTGGCGCATACGGCGTGCTTTCAGTGAACTTGCCCTCAGCGCCCAGCGAGCCGTAAACCTCGTCGGTCGACACCTGCAGAAAGCGAAATTCGCGATTCGCTTGGACAGACAAACCACGCCAATACGCCAAGGTGCATTCGAGCAAATTCAAAGTCCCAACTACATTGGTTTGCACGAACGCCGCCGGACCCTCAATGGAACGATCGACATGCGATTCAGCGGCAAAATTAACGATGGCGGTCGGTTGGTACTCGCGTAACAGGCTGGCGACGCGCTCACGATCGGCAATATCGCCCTGCACAAAACAATGATTCGGGTCCTTCGCCACGCTACTCAGTGAAGCCAAATTGCCCGCGTACGTCAAGGCGTCCAAATTGACGATCCGAACCCCGCCGTGCGCCAGCGTGCCAAGCACAAAATTGGCGCCGATGAAGCCTGCGCCGCCAGTAACCAGCCAAGTTGTCTGCATGAGATATCCGCATTTTTCTGAATGTGCGCTGTTAGTTGGCACGCCCAACAGCATAGAAGGTGGCGATCAGGATCGGCTTAGTGTGCAAAGGCTTCCACCAGCGTGTGGCGCAAACGCTTCCAGCAGACCGCAATTGGCGCGAATAGTTCGCGAGGATAGCCGCGCGCTGGGCCCTTACGCCATTGGCTAAACAGCGTTGCGTTTGAGTCCCCACAGGCCACCCTGCCGTGTTAGCCCGGGTCCTCGCGTCGGCCCAAGCTCGGGCTTGCACTTCACGTATATGCGCGAGGCGCTCGAAGCTCTACTTGGGCTCGCGAAGTTAATGGCATCAAAAACGGGACACGCCACATCAGCGTTGCTAACCACCACTCAGCTCGTCAACTCGTAGGGCCCGCCCTTTTCCAACGCGCGCTGATAGGCAGGTCGCGCGTGAATTCTCTCCAAGAACGTCTGCAGGTGTGGGAAAGCCGCGAGACCGCCGCGGGAGCCTGCAGCTTCAATTGGAAAGCTCATCTGGATATCTGCAGCGGTAAATTTTTTGCCGACAAACCATGGTCTAGCGCCCAGTTCGGCATTCACGTAGTTCAAGTGCAATTTGACCTGTGGCCCGACAAAGCCGCTCATGGCTCGATCGGCAATCAGCTTGGCTATCGGCCGGATGAAAAACGGCATCGGCGCACTGCGAATCTTTGAAAACACCAGACTCATCAACAGCGGTGGCATTGCTGAACCTTCTGCGTAATGCAGCCAATACGAATAACGCAAGCGCTCCGGTGTGCCGATTTTTGGGGCTAGTCCAAGCGTGCCGCCGTAGTTGTCGGCCAAGTATTCAATAATAGCGCCGGACTCGGCTAGGGTATTGCGGCCATCGACAATCACCGGCGACTTGCCCAGCGGATGCACGGCTTTAAGCGACGCGGGTGCCAACATCGTCTTGGTGTCCCGCTCATATCGCACGACGTTGTACTCCACACCCAGTTCTTCGAGTAGCCAAAGAATCCGCTGCGAGCGCGAGTTATTCAGATGGTGAACAGTGATCACGCGA
>CAZLSB010000006.1:25102-26517 GCA_964561825.1 uncultured Xanthomonas sp.
CCAAAGAATCCGCTGCGAGCGCGAGTTATTCAGATGGTGAACAGTGATCACGCGACATACCCTGACTGAATGCAACTTGGATCATCGCAGGAAAGCGCTTGCGACGCGGACTGATGGTGACCGATCTCACTCACTTCTAAAGGCCGATTGTTTGCCGCCAACGCTTGCAACGCGTCCCGCTGACCCGTTGCACCGTCCAATCGCCCATCGGCAGTGTGCCCAGACTGCGATAAAACTCAATCGCTGGCGCGTTCCAATCGAGCACCCACCATTCAAAGCGGCCACATTCGTTTTGCAGTGCAATTTGGGCCAGGCGTTGCATGAGCAGCCGACCAAAGCCGCGTCCGCGCAACGTCGGGCGCACGTATAAATCCTCAAGGTACAGACCAGGCTTGCCCAAGAAAGTCGAGAAATTGAAAAAGTACAACGCAAAACCGGCAATCCGTCCGTCCACTTCGGCAATCAGTGCGTGCGCGCGTGGATTGGGCCCAAACAAATGGCGTTCGAGGGTAGACGGGTCTGATTGCACTTTGTGCAATAAGCCTTCGAATTCGGCCAGTTCCCGAATCAATAACAAAATGACCGCGCAAGCGCTGCTGTTTGCAAGCTGTAGCTCAATTCCGCGTCTCAGGGTCTGATCGTAAACGGTGGATTTTCATTCAAGGTGCCATCTTCTTCAATCACCGCAAAATGACGGCGATCTGCATCGAAAATAATAGGCACGGACGGCTGGAATAGCGGCTTACGCACGAATTTCAGCTCCCAGCCAAAATGCTCCAGGCTGCGCAAAGTTTGAATCTGCGCCGAATTTAGCAAGCGCTCCAACACGCGCGAGGCCGGCGATGGTGCGTTACGACGTTCCCGTTGCGGCATTGTCCCCTCCGTCAACTTCTTGAGATGTTCAGGTTGCAAGGCCATTTGCTGCGCTTCGTCGGAAAAATTTCTTGTTCAACCCATATCCTGCGCGACATCGCGCGAATTCCTGAAACATGCGGGCTAGACTTTCACCGAGTATATTCTGGACGCTTTCTCTGTCAACCAGTGCCCATTTAGCATTGAGGCTCGGCGCATTAGGAGCGGTCAATATGGGGAATTTCGGCACCGCAAATGCTGCGGAAGCAAATTGGCGCGTTGGCCATCGCGGTCGGGATCAGATGTTTTACGAAGAGCGGGTCAACGGCCATTGGCTTCGCATCGAAATTCAGGGTGAAATGCTGTTGGGCGAAGCCCACCGCATCATTTATTTTGCGTCGAATGAGCAATGGCAAGCCTATCCAGAATGGGCGCGACAGCGCCGCACGGAGATCATCGCCCGAGTGAAAACGCAGTTTCATGCGCCAGACTATTTGTATTACGGCGGATCAGGCTCAACGATTGAGACGGTAATCAGTGACGCGAGCGCCGCCAAGCGCAAA
>CAZLSB010000006.1:26617-36544 GCA_964561825.1 uncultured Xanthomonas sp.
ATCAGGCTCAACGATTGAGACGGTAATCAGTGACGCGAGCGCCGCCAAGCGCAAAAATCCTCAACCAAAGGTGCAAGGACTCAAGGCAGTCAGCATCACAGTTGTATTGGTTCTGGGGCTCAGTCTGGGCATGGCTGGGCTGGTGGCTACGGGCATCAAAAGGGGCGAGACCACGGGCCCAGCAAACGCACAAACCAGCAGCGCAGCGTGGTGCGCAGCGAGGAATCCCTGACATTTTGGTTTGCAATCAGCCTGTATTCCGTGATTGGACTTGCCACGTTGGGCTTGGGCGCCTGGGGCATTCGCGAAGGCTATAGGCTCACCCGACGTGGTTGAGAATCGGCTCGCTCCTAACCCGCTGTGTGACGACAGCTTTGTCGCGTTCCTCCCGCGGCAATGGATCGCCGCGCGGACCCGAGTCGCCGATGAATACGTTTGCAAATTTGCAGTAAGTTCAGTTTCCAGTCGAGTTCCAGCGTCTAATTCGCAGCACGTTACAAGACCAGTTTGCCTAACGGCACTGGCGGCGCTCGGAGCCGGTTAGACCGTTTTAACAGCAAATAAAATTCCTGGGGAGGAACACATGTTCGGAAATATTTTGCGCCGCAATGGTGCGGTCACTGGCTGCCTGCTGTTTGTATTAACGCTGGGCGCGCTACTCAGCCCGGCATTTGCCGCGATTAACACCCACAACCTCGGCGCCAAATACGACGCCAGCCAAGCGAACATCAATTTTCGCGTTTATTCCTCGCGAGCCACTCGTATGGAAGTGTGGATTTATAAAACCACGATCGGTGCACAACCGGTCGTCAAATACGTCATGACTAAGGACGCCGCAACGCAGGTCTGGTCGAAACGTGCAGTGGTCACGACGCTGAAAAACACCTATGGGCTCACCGGCACGGTGTATTACGGCTATCGCGCCTGGGGCCCAAACTGGCCGTACAACAGTGCGTGGGTGAAAGGCAGCAGCACCGGGTTTGTCAGCGACGTCGACAATAGCGGTAACCGTTTCAATCCAAATAAGCTGCTACTTGATCCGTATGCGGTCGAGATCAGTCACGATCCTAACGTGGCGGGTTGTTTAGACGGCACCATTTACGCCAGCGGCGCCAGTCATCGAATCAAAGACAGCGGCCCTTGCGCACCGAAAGGTCTAGTGCTGGCGCCGAGCACGACCTCCATCGGCAGCAAACCCACCCGCGCGTTGAAAGATGATGTGGTCTACGAAGTGCACGTGCGCGGTCTGACCAAGAATGATGCCAGCGTGCCGGTAGCCCTTCGCGGCACCTACGCCGGCGCGGCATTGAAAGCCAATTATCTAGCAAGCCTGGGGATTACCGCGGTTGAATTTTTGCCGGTACAAGAAACCCAAAATGACACCAATGATATCGATCCGAATTCGACCGCAGGTGACAATTATTGGGGTTACATGACGTTGAATTACTTCGCGCCTGATCGCCGTTATGCATCGGATAAAACCGCGGGCGGGCCGACCCGCGAATGGAAAGCGATGGTAAAAGCCTTTCATGACGTCGGCATCAAGGTTTATATCGATGTGGTCTATAACCATACCGGCGAAGGTGGATCTTGGGGCGGTACCGATGGACTCACGGTATATAACATCATTTCTTGGCGCGGTTTGGACAATCCAACCTATTATTCGCTGACCAGTGACCTGAAATACTCTTGGGATAACACCGGCGTCGGTGGCAACTACAATACGCGTAACACCATTGCGCAAAATATGATCATTGATTCGCTGGCCTATTGGCGCGATGCATTGGGCGTTGACGGCTTTCGCTATGACCTAGCTTCCGTCTTAGGCAATACCTGCCAACACGGCTGTTTCAACTTCGATAAAATGGATGGCGGCAATGCACTCAACCGCATTATCAATGAGTTGCCGCCGCGCGCCGAGGCGGGTGGTAGCGGCGTAGATCATATCGCTGAGCCTTGGGCGATAGGTGGAAACTCCTACCAAGTGGGTGGATTCCCCAGCGGTTGGGCCGAGTGGAACGGCATTTATCGCGACACTTTACGTAAGAAGCAGAATCAACTGGGTTTAGAGACGGTCACTCCTGCGCAATTAGCCAATCGTTTTGCCGGCTCTTCTGATCTATACGGCGATGACGGTCGCAAGCCCTGGCACTCGGTGAACTTCATGGTTGCCCACGATGGATTCACGCTGCGCGATCTGTATGCCTATAACAGCAAACAGAATAACCAAGCGTGGCCATTTGGCCCGTCCGACGGTGGCGACGACAATAATCACAGTTGGGATCAAGGCGGCATTGCGGCAGAGCAACGCAAAGCGGCACGCACGGGTATGGCATTCATGTTGCTCAGCGCCGGCGTACCGATGTTCAACGGCGGCGACGAAAGCTTGCGCACCCAGTTTGGCAATAACAATGTCTACAACCTAGACTCCGCGGCCAACTGGCTGGATTGGACTTTCGACGCTAATGAAGCCATCCACCAGACTTTTACAACCCGTTTGATTGCCTTCCGGAAGGCGCACCCGGCGCTACGCCCAGCTAACTTCTATTCGGCCGTCGACAACAACAGTAATGTGATGGAACAGCTACGCTGGTTTAAACCGGACAGTGGCGTAGCGGACACCGCCTACTTCACCAATGGCAACAACCACGCCATTAGCTGGCGTTTAGACGGCACTGAACTCGGCGGTAGTAATGCCATTTATGTCGCTTACAACGGCTGGTCCGGCAACGTGAATTTCTCCCTGCCATGGCCGGGTGCCGGCAAACAATGGTACCGAGTCACTGACACGGCAACCTGGAATGAAAGCAGCAACGCAGTCGCCCTACCCGGATCGGAAACGCTGATCGGTGGCGAGGGCACGGTTTACGGCGTGCAAGGCAGGTCCTTGCTGCTGATGATCGCGAAGTAACCCACAGCCGCTGTGCGCGATTCATCGCGCACAGCGGCTCTTTCAGTTGCCCAATTCACCAAATCCCGGTTGTGCGCGCACGCGCGACAGCCAACGCTGGATGTTCGGATAAACCGACATATCGAAACCGCCATCCGTGGCGACATGCGTATAAGCGAACAACGCGATATCGCCAATGCTGTAATCAGCTCCCGCGATAAACGCCTGTAGGCTGAGTTGCTGCTCCATAACGGCCAATGCCTGACGCCCACGTTCACGCAAGCGCGGTAGCTCAGCTTGGCGCGGATGATCGCTAGGCAACCAATTGGCAATAAATCGTGCGACAGCAATATAAGGCTCGTGGCTGTACTGTTCAAAAAAGAGCCACTGCATAAGCTGCGCACGCTGCCAACGATTAGATGGCAACAGGGCTGAGCCATCGGCGAGATAACACAGGATGGCATTAGATTCAGCCAAGTACTGACCTTCCGTTACTTCCAATAACGGCACTTTGCCGTTCGGGTTCATCCGTAAATATTCCGCTGTGCGAGTTTCACCTGCCGCACTGTTAACCTCAACCCATCGATAGGGCAGCCCCAATTGCTCCAGCGCCAACTGCACTTTGTAGCAGTTGCCGGATAGTTTCATTCCATAAACAGTCAGCATGAGCGCACCAGAGTCATCCAACGACGGAATAGTTTAGCAGCCTGTCGGATTTTCCTCGCCAGTGTACCGGAAGTCCATTTGGCGATCGTTTTCCACTCATTTTCGGATTGATTTTGAAGGCTACCTACCTACCTACCTACCTAGCGCGGGCAAAAACCTTCCGCGGTTTCTGATCGAACCGCCCGGGTTGCGATCGCGACGGGCGAAAATCGGTTGAAAAGCGTCGCTTGATCCGTCCAGGTGTCTTCGTAGAGCCCCGTGAGCATGAAACCCGCCGCGAGCTGTCCGCCAATCTGGGCTTCAAGTGAATGACTGAACTCGGCCGGCCGGCCACTCTTGCGCCAAACGGCCTGCTCACGGTCATTAAGACTTTGCGGCTCGCAGTAGGGAAGCGGATAGCGAACAATCAGCTCCCCGGTTTCCTCAACTTCGATGTGGTTGAAGAGAAACAGGCTCGGATTCATGAAGCCGGCTAGCAGGACGCCACCAGGCTGGAGAATGCGGTAGCACTCCCGCCACACGGCTGACACGTCAGGAACAAAGACATTGGAGACCGGGTGAAAGATCAGATCAAAGCTGCCGGGCGGAAACTGGGAGAGATCAGCCATATTCCCTTGCACGCATGCAAGGACCAAGCCCTCTCGCGCCGCGACCTCCTGATCCTTCTTCAGTTGCTCCATGGACAAATCAAAGCTCGTCACATGCGCGCCCGCTGCCGCCAGAACGGGTGCCTGCTGACCGCCACCCGAGGCGAGACACAGCACACGTTTTGCGCGGACGTCGCCAAACCATGCAGACGGTACCGACTTGGTGGGGGTAAGAATTACCGACCAACAACCTTGACGAGCGGCCTGGATCACTTCTGATCCTACGGGCGCGCACCATTCACTGCCTTCGCGTGATTCCCGGTCCCACGCTTTTCGGTTGTGCTCAATAACATCCATATCCATTCCAGATCGGCCAAACGCCGCGTTAACCGGCGTCGAATGGGTCTACTAATAATGCGGCAACAAACGCCAAAACAATCACGCGATTCCCAGCCCAGCGGTTCAGTGCCGCGGGATTTTCTACCCGCGAGTAATCAACGATATTACCGCGAGTATTGAACGACAAGAACCTGCGCATCTGATTCCAACTCCGAGAATGCTTGCAGCATTAACTGCAAGGCACCCGATTCGCCAAAACCACCGGTGCCGGCTCCGATGATTGGAAAGGCCACGGACGTAAAACCACTCTTTGACACAATTTCCATTGCCGAATGAACCGAACGCTGAATCGATTCCCGAGTAGAGCGCCAGAACATGTTAATGCCTGCAACGTGGATTATTCCTTTGAAAGGCAACTTTCCCGCCGACGTCAGCACAGCATGACCCAGTGCAATAGGACCATGGCGACCTACCTCAATGAATGGCGCGTAGCCACCGCGCCGCTTGATTGCACCCGATACGCCTTGCGGCACCAACAACCACCACGGAATGATGTTTCGATTCCACGCATTAACAATAACCTCGACCTTTTGGTCAAGCAAGTCGCCAGTTACAATACGGGGGAGCATTACAAACAGGCGCCTAGGCATTTTACTACAGGGTGTTTTAGCGCGGCCTGCTGAAAGCATGGCTTAGGCTTCATGTATTAATATCACCATTCGAGTGAACTTGCCACTGTTTAGGCCGTAGGCCTCTGTCACGGACCCACGCAAAGGTTGGGGACGGTGAGCCGCGAGAAGAGATGTGGCGATGCAACTGCGGATGACGGGTAGTGCGATAGTGCCTGCTTGAACTCGGGATGCGTAAAAGCAGCGCGAAAATGGCCCGTAGACTCCCGCAAGGCATAATTCATAAAGACGTTGCTACCTGCAATTCCTTGGTGAAGTTGGGTAGAGATATAGCCAGGCTGCTGTTTCATCCAGTTTGCATCGGCCTCCCACGCTTTCAGAAGCGCTGGAACGTCTTCCTCCGCAACATGAAAGATGTTAACCAATACAACCGGGGAAACATCCGACCCGATCTGCTGGAAGATTGGAACGGTTTCGTCGAGTGGTTTAATTTGAAGCACGGGAACCTCCGTTGGATGGTGTTACGTAGCTCCGCAAATGAGTTGAAGTAGGCGAGTGGGATGACTAGAAAAATCAATCCGAGAATAAGTAGAAAACGATCGCCAAAAGGACTTCCGGCGCACGCGCAAGGAAAGTCCGATAGGCTGCTAGGCTGATAGTACGCCTAAGGTAAGACCGCCAGCAAACCTGCGCTTAGCGCGTATCGGCGCACTGCACGAGGACTGCACGCGATGGGGGCGCAGGCATTGCGAACGGCACGCACGACCACCCGAAGCTCCGCTTGCCTAACAATCACCCCAATGCGATTGCAGTGCGGCCAATGCGGCAAGGCCCGCAGTTTCGGTGCGCATGATGCGTGGGCCAAATCGCATGCCCACAAAGCCCAAACGCAGCATCAGAGTGCGTTCCGCTTCGCTAAACCCTCCCTCTGGTCCCACGGCAAGCACAATTTGATTGCTTCTAGGCAGATCGCGCAAGCTAACATCGCCTTCTGGATCCAACAACAGCGCCAATGGCGGATCGGCAAGCTGCGAGTTTTGCGCCATCCAGTTGGCGAAAGCGATCGGCGCGGCCAAACTGGGCAAAGTGGCGCGGCCACTTTGTTCGCAGGCACTCGCTAATACCGACCGCCAATGCAACATGCGACGCGATTCGCGCTCGGCGTCCAAGCGCACTTCGGTGCGTTCGGTGATCAACGGTTGGAGCGCCGCAATACCCAGTTCGGTGGCTTTCTGCAACACCAGATCCATTTTTTCGCCGCGACACAAACCCTGCGCGAGCGTCAGGTGTAAGCTGGACTCGGCAATCGGCGTTATTTCAGACTCAATACGCGCCAGCGTGCGTTTGCGCTCTAACGAGGTCAACACCGCGCTAAACTCACGGCCGTCGCCATTGAATAAATGCACCGCATCGCCGCTACGCAAGCGCAATACGCGGGTCAGATGATTGGCGAGCTCAGCACCCAGCGTTATTTCGCGCTCCAAGCATAACTCAGCATCCACAAACCCTCGAATCACCCGCATAAGCTCACTTCCCTTTTGGCTACGGCGTATAGAGCGGCTGCAGCGCCGCCGGCCCGCCCATTTGCGCCATTTGGCGAATAATCCAACTAGCGCGTTTATGCAAATACGGCGTGGCTTGATCGGCGCGGCGTCGGCGTGGGTCCGGCAGGGTCGCCACCATCAACGCCAACTGATACGGAGCGAGTGTCGAACAAGGCTTGCCAAAGCGTTTTTCGCAAGCCACACAAAAGCCAAAAATGCCCTCGCCAGTCTCGGCGATATTCAGATAAGTTTCCAGTAATCGATGTTTGGACCATCCCAGTTCCAGCCAAGCGGTAAACCAGACTTCCAATCCCTTCCGCAGCCAACTTCGACCGCTCCAAAGAAACAGGTTTTTGGCGACCTGCTGACTAATCGTGCTGGCGCCACGCATACGCTCACCGTCTTGCGCTTTATCCAATGCTTTTTTAATTTCGATGGTATCAAAACCGTGGTGGTCCAGAAAGCGCTGATCTTCCGATGCCAATACTGCGAGTGGTAAATAGGGGCCAAAGCTATCCAACTCACACCATTGATACTCGATCTGGTAATTCTGATTGCCTTCCTGGCGCGCCTCCAGTATGCGTTGCGCCATCATCGCTGTCATCGGTGGATCGACAAAACGCAGCACCAGCACGATCAGCGCACTGAGGAGCACGGGCGTGAGCAGCAAAACCCACAACCAGCGCCGCCAGCGGCGACGCTTTTTAGGTGGCGTTGGCAACAAACGCTTCTGCTTGGCCACGCACCTTAGCCGTGTTTGCTGAGCCAAGTATGGATGGTCGGCGCCACCTCGCGCTGTGCGCGACCTGATACATAGATACCAATGTGGCCACCTTTGAATGCCAGTACCGTGTAATCCTTGGTGCCAATTAAGTTCTTCATTGGAATGGAAGCACTGGGTGGCACCAAATGGTCTTGTTCGGCGTAAATATTCAAAACCGGCATGGTGATCTTTTTCAGATCGACGTCTTTATCGCCGATTTTCAGCCCACCTTCGACCAGTTTATTGGCTTGATAGAAGTCGCGAATAAACTCTCGGAACGCTTGGCCGGCTTGGTTAGGCGAATCAAAGATCCACTTCTCCATGCGCAGAAAGTTCTCCAGCTCTTCCTTGTTATCCAGAATGTCGACCAAACCTACGTATTTTTGCAGATTTAAACGGAACGGCTTTAACGTCAAATAGCAGTAATTCATCAAATCGCCGGGGACATTACCCAAGGTATCGACAAACAGGTCGATATCCAATCCGCGTGTCCAGTGTGAGAGCATATTGTCGGGCGTGTGGAAATCGACCGGCGTCACCATCGTTATGAGGTTTTTCACCTTGTCCGGGTAAATTGCCGCAAAACACAAGGAAAACGCACCGCCTTGGCAAATGCCGAGTACATTAATAGCCTTCAGTTTGTGACGACGCGCAACCACATCGACACATCGTCGAATATAACCGTTGATGTAATCGTCCAGTGATACATAACGATCGGCGGCATCCGGATAACCCCAGTCAATGAGGTAAACATCCTCGCCGTGCGCCAGCAGATTGCGCACCAAAGAGCGGTCTGCCTGCAGATCAGTCATGAATGGCCGATTGACCAATGCGTAGACGATTAAAATGGGCGTCTTATTAATGGGTGTGCTATCGCCTTTGAAGCGGTAAAGCACCAGTTTATCTTCTCGATAAATCGCCTCTTTTTCGGTGGCGCCATATTCCACATCGTCGACCTCGCGCAGCACTTTTGCGCCAGCAGTCAGTTTTTGCGTATAGCGGCTCACTTCATCGAACGCCGCTTTCGGATCAATTCTTAATGGTCCCATGATGATCAGCTCCGGCTGCGACGACTAGAAGATTTCGGCTGAACGGCGTTAGTGGCCTTAGGTGCGGCTTTCGCGCGTTTGGCGCGGGCCGCAGGCTTGGGCTCGCTTAACTGCGGCTCGGGTGGTTCATCGGTAGCGGAGGCTTGCGGCGCAACGGCATCGCCGGCCGGGTTCGCTCCCGCCGCAGCTGTCGCCAACTCATTCATCTGGTTCAACTTTTCCTCTAATTCAGCGACCCGTTTGCGCAGATCGTGCATGCGTTGGTGCACGGTATCCAACTCACCGCGGCCAGGCATGCCGAGTGACGCAGTCGAGCGCTCCACTTCATCTTGAACCGACTGACGTACGCGCATTTGCGAATTAACCAATGCACCGTAGACCTCGCGGAACTCGGCGGATAAGGCGACTTCCGCGTAGCCCTCTTCGGCCGCATCGACAAACACATCGTAGAGCCCACGCATGCTGGTAATTTCGCGGCCCGGCTCGCTGCGCTCCGCCAATTTCGACTCGAACTTATCCAGGCCCAAACGACTAGCCTTGAACATCAAGGTGTTGTAACGGTTGTTCTGATCCTGGTAGTCAGCAAACGCTTGCATCATTGCCTGCTTACGTTCTTGTGATTCGCGATTCATGCCAAACGCTGGCATCGACAGGGCACTGCGTGCGTCAGTTTCCAGCGGCTTTACCTGTTTTAACCACTCGCGAAACATCTCTTCAAAACCCTTGGCGCCTTCGCTGCTAATGCCGCGCAATGCATCAAGCGCGGGATTATTCTGCGGGGCTAAACCACCAAAAGCCTTTTCCAATGCCTCGCGCATCGACGCGGGCGTCGCCATTTCTGCAGGCGTGGTGGCCAGCTGGCCGATCACACCTTGCATGAAGTCAGTGAATTGTTTGGCGCCGCCAACCACTTTATCGAGTACCTCGTTGCCCGAATCACGCGCACCCAAAGACTTCATCCAGAGATCAAATCCTTGTTGAATCGGCATCTGGGGCAAGGCATTGCCGCGCGTGGCATCCGTCCACGCGGAAAAAAACTGTTTTTGCATGGATTGCCAATCCGGCATCCAAGCGGCTTTCGAGTCAGTCATGGCACACTCCAGCATCAAGTTGCTGCAATGCTAACAGGCGCGGGCATGGACGAAGGACCAGGAAGCAGCCGATCGTTAGGAAGCTCATCGCGGCTTGGGTGCTCACCGCTGTTGGTTGGTGGTTGTCGGGATTGGCTCGCAGGCTGCCAGGCTTTGTGTAGGGTGAAAAGCCCGGCAGTAGCGAAGCAGGCATTGTTCCAATTAATGTTTGAGCGCTTAGATGCGTTTCTTGTTGGGGAAAGGCAGTGACTCCAGGGTGCGAGTCAAAATGCTGTGCTGATCAGTGGTGTGGGGGAGCAGCATTCAACCTAGAAACCTCAGTTGACCGCTTCCTACCACCCATAACGCGATGATTCTTTTGACTTTTCA
>CAZLSB010000007.1:0-35781 GCA_964561825.1 uncultured Xanthomonas sp.
TGCGCCAAAAGCGCTTCCGGCGCACTCGCGATGAAAGTCCGACAGGCTGCTAGGGTGTACCCGCTGCCGTACGCGCGAGCATCGTTGCCCAACCCTTCACGCGCGTCCAGGGACAACGCGATCCCGCTGCAGCGGCTGTGGACAGATGTGGACCTAAATCCGCGGGTGAATCCTCGCCGTGCAGCCAGACAGCAAGCTGTTGAAACAAATGCTTGGCACTGCGGATGCTGGTCTCAACATCTAGTTCATCAGGCAATGCTTCGAGACGGGCGCAGACGTCGCGCCAGACCCGCCCGTGTTGGCCTGGGTAGCAATCAAAGTAGCTCACCGCGTGCTCCACATGCTGGCCAAATCGATTCAGTAGTGCCCGCCGAATGATCTGCCCGCCGAGACTGGAACCCTCCAGCACGTACACCACTCCGACTCGGGCTGACAGCGAATCGAGATCAAAGCTCAGCGTTGCTTGCGGAATCCTCCCCCAGACACCTTCCCCGTCACCCAGCGCCAGCAGGTCCGATTGCAGATGTCTGGAGCGCTCACAGCCCAGCCGCAAACTGTCGTTGGTAAAGCGGGCCATGGCGGCATCGAGTGGGGCGATAAACCCGTAAGTGCGTCGCAGCAGCTTGCGGTATTCGGCTAGCGTGTAGTCCTGGCTGAGCAGTCGGCGCATGCATGCCACTCCCTCAATCCGGTCATGGGCTTCGCGGGTTCCTTCGCGCAGCGCCACCAGTCTCCGGCTGGGCGCCCTGGTATTCATCTCGGGCTGCCTCGCGAAACTATCCGTCACGGTCAACATGGTGCGTTTCTCCTTGGATCAGCCTGCGCGCAGCGCTTGCACCGGATGCTGTGCGTCGGCTCATTCGGGGTCTCTACCACTTTGGTGTTATTTAAACTTTAGTGCTACTTACACGACGATGTGGCCTCACTAGGATGCGAAGCCGATGGCATCGCACACCGCGCACTAATCCGCGCTAAGGGCCATCGAACCGTGCTCGTTGAACGCCCAACAGCGAGCGCATCCTTGAATCCGTTGTGGAGGTAGTTATGGCTCAAGTACAGAAGTCCACCGACTCTTCAAGCCTGGCCGAGGTCATTGACCGAGTCCTGGACAAAGGCATCGTGATTGACGCATTCATCAAGGTCTCGCTCGTCGGCATTGAACTGCTGGCTATCGAGGTGCGCATCGTGATCGCGTCAGTCGAAACCTATCTGAAGTACGCAGAGGCGATTGGTTTGACCGCGAGCGCCGCGCAACCGGCGTAATTTACCGGCCCCCGCGGGATGCCTTTTTTGGGCATCCCGCATTTCTCGCAAAGGAGCACGTCGTGGAGCAAGAATATCCTGGGGACATCCGCCCTTTGATGAAGGCCTGTAGTGATTTGGCCATACGCCGTCGCGGCGATCTGCACAAGTTGAGCTCGGCGGTCGACCATTTACGCGGCAACTTGGCAAATACCTTGCAACAATTCGCCGTCGACCGTGGCGCAGCTATTCGGCAGGTTGCCGCGCTGCGCAGCAATCTACGCGATCGTCTGGCACAAAGCCGCGCGGATCGCCTGCAGGCGGTCGCCGGGCTGCGCGACCGCTTTGCCACCGAACGCCAGCAGCTGCGCAGCAATCTACGCGATCGTCTGGCACAAAGCCGCGCGGATCGCCTGCAGGCGGTCGCCGGGCTGCGCGACCGCTTTGCCACCGAACGCCAGCAGACGCATCAATCATTGCAGCAGGAGCTGGGCAGTTTCCGTAAGGAACTGGCCAACAGCGTGGAGGCCATTCGTCAGCGTACCGCGCATGCCAAAACGAAGCGTTTCAAGACCGGGTCGTTTACGCTGACCCCAGCCAAAGCGGTTAGCAAAGCCAAAGTAACTGCAGTGGCCACGCCAATCAGCAAGTCCGCCAAACGGAGCGCCGCGATGAGTTTCCTCGACGCCATCGAATATTGATCGGAGCGCTGCCTCGTGATACCTGCCCAAGGAGCGGCTGTGAAAGTGGATGTAGAAACGGCCGAGAGAGCGCAAGTCTCGGTGGAGGCCAGCGAAGGCTTTGTTTTGACCGAAGCGGTTCGTGAGTTGGCGGATCGCGCGGTCGCATATCTGCGCGCCGGTTATCCAGTACATTTGTGCGGTCCCACCGGCACCGGCAAGACCACACTGGCCTTCCACGTGGCGGCCATGCTCAAACGGCCGATTGTGCTGTTGCACGGCGATCATCAGCTGACCAGTGCGGACCTGATTGGCTCACCGTCCGGCACGCGCACTTCACGCGTCGTCGATAATTACATCCGTTCAGTCGTGCGCACCGAGGAAGAGCGCCGCGATCTATGGGTAGACAACCGGCTGACTACCGCTTGTCGTTACGGCCATACGCTGATTTACGATGAGTTTAACCGTACCACCGCGGAAGCCAATAATCCGCTGTTGAGTGTGTTTTCCGAGCGCATTCTGAATCTGCCCAAGGCCAGCGACGGACGCGAGAGCTACATTCGCGTGCATCCGCATTTTGCTGCGGTCTTGACTTCCAATCCGGAGGAATACGCCGGTGTTTATCGCGCCCCAGACGCGCTGCTGGATCGCGTGATCACCATTCATCTGGATTTTTACGATGCCACGACCGAGACCTCGATCGTGGCTGCGCGCGCCAGTGTGCCTCTAGAACTGGCCACCCGTATCGTTGCCATGGTGCGCGGTGTGCGCTCGCACGGCAGAAGCCGCGCACGTCCCACCATCCGCGCGGCAATCACCATCGCCCGCGTGATGGCGGCTTCGGGGCTAGAGCTGGACCGCCCGAACGCAGTGCTGCGCGCCATCTGTACCGATGTGCTGGGCACGGATCCTTTCACGCAAACGCTGGACCTGACCTCGGAGTTGCCGGTGGCGACAGTGCTGCTTCCCGCCGAGGTTACCGATCCCGTCAAGGTCGGTGACGACACTGCCACATCAGCACATGCACCAGAGGTGGTCGCAGACGCGCCGGAAAGCGACGCGCCGGAAAGCGACGCGCCGGAAAGCGCCGCGCCGGAAAGCGACGCGCCGGAAAGCGCAACGCTGGAAAGCGCAACACCGGTTAGGCGCAAACGCAACCAAGCCGCAAACGTGGGCTGGCTGCATGCCCTTGAAGAATCAAATAAGCGCGTTTAAGGCGAAACCCTTATGGCCAAGTTCCGCCGCATCAATACCACTGTTCCGCAGCGCACGCTGGGCAGCCGTAAGGTCCAAGCACCCACGCATGCGATTTACCTGCGGATGAGCTTTCTGGCGATGGAGCGCCGCCGCCGTCAGGTCGAGGTAGACAATATGCAGGCGCGCTTGGTGCTGCTGCGCAAGCGCATCAGTGTGATTGATAAGGAACTGGAAACCTTGATCGCCACCGTGGGCATCCCCACGCCGCCGGTCACCGAAGCGGACGAGGGCTCATCCCTGCCGCCGGGTCTGGCGATACGCTACTGATTGGAACGGGAATCCTATGTCCACCCCATTGCAGAAAATCAACGATGCGCTGCGCAACACACTCGCAGAGCTGCTAGATGCCAAGCATTTTCGCGTGGCTGGCATCCGCAAGGCGCAGGATGGATGGAGTGCTGAGGTTGAGGCCTTCGTGCGCGACCCGCGACTGTCCATCGTTAACGACCTAGGCGCTAAGGACATCTACATCCGCAGTCGTTACAAGGTGGAGTTTGACCGGGATGTCGACATGGTTGGTTTCACTGAAATCGAAACCGGGTCCTGACCATGGCCTTGTTACTTTATGGCATTACCCGTGCTGGCAGCATGCCGGACTTAGAAATGACCGGCGTGGGCGGCGCTGCCGTCGAATCGGTACGCACCGGATCGATCGTGATGCTGGCGAGCCACTACGAAGGCGAGGAGCTGAGTCCGCGCCGACGCAATCTCTCGGAGTTCCAAAAGGTGGTGAACGCGGTGGCGGCGCGCACCGACATTCTACCCTCGACCTTCGGACTGCTGTCGGACGACGCCGAGCAGGTGCGTGCGCTGCTGGACCGCAACGCCGCTTTGATCGAGTCGGAACTAGCGCGCATCGCCGGATGCCTGGAGTTCAGTTTGCGCATCCGCTGGAATGGCGAAAATATTTTCGCCTGGTTTGTCGAGCGCTTTGACAGCCTGCGAGTGATCCGCGACCGCTACTTCGAGGGTGGGCGCATTCCTACCCAGGACGAACGCCTGCAACTGGGTAAGGGCTTTGAGCACCTATTAACGGCCGAGCGTGCACAGACGTTGCGGCGGGTCACCGAAGCGCTGGGGCCGCAGATCGATGAATGGCGCGAACTCAGTCACCCGAGTGAAGCCACGCTGTGCTCCCTGGCCCTGCTGGTCCGGCGTCAGCTGGGTAGCGATTTTGATGGAGCCATCGAGACGCTCGCGGGCCAATACGACGACAATCATGTGTTCGAGTTGCTCGGGCCTTGGCCCCCGTATAGTTTTACCGAACTTCGACTGGAGTAACCCGCACATGTTTGGCACTGGTCTGTTGCTCAGCGTAGCCCGCGAAATCGACAAAGCGGCACGCCAGCAATTGGAAGTCGAACAAGCCGAGGTGATGCAAGCGCTGCGCGCGCTGCACTTGCAGATCGAGCGCGGGCAGATCAGTGACGACGAGTTCGATCAGCAGGAAGAACGCCTGCTCGCGCGCCTAGATTCGATTAAGCGCTCGCTGCGATGAAGGGCTTGCAGCAAGATCAGCAGCTCTATCTGGTCGATCTCCTGGACCGACTGCTCGACAAGGGCGTGGTGGTGCGCGGTCACATCACCATTTCAGTCGCCGACATCGATCTTTTGTATCTGGACGTGAGCATTCTGCTGTCTTCGGTGGAGCGCGCCTTACGCAGCGTGCGCGAACCAACAGCGCTGGCCTGCGCTCCCCGACGACTTAACTGAGATCTCTATGGAATCGCTGGAAGGCGCATTGCATCAAATGTTGGACCGCGAAGCCCGGGTCCGCTTAGGCGGCGAGAACGGTGCGAACGGGCTGGCGCAGCTGGTCATGACGCTGATCAAGCTGGTCCATGAATTGCTCGAACGGCAGGCGATCCGGCGCCTGGACGGCGGCTCGCTGAGCGACGAGGAAGCCGAGCGCGTCGGCAGTGTGTTGATGGAGCAGGCCGCAGAAATCCGGCGCCTGTGCGTGCATTTTGGCCTGAAGGAGAGCGACCTTCACCTGGATCTGGGCCCCCTAGGACGAATCTGAGAACGACTATGGCCAATGACTCACCGCGGATGACGCATGCGGTACAAAGCACCAATCTCGCCGATCTGCTGGAGCGCATCCTCGACAAGGGCGTCGTTATCAGTGGCGATATTCGAATCAAACTGGTCGACATAGAACTGCTGACCATCCAAATCCGACTGGTGATCTGCTCTGTCGATCGTGCCGTGGAAATGGGCATGGACTGGTGGCGCAACACGCAGTATTTCCAGGGACCCAGTGCCGAGCGCAACGCCAATGGCGCGCTGGAGCAGATCGCCGAGCGCCTGCAGCGCATCGAAAGCCAGCTGGGACAATTGCCTGCGGGACTACCTGTCGAGGAGTCAAAGCCGTGAGCAACAAGTCGCCGTGGTCGGATCTGTTTCAAAGTCTAGGGCAGGCTCTCGGCAGTCTGGTTGACGTGGCTGAGCAGTCCAAGGAATTCAAGGACAAGCCGAAAGTGCAAACGCGAGTGCGCGCACGCACTCTCGACGGCGGCTCGCTGGACGATCTGAAGGATCTGGCCAGCAAACTCCGTGGACTCGGTGCGTCCAGCGAGCCGGCCACACCGCCACCGCCGCAAACCCTGGAATTGGAGCTGCACGAAGAGGCCGACTACTTAACCGTATTGATCTCCCATCCGGGCCTGACCCCGGGCAGACTGGAGATTAGTGTGACCGGCGATATGCTGGAAGTGCAAGCCTACCAGGGCGAACAGGCCTATCACGGAGAGTGTCAGTTGCCCTTTGCGGTGGACGATTCCAATCGCGAGATGAAGATTCACCGCGGGCTGATAGAACTGCGCTGGCCGCGCCCATCCGCTCCACCGGCGCCACGAGCGCGGCGCAAACGTTGATGGCAACGCCCAAAGTCGCCGCGGCCAAAGCAGCGAATGAGCTGCGGGTCGCCGACGCGCGTGCGCAAGACCTCGGACGGCATAGCGCGCGGATCGACCCAGCTGATCTGACGCGGATGAATCTCGCTGTGGGCCAGTTTGTCCACCACCCTGCCGTCGACAAACATTATCTGCGCGTGTTGCCGGCCTTCCCGCCGCAGCGCGGGCAAACAACGGTGCAGCTCGACTGGATGTCGCGCAGCGCGCTGGGTGCGGATCTGGGTAACAGCATTCCGCTGCTTTCCATTGAATGTCAGGAAGCCGAGGAAATCTGGCTGGCGCCGCGCGAAGGGCCGGCGCTAACGCCCGACCAAGTGAGCTACGTGGCGCGCTGGATAGACGGCCTACCGCTGGCGCTGGACCACACCGTGTGTGTAAACCTGGGAGGGCGCTGGCGCGAATTAGTAGTGCGTCTGGCACGCCCTGCTGGTCCACTGGTGGTCATGCCGCAGACCAAATTCAAATGTGTGGACTCCGCGCAGCGCAGCGGCGGCGCAACACAGACCACCAGCTACCAGGATATCGGCGGGCTGGAGCGCGAGATCGAAGCCCTGCGCGAAATCGTCGAACTGCCGCTGCGCTATCCGGACGTGTTCGTCCAGCTGGGCGTGCCACCACCGCGTGGCGTGCTGTTGCACGGACCACCCGGGACCGGCAAGACGCTCATCGCCCGCGCGGTAGCCGGTGAAAGCGAAGCTAGCTTTCTGTCCATCAGCGCGCCGGAAATTGTCCACAAGTTTTACGGCGAGAGCGAGGCCAAGCTGCGCGAGTTGTTCGAGAAAGCGGCGCGCCAAGCGCCATGCGTGCTATTCATCGACGAAATCGATGCCATCGCCGCGCGCCGCGATGTGGTCCAAGGCGAGGTCGAAAAGCGCATTGTCGCGCAGTTGTTGACTTTGATGGATGGCTTGGGTAATCGCGGCCAAGTCATTGTGCTGGCCGCCACCAATTTGCCGCAGATGCTTGATCCGGCGTTGCGTCGGCCGGGCCGGTTTGATCGCGAACTGATGATCGGTATGCCCAACACCGATGCCCGCCGCGCCATTCTCGGCGTGCACAGTCGGCGCATTCCGCTCGCTAGCGATGTCGATCTGAACGCGCTGGCGCGCGATGCCAAAGGCTTTACCGGTGCCGATCTGCGTGCGTTGTGCCAGGAAGCGGCCATGCGGGTAGCCAGTCGCGTTGCCCAATCCATGCGGCTGGGCAACCGTGAGCTGCCCGAACTGCGCGTTACCCAAGCCGATTTTTCGACCGCGCTGAACTCGATCACGCCGACCGTGATGCGGCAGGTCGAAATTGACGTGCCAAACACGCCGATGTCGGCGGTCGGCGGACTGGAAGCGGCCAAGCGGGCGCTCAGTGAAGCGATTCTCTGGCCCTTGCAGTCGCCCGAGTTGTACGCCCATTTTGGGGTGCGGCCCAGTCGCGGCTTACTGCTGTACGGACCGCCAGGCACCGGGAAGACCCTGCTGGCCAAAGCCACGGCGTCGGCCGCGCAAGCCAATTTCCTGGCCATCTCTGGACCCTCATTACTGTCCCGTTATGTCGGCGATTCCGAGCGGGCGGTGCGGGAATTGTTCGCGCGCGCACGCCAAGCCGCGCCGGTGATCGTGTTCTTCGACGAGTTCGACGCGCTAGCGCCCGCCCGCGGTCGCCATGGTGGTTCGGAAGTCAGTGAACGCGTGGTCGCTCAACTGCTGACCGAGATCGATGGTATCAGCCCACGCGCTGCCATCTGGCTGCTGGCGGCCACCAATCGGATTGATCTGATCGACCCGGCGCTGTTGCGACCTGGGCGCTTTGATCTGCTGGTGCCCGTCGGCCTGCCGGAACTGACTGAGCGCCGGGAGATACTCAAGGTGGCGCTCGTTGGCCGACCGCTGGCAGGTGCGACGGACATCGAGCCCTACGCCGAGCGCAGTGCCGGCTGGAGTGGCGCCGATCTGGTCGCCTTGATTGATGCCGCCGCCGTGCTAGCCATGCGCCGTTGTTTTGCTGACATGAGCATTGCGTCGACGATTAGCGCAGCCGATCTGGAACAAGCCTTCGTGCAGCAGTGCGGGCAACGTCGGCAACCGCCAAGTGACAGAGCTCCCTCTGGGCCGCAGATCGTGAGCTAGGCCGCTGCCCAACGGGGGGTTTGCCGCCCGATCACATCTCGGACGCGTCTTCGGTTAGCCGTGGCCGGAAAGTGTAGGGCGCCCAGGGCCCCGTCACCGAAATCTGCATGCCGCTCGCGGCCAGTTGCTCGCTGGCTTGTAAAATCGCTGTGTTCAGAGTCGGCTCCTGGTCGCGCCCCACCAGCAGCGCGTCATTGGTTATCAGGCGTCGACCGAGCGTGTCGCGTGGGCCGCCAGTCAGTGATCGAGATACCCGCGCACGCACCCAGGGCGACAGCCATTGCTCGTACATTTCGATGATGCGCAACTGCCGTTCCGCCAGACGTTCCTGCGCGCGTTCCGGCGCCTGACGGCGCGCCTGCAGCCAGGCGCGGCCGCTGCTGGCGGCGGCCTGCCTGGCCAGCTCGTCGTCGCCATCTGTGTCTGGCCAATAAATTTTCATGGCCCATTCGTAGGCCCCATCGACCAGCGCGAAATACGGGCGCAGATCGTCCGCTCGAAGCCGGGCTGCTGCGAGCAGCTCCATGGCGTCTGGCACCACCACGCCAAATTGCAGCGGATAGATCGGCACCGCGGCATTCAACCGGGCGATGGCTCCATGCTGCCGGGCAAGCGCATGCGCGAGCCAAGCCGGGTCCTGCTGACCCGTGCAAGCATATTGTTGGCGATCACGCTCGTCCAGCTCTAGCGCGGTTACGCTCCATTCGCCTTCGCTAATCAGGGTTAGCCGCTCCATATCGGGCATACGCGGGCCGTCGACCGACCTGACCAACGCGATAGGGTTGATTGCAGTTCCAAAGGACATGGACGCTTCCACGGTAGGCAGCCTAGGTGGAATGGATTCTCGGCGGAGGGCGCATCGGCGCCATCTCATACTTTAGTATTAGGCGCGCTCGCAATGAATCCGCAACATTACCTCAAATACAAGCACTTGTAGACATAAAAACTGACGACGACGGACGGTCTACCACCAAGGCGTTAGTTATTTCGAAGGCAGCGACGGCTATCAATAGCGTGGGCCAGCCCATGTGAGTCGCCGCCTAAATGCTTTACGCACAATCCAGACCGCCAACTGATCCAACGATGCCAAGAGGCTTCGCTGGCCAGACGCGCGCGGCGGATGGATTGAGGAAGGGTCTACCCGAGGGCCGAATGGCTAGCTACGTCCACGATCCACTGCTGAGCAAACTACTGGTTGAACCTGAATCGCTCGACCTGCTGAGCTCCACGGGGGCCATTGCGGACGCCCTGCCCCACGCTTTCTTGGTGTTTGACGCCTCCGCGCGGCTGCTACGCTGGAATCGCCAGCTGGCGCAGATGCTGGGAGCGCTGGGTCAGCAGATAGGAGATCTGGAATTCTCCGACCTGTTTCGCAGCCCTTCGGCGACCGCACTTTGGCGTGAGCTGTTGAGCCGCCCCAACGAGCCGGCGCAGACGCAGCAGGAAATGCTGACCTGCCCCAGCGGCAAGCAGATTCCCCTGCTATTGGGCGCTGCCTGCATGGATCTGAATGGCACGCGGGTCGTCGTCATCGGTGCCACCGATCTAAGCGAGCAGCACGCTGCCGAGCGGAAGTTGCGCCGACTTGCCTATTTCGATCCGCTGACGCGTCTGCCCAACCGTGCAGGCTTCCGTCGCGAACTAGGACTGTTGCGTGAGCGGCATGCGGCAGCGCATACGCAGCTGGCAATTGCCGTCGTCGATATTGACCGATTCCGGGTGGTCAATGACGCCCACGGGCACGAAGGTGGCAACCAGTTATTAGAGCAGCTCGCCGCGCGGCTCAAAGCCGAGCTGCCGAGCGAAGATCTGATCGGACACCTGGGGGAAGACGAGTTTGCGATCCTGTTTTCCGATGTGAAGGACGACCAGCACGCCTACTCGATAGGCCTCCGTTTAGTTGAAATGTTCCGCCAATCCTTTGAAGTCAATGGCGAGCGCGTGATTGTCAGCGTCTGCGTCGGCATCGCGCCGGTCGAGAACGGTGATCCGAGCATTGCCATGCGCAATGCCGACACCGCTTTGTATCGCGCCAAGGAAGCGGGATCCGCCCAGGTGGTCGTATATGACCGCGCGATGCGCGAGAGCAACGAGTTGCGTCTGCGGCTGGAGACCAAGCTGCGCAACGCCTTGCGGGAAAACCAGCTGCGGCTGGTGTTTCAGCCGATTTTGGAGCTAGAAAGCGGGAAGGTCGTCGGGCATGAAGCGCTGATGCGCTGGTCGCATCCAAACCATGGCGCCATCTCGCCAGCCTATTTTATTCCGTTAGCCGAACGCTGCGGAATAGCGCCAGCAATCGATGCCTGGACCTTATCGCAATCGATAGGGCATCTACGCGCCGATGGTGGCTTCGTCAACGTCAATGTATCGGCGCGCACGCTGACCGATAGCGACTGGGTGGAAATGGCCATCGACAGCTTTCACGCCAGCGGATTGCGCCCCGGCAGGCTGCGACTGGAAATTACCGAGACCGCGCTGCTGAGCCGCGATTCCAGCGCCCACGCACATCTGCAGCGGCTGAGTTTGGCTGGCATGCCAATCGTACTGGACGATTTCGGCACCGGTTACTCGTCGCTGTCGCATCTGCAGGACTACCCGATTTCTGGCGTGAAGATTGATCGTTCCTTCGTCGCCTGCATAGATAGCAATGGTCGCGAGAGCCGCATCGTCTCGGCGGTGACGCGCCTCGCGCAGGACTTGGGTTTTTCGGTGACCGCCGAGGGCGTCGAGACCGAGGCCCAACACGCTGCATTGATCGCCGCTGGTTGTGTTTACGGCCAGGGCCACTACTACGGTCACCCGCTGCCCTGGGAGGACCGCCGCGTCGCCGAGCGTCAAGTATGGAAGGAAGGCAGTTAAATGGACGGGACTAAGCAGTCACGCCTGGACCTGAGCGCACTCATCGCACGGGTCGATGGACTATTCGCACCGGATGCGCTGGACGCATGTCGGCTCGCTTTGACCCTACGCGAGGACCTGGGCGCGGCGGCGGCCATCCACGATTGCTCAGCGAGCATCGCCCGCGATGCTGCCGCGTTGGCGAAGCAACGCTTCGTCGCAGCGCGACTACTTACCGACCCCCATCAGCTGTTACCTTTCGAGCGCGATCTGACTATTTGGGGGCAGCTCTACGCGCGCCAAGTCGCCGGCACGCAGTCTGGTGGCGCTGCTACTCACTTTTTACAGCACCTAGCGATTGCCGCGCGGCGCGGTATGGAATTTGCGGATGCCAGCGCATTGCTGATCGGTTGCGCGCGCAGGGTGGCACACGACCATCTGGAGGGCGCAGCGCTGGCCCGCTATCAGCACGGCTGCGACCAAGCACAGGCTATTCTGCGTCATTTAACCGCCGCCAATGCGCTGGCGGCACAGGCCGAGACAATAGCCTCCGACGCCTATGACCGACTGATCGTGGCCCACCCGGAACTCGATCAAGTCTACGGCGCGATCACCCGCAGCAAGTGTGTCCGTGATGTGTCCTATTGGCTGGGCGCCGCGTCACTGGCCTTCGGGCACGCTGACCTGGAGCGCGCCGGTACGCGTTGGCTTGAGTGGATCTATGAACGGGTAGGGCGTTACGTCTCGCGCTTTGGTGGCGATATCTGGGGCTCAATCTTTGCCTGCTTGTGGGTGGCCGCGCAGCAACACCTAGCTCCCGCCCATACCCGGGTGATCGGGCCGCTGCTGCTCCGTTTGGCCGATTCTGGGCAAGCCATTGCCCGCGGGCTGCAGGCTTATCTGCGCGCACCGGAGTGCGCCGCGCTGGCGGCCGAACGCAGCGTCGGCGATGGCTTAGCCGCTGCTGATATTCCCTTGTTACAAGAAGTTAGCTGCGGGTACCTGCAGGTCGCTGCCTGTCAGGGCGCGTTGCCGGCGCCATCCACGTTGTGGGCGGAGTTGCATCAGCGACTGGTGCATCTGCCGCTCGGGCGCAACGAGCACGCCGAACAACTGCTGCTGCGCAGCGCCGCAACCGCGCGCGAAACCCTGTCTGCGGGCTTTGACGCACACCTGGAAGCGGCCTTACAACGAGCGCTGGACGGCGTTCGGCGCTTCGGTCCTATCGCTGACCGACTCCATCAGTTGCCGCAACTGGCTGCCGATGTGATTGAGCATCTGGGCTCGGCCCGGTTGCGCGACGTCGATGCCTTCGAGCGCTGGCTGCTGGCGGTGGCGATTGAACTTTGCCGCCTATCGCTGCATGGTAGCGCGACCGAATGCGCCGAGCGGCTGTTACTGAGCCTGACGGTCGATCTGGACGGCGCCAGCGGCGAGTCGGCAGAATTAGAAGCGCAGGCGCTGGCGGCGCTCGCCAAGGCCTGGGGCGCGCGCGGTTTGACCCGCGACGACGCCCACTTGCAGGCCTTTGTTGACCTACTGGCGCACATGGCCACACGCTGGCCGGCACGCGCCGACGCGAACGCGCCAGCGGCAGGCGATGTTGAGGCCGGTCTCGCCGCGCTGGTCGCGCGCCAGTTCTACCGCTTGAGTCTGAGCGGTGACCACCCAACGGCAGTGAGCCAGAGCGCACGCTGGATTGCGCAGACGCTGGTGCCTGAGCTCGAATTGAACTGGCCGGTCACGCCGGTTGGCCAGCGCGCCGATGCCTGCCGCCGCTTGGTTCAAAACGGACTGGATCAGCTGAATAGCCAAGTGTCTGCGGACGGGCGCGCCGCGCTGCTGCGGCAACGCCAACTGCTGTCCGATGTTGGCGAGGCGGCCGCCTTGGCGCACTGGCTTGCTCACCACGCCGCGGGTTTGAGCAGCGAAGCGGTCGCCGAATTGGCGCGCCGTCCGCTGTGGATCGACGCCGGGATGGACGGCATGCAGCCGCGTTGCACACGCGATTTCGCGCTACTGCTGGGCGTTGTAGCCAACGGCATGGGAGACGGCTGCACGGACCTTGATGCGTGGACGCTGCGCTTTGCCGCTGCGCATCTGCGGCCCTTCCTGCGCGAGGACACGCGAGCGCTAAGTGCCGAGCTGATCGCCATCGCCGGGCCGCTGCTCCAACACGAGTTATCCCCGCGCAGCAGCGAGCGCGTATTGAATGCCTTGCGCACCGCCTATGGTTTGGTTCAGCAGGCCCAACCATGAAGCGCTCGGCACTCGCCCCGCTGTTCCGGCGCTCGCTGGCAGCCCAGTTGCCGGCCAGCTTGCGCAGCCCGCAGCTGCATGCGCTGGCCGAGCGCATCGACCTGATTGCGGCCGAATGGCAACGGGTACACGCACTGCCAGCAGAGCTGACCGCGCGACTGGCTGACGAAGGCGTAGAGATCGCCGATCTAGCGGACGCCTTGCGCTTGGCCAGTGCACGCCTGCGCGCTCAGGTACCGACCAACTTGGAGACCGTCCCCTGGGTGCAGTTCGCCCAGGAGGTACGCGATCTGCTGCCGTTCTCCTGTCTCGCCGGGGTCGCCGATCACGTGCTCGGACTGGCCAGCCGTCATTTGTCAGCGCATACCCAGAGTCTGGCGGAGTTGCACCTCTGGGAGTGCATGGAAGCCGCCGACGCCTTTCGCCAGCGCTACACGATTGCCCAGGACGCGCAAGCGATTGCAAATGAGGTCTGCACCGGCCTTGATCGCGCCGCTGAGCTGCTGCGGGAAGATTTGCAATCGACTCAGATACAGGTGCTTGCCGACGACTTGGCCGACACCCTGCTGCAATGGAGCGCGTGTGCGGCGGACATGGGCTCCTGTGTCGATTTGGAATTGATTCGCGTCTTCATGACGCAGCTGGTAGCGCGTCACGCGCTCCCGCCTCGTATCTGGTCGCTGCTGGTATTGCGTCTGGATCGCGCCTTTGCCGTGCGCGCCAACGGCCATTTGGAACATGCGTTTGCCGACGCCCTAGCCGCGCTGCTCGCAGCCACCACGCGCTTTGATTTCCTTCGAGATTTATCTACTGAGGCGTTGTTCTATCTGCCCGCGGGCGCGGCGCTCTGGGGCGAGTTGGCTTTGTGTACCTTAGTGGTACGGCTGCGCCCGGGCAGTCGCATTGCGGCGCGTTACGCGCGTGCCCTCAGCCTGGAGGACCTCGGGCAATTCCAGGGCGCGCCGCGCGCTGAGATTGAACAGGCGGTGCGGCTGGGCTTGCAGTCGCTGCGCGGCCGCTGGGAACGCAACTACCTGGACCTGTACGCCGACACCTGCGCGCAATTACTCGACTGGGCAGCTATCGGCGAACGACTGACCGCGCTGGCGCAGACCGAGGGCGGCGCGGATGGCGCGCTGGCAATCGCCGCGCTTAACGCGGCTGCGATGGGCAGCGATCTGCACGAGCGCCGTGGCCTGTTCCATGCCTTCTGCTCCCATCTGCCGCTGACCGTCCTTCACACTGGCGCGCCGCACGCCGCCATTCCGGCAGCCCTGGCGCTGCCAACGGCGCTGTCCACCTCGGTGCAAGAGTTGTACGCAACGGCGGCCACCTCGATTCGCAGCAATGGCGACCTGGATGGTAGTCAGGCGTGGCTGCTGGCGCGGCGCGCCTTGCACGGTAACACGCAGGTAGAACGCGTGCTGCAACAGTTTGTCAGCCTGCATCGGATTTTTGACGCGCACGAAGCGCGCGCAGAAATGCGCTCGCGGCTTTCCCATGCGCTGCTCGACGCCACCACCACCACCGGCAGCAGCGATCTGCTGGCCGGCTTGCAGGCGGTGATTCGCTACAGCGGACAGTCGCCACATTGGCAAGGTAGCCGGCTGGCCACCTTGTTGCAGCAGTTTCATCCGTCGATTATCGCCGTCGCGGCCGCAAGCAAGATTTCCCGCGGCGCGGCCGAGCTGGCCGATGGCGCGTCGGCGCAGGTACTCGCGCGACATCCTGACTATGCGCAGCGGATCGGCAGCTCCGGACAGGCCGCCACTCGGCGCGACAACTTCTATACGCTGCTGCGCCTCGGCCAGGTACTCGGCGGTGCCAGCCCTGATCCCAAAGAAGCCATGAGCTGGTGGTGGCGCAGCACCATCGGCGTTTATTTACACAATCGCGACGGCAGCGTGATGCAAGACAATTTGCGCGCACTGGCCGATGGTTTGCGGCAAACCTTGAGCGAAACAGAGTTGCAGTTATCGGTGGATGTGCTGGCCTGCGTGTATCGCGTGGGTCTGTCCGTTGAAATTCCACGCGACTTGGTCACCGATGCGGTCTTGAGTTTTCAGCCGCTGCTTGGCGTCGGCCCGTTGTGGCATTCGGTTTTTGATGTGGGTCGTGGTAACGAAGCTCACCACCGTCTGGTCAGTCCGTCAGCCGCTTCTGCCGCGCACGGCCTCACCGAGACGCTGGAAGTTCGTGCGGTTTTGCAAACGATGCAAGCCAGCTGGGCCCAGTGCGGAGATCCCGAGCAGGCGTGGACCGCGGCCAGCGGCCGTATGCATCAGGCTTTGCAACGGGTCGGCGCTGGCGCGCTGTTGCGTGCCTGGGTCAACGAGCTGTCTGCAACTAATGCTCGCGGTGTCTATACACAGATGCTGGCCGAGCCCGGGGTCGAGCGATTGCACTTGCTGGCTTTCTCCCGCGCCTTTCCAACGCGCCTGCAAGCATGCGCCGATGCCATGGCAGCACTGGCTGGCAGACTGCCGGAAACTCCGCCCGAACGCGCCGAAAGCTATGCTGCCAAGGGCCGGCGCGATCTTGGGCTGCTGTTCCGGATCCTGCAACGCGAGCTAGAAGCGGGCGCGCCGGCCATTGCACAGCTCAACACCGGTCGCTATCTCACCGAGTGCATCTTGCCCTTTGTGCGCTTTTCCGCAGCGAGCTGGCGGCGTCTGTGGGCTCGCGGTCTGAGCCAGCTGCTGCCCACGCTCGGGCTGCCGGAGCAGTTTGGCGCGCAGCGCTGTTTTGCGCTGCTGATGGCCGTGAGTGATCATGCCGAAGAACTAGGCTCGGCCGGGCAGATGCTGTTCGCCGCGACAGGTCCAGTGTTTTCGGATGATCCCATCGATGAGAACCGCTGGCGCTCGCTGGTCAG
Source organism: uncultured Xanthomonas sp. (assembly GCA_964561825.1). Lineage (GTDB taxonomy): Bacteria > Pseudomonadota > Gammaproteobacteria > Xanthomonadales > SZUA-5 > JADKFD01. The sequence continues at coordinate 16,187 of CAZLSB010000007.1, forward strand.
TGGGCTGCTGGTATGCGCCTGCGTTGAGCAAGAGCTGCAGCAGGGGCGCGCGCTGGCGCAAGAGCTGGCACTCGCTGCGCCGCTCTTTACCGATGACGGCATCGCTGCTTGGCATCAGGGCAGCGCTTCGCTGCGCGAATTGCTCGCCGCTGCCCTCGGCCCGGCGCTCCGCCTATCGCTGGACGCGGTGATGCAGGCCCTCAACAAGAGCCTGACCGCAGCGGCCGTCATGGCGCAAACGCCTTCCGCCTGCGGGCTGGATGCCGCCAATGCGGTGCGTAGCGAGCACTGGATGAGCGCCACGCTATGGCGCGCTGATCGTCTGGTGCGCATGTTGGATGAAAAGCTGACCACGCCAATGCCAGGCGATCTGGTCGTGTCGCGCGCCACTGGCTGGCTCTGCCCGGACATGGTCGGGCTGCGTCGCGCCCATGGCGTGCTAACCGAGGCCTTGCAGTTGTCGACCGACGATCCCACCAACGCAGCCTTGCTGCGCGGCACGTGGCGGTTGGCGTTGACCGTGGGTTTCCTGCGCGAAGGAGCGCCCTATCCGCAGTCACGGCGTCTGGCCATGACACTGGCCGGTTTCGAGTGGTCAGGCCTGGAGCCCAGCGCTCTGCGCGTGGCGCTGGCGGCTTTGCGCGCCGAAGTGGTGGATAGCGGCGGTGGCGATTCCGATCTGGGTACCCGCATCGCTGAGATTGAGCGCGGCCTCGGTCAGCTGCATGGCCACTTGTTCATGCTCCGTGAGCAGCCTGCGGATACAACAACCAGTGCACGCGCGTTCGGGCGCTTGGCTTGCGTACATGAAGTGGACGAGGACGGGTCCGCCCAGGCACCGCGCGCCGACCTCAACACCCGCCTGCACGCCGCCTGACAGGACCGCTAACCGATGAAAACCGTCAAGTTCAAGTCCGACGCCGCCGAGGTGGCACTCAAAACCGAGAGCCGCCTGCTAGACGCGCTGTTGGCAAAAAATATCCCGGTGAAAATGGTCTGCGGTGGTCGCGGTCTATGTGCGACCTGTCATGTGTATGTCACCGCCGGCGAAAGCTGTCTGACACCAGCCTCGCAACGCGAGAAGTTATCACTGACGGTACTCACCGGGGCGCAGCCAAATAGCCGCCTATCGTGCCAAGCGCGAATTATCGGTGAAGGCGTGGAAGTGGCTTTGCCGGACGGTTTGTATGTCGAGTCCTTCGGCGAGTTAGAGCGCTTGATCGGCCAGCGGACATCGGTGCCAATCCTGCATCCGATTACCGGTGAGACGCTGGTTGGAGCTAACAAGATCATTATTCGCTCGTCAATCATGCAGCTTAAGGACGTGGATTTCAGTATTCGCGAGTTGCAATTGAATAGCCCAACAACTTGGTAGTGAGGAAACTGGTTATGCCTATTGATCCAATACAAGGTGGCATGTCTGGCTACCACAATTACTACGCGCCGGAGGAATTCTTCCGGCATGAACGTAATGAAGGTGCCATCTATCTGCGGGATGGTCAGCGCGCTGCCAAGATTTCTGAGGCCTTCATCAATGGCCTACATCTGGGCATTGAAGAAGAAGTCGGCGCGAGCGCTGGCCTGTTGATGTATCGCTGCGGCCAAGAGTGGGCGCTAGCGGACATGAAGCGCTTCGCCACGAGAATGCGCCAGGAGTTCGGTAGCGGCAAACTCGAAATCTGGCAAATGAACCCGCGATTCGTGTGGGAATGCTGGTGGTGGCCGCTGACAGTGGAAGGATTCGGCGGGTGGACGCTGGATTTGAATTTCGAGGACAAGGGCATCACCTTGGTAGAAATTCGCAACTCAGCAGTCGCACGTTCCATGAAAATGCTGGGCAGGCCGGTCTGCCACATGTATGCCGGACTGTTTGCGGGTGCCCTGTCATTTTTCCACCGCAAGGAACTGCACTCGATCGAAGTACAGTGTTATGCGATGGGCAATGATGTGTGCAAGTTTTTGATCAGCGACGAAAAAAGGGTCAATGCGGCCGAATTTTGGCGAGAAGAAGGGGCCAGTGCAAAGAGCATTCTCGAGAACCTGACGTAGGCGGGGGGTGGTCGTGCAAAAATTTTCGAAACACCATGCTGCTGAGCTGCAACAGTTCTTTGTCACTGTGGCGCGCGCCATTATCCGTGACGATATTGAACAAATGCAGGACGACTCAGTCGAGTTGGCCGCAGCGGATAGTTCGCCGTGGCTGACCACGCTGGATGAATATTCCGGCTTTCCACAACGGCTGGACCGCGACTTGGAACCGCGGGCGCAGGCGCTACTGAGCGTTGCTCCGCGCAGCGACGAGGCGCTCATTATCAGCGCAGCGAACTCGGGCCACTCACCAAGACCAGCACCCACCTACGAAACGATTCCCGCGGCAGACCCGGGGCTGACAAGCGTTCACCAGGAATCCGTCATGGCGGAGATCAACAGCGCGCAAGCCGATGCCGATGCGGTGGAGGCCATTGAAGTTGCGCCGACCGCAGAGGATCCCATCAAGGGCATGCCCGCTGATCCCGAGCTTGACACGGTGCCGGATGTGCATTCGGAGCCCGAATCGGATGCCCAGTCGACGCTAGCTGTTGTGGACGCCGCGATTGCTGACGCGCTCTTGGCAGAGCCACTGCAAGCCGACGACCTGGATAACAATGCAAACGATGCGGCATCCGGCGGCTCTGTGTCGCCGCTATTGGCCGATGATCCTACCCCGGCACCGTTAGACGAAGTGGCGGGTGCAGGTGCTGTCGACGCATCGGCGAGCAGTGACTTCGATGCCGATAGCGATACTTCGCAGCGCGACTACGAAGAGATTGTGCTGGCTGCCTGCGATCTGGCAGAGTCCAACGCCGAAGCCGAGCCTATTGGAACCAATGCTTCGGATGCCGGGAACGCGGAGCCCCTCAGCCATTTCTGGTCGGCCAGCGGGGCGGATCCAGACTCGACCGCGGTGGATGAAAACGCGGAGCTGCTGTGCTCCGTCGAATTCGACGATTCTGACGACGGCACGGTCCTGCCCGCATCGGACCATTTGCCAACAGCGATCACTTCCGACGATGCATCCATCGCCGAGCTAGCAGCGGACGCTGAAGCCGATCTGTGCGCAGCTACCAGCCTGGCAGCGGCTGCGCTGGCTGCCCATTTCGCCGATGACCCAGTGCGAGTATCAACTCTGTCCGAGCCCATCGCGCCGTCGGTAGCCAGCGAAGAATGGTCAGCCGAGTTGACCGAAGCGGCGAGCGTCACGGCCGTCGACCCGACCGACTCATTGCAGCTGTCGTCGAGCACGGACGACAGTATTGCTACGCACAATCAGGAATCCACCGACACGCCAGTCGCTGACGCTGAAACACCAGACGCAGAGATCGCCGCGCGTGCGTCTTGGCGCTCATGGATGGAGGCAGCACCGGAAGCCGAGCCGTTCTTGGCCGCAGCCGAAACGCCGGAATCCTTGCCAGCGCTAGAGATTGCAGACGTAGCTGAACCCGAAACTGGTGAAGCGAGTCCAGCCGTAATGGTCGATTTGGATGCCTCGCCACTGTCCGAGCCCATCGCGCCGTCCCTAGCCAGCGAAGAATGGTCAGCCGAGTTGACCGAAGCGGCGAGCGTCACGGCCGTCGACCCGACCGACTCATTGCAGCTGTCGTCGAGCACGGACGACAGTATTGCTACGCACAATCAGGAATCCACCGACACTCCGGCGCTTGCGATCGCAGACGTAGCTGAGCCCGACACCGTCGAGTTCAGTCCGGCTGCCACGCACATATTGGATGCCTCGCCACTGTCCGAGCCCATCGCGCCGACGCCGTCCCTAGCCAGCGAAGAATGGTCAGCCGAGTCGAGCGAAGTGGCTAGCGTCACGGCCGCCGATCCGCCCGAGCCATTGGAGCCGTTGTCCTTGGCGACAGCCGAAACGCCGGAATCCGCGTTAGCGCTTGAGATCGAAGAAGTAGCTCAAACCGACACCGTCGAAGTCAGCACGGCTGAGATGGTCCTACTGGGTGCGTCACCACTTTCCGAGCCCATAAAGCCGCCGTTCGCCAGCGAAGAAGGGTCAGCCGAGTTGAGCAAGGATTTGTTGCCGGTCGCCGAGTCCAGCCCCGATGCCGCTGTGCAAGCCAAGCCAGTCGCAGCGCCGGCGTTTGAGACAAGCGACACGCATACGGCCACCCGTGACACAGTCGAGCAAGTAGATTCGCCCGTTGTGCTCGCGCCAATCGCCCCGGTTGATCCACTGGGTGTATTGCGTTCGGTGCTGGCGGACGAGCTCCGCGCCCATCTGTCAGGCCTGTACTTGCCTCAGGTCGAAGCCGAGCGCAGCTTGCGCATGGCGGCGGAAAGTCGCCTAGAGCAAAGCGAAGTCGCGCGGCAAACCATGGAGCGGGAACTGCGCGAACAAAACGATGCCGCGCGGCATAGCTTGGAGCTGGAACTGCGCGAGCAAGGCGAAGCTCTGAGCGTGCTACGTTCCGAGCTGGGCTACTTTGGCGACCGCAATACGCGGTTGGAAGCCAGCGTATCGGAGCTGACCGCCGAGACGCGCACCCTGCGCGATCAGGCGCGCATGGCCGATGCCCAGCACCAGAGCCTGCGCACCATCCTGGCGCAACGCGAGCGCGATGAGCAGACGCTGCGCCGTGACAATGAACGCTTGGCGTTAGAATCTCAGCAGATCGAGTCGGCACGCCTACGCCTGCAAAAAGACGTTGACAGCCTCCGCATTGACTTCGGACGTCTCCTTGAAGAACGCAAGTCGATCAACGAGACCATTGCCAGTCGCGACGAACAGATCCGCGCATTGAACGAGAAGGTGGCCCAATACGAGCAGCTGATTACCGATATTAACGACCAACTGGCCGGTGAATCTCACCACGCGGTGCAGTTGCAAGAGCTGCTGGACGCCGAACGCGACCGTCACACAGAAATGGCCGAACACATTCAGGCGCTAGAGGCCGAACTGGACAATACGCAGGCCGAACTGCAAAAAGCGCACGCGGAACTGCAAAAAGCGCACGCGGAACTGCAAAAAGCGCACGCCGAACTGGCGCGCGCGCCCCGCAGCGCGCGGCGTAGCGACGACTCTTTCCTCAGCGCTTTGCCGGCAGCGCCCACCGCACCACTAGTCCCCGCGGAGCCAGCGCTGACGGTGGTCGAGCCTGTCATGGCGCCTAGCGCCCCTAGCCCCAGAGTGGAAGTGCCGCCCATCAGCGCCGAACAACTGGAGCGGGAACGTCGACGCCTGCAGGTGTTGTCGCGCAAGACCTCGGAAGTGCCGGCCAAGCTATTTTTTCAGGCGATTCCGTGGGATGGGCTGGTGATGCCAGCCACGCTGCGCCTGGACGCAGCCAGCGGCAGCGGCGATGCCACCCGAGATATCGGCATGTTTGCCGTTGCAGCGGCCACCGCACAAGCCGTGTCAGCCAGCGCTGGTTACCGTTCACCCTGAAGGAGTCCGACACCGATGAACGCAACGTCCTCTCAAGCTGGCAGTCTGCGCAGGCATCCCCTGCTTGGCGAACTATTCCGCCGCACCGAAGGTCGGCATTGGAATGACGAAGAACTGGCGACCTACCAGCGTAGCGCACCCGAGTTCGGCCATCGCGCAGCGGCAGCGCGCGAAATTGCGCGGCACGAAGCGGTGGTCGTCGAAAAAACCGTGAATGAGATATTCGCGCTTTACGCCTTCATCAAGCACCACGAAATGGCGCAGGTCAAGGCGCCGCGCGACATCACCATGGTCAGCGTCTATGCCACCAATGCCATGCTGATGAATGATCCGGATTGGATGCGCGACAAATTGCTGCTCTGGCTGAAGACCATGTTGCAGGCCTTCGTGTTTCCAAAGCGCGAGGCCGGACCGAAAAAAACGCTGTTCGGCAGCAAGGCCAGTGGCAATCCCATTGATGAAATACCGCAACGCAAGCAGGCGATTTATGAAACTTACGTCGTACTGAAACGTAATTTCCAGCAAGTCCTCACGCCGACGCATTACGCATTGCTGGACGCGTATTTGCAGCAAGCCATTGATACCCTCGCAGCGGACTAGTCAGCCATGCCCACCGCTAACCTAGCAGGACAGGAAATCACCACGGGGCGTCTGGCCAGCAACAAGCTGGAGCAGCTGCTGTCGATCACCAATCTGAATTTCGATCTGTACGAAGGAACGGTAGTTGATCCTGCGGATACGCGCATTATTTTCCTCAGTACCGATATTCTCCGTGGCATCCACACGGCGCTCAACTATGAGGCAGGTTCCGCGTGGCGGCTGATCCTTTACCGTTGCGGTTTGCTGTGGGGACAACGCACGTGCCGGACACTCAGCAAGCAATCTCAGATGGGCCTGGGCAGTAAATTCGACCTCGTCAGCGTGGATGATTTCATCACGCATTTGCAGGCGTTTCTCAATTTCAATGGCTGGGGCGTGATCAAATTTTACCTCGATGACGCCGTGAGTCATGGGCTGATTCGAGCGGAACTGCAACACAGTATTTTTCCGGATGCACTGCCGGAAAGTCGCGAGCGCGTCGATTTTATGGTCAGTGGCATGCTCGCGGGCTTGCTGGGTGAACTAGCGCGTGCCGAGCTCGCCAGTATCGAAATTTCCTCACCGTTGACCGGCGCGGAGGCCTCGGTGTTTTTGATTAGCGCCAAGGCACGCATCGAAGCGCTTGAGCCGATGGTGGAAAGTGGAGCAAGTCCTGATGAAATCCTCCGACGCATCCGCCAGTGACGAAAGGCGGATTACGGGCCGCTATGTCGTCATCCAGACGCTGGCTGTTAGTGCGCACGCCACCATTTTGCTCGCCCGAGACGAGGCAGATCAGCGCGATGTGGTGCTCAAACGCTTTGATGCCAGCGGCAAAGGGGCCTATCTGCGCGAGGCGGGCGCTGTCATTGACAACCATCATCCCAATTTACTTGCTCCGCTGGATACGTTTTACCTGTCCGATGACAGTGGCTGCCTAGTTTACGAATACTTTCCGGAGGGTACCGCGCGCCAAACCTTTGAGCCGGGTCGACCGTTGCCGCTCCATCAGGTCGTCACCTGCGCTGAAGATTGCCTGCGCGCCCTGGCACATTTGCATCAGCGCAAGCTGATCCATTGCGACATCAAACCAGAAAACATTTTCGTACGCCGAGAGGGCACGACAATGCGCTTTCTGCTGGGCGATCTGGGCTCTACCTGCGCGTTGCGCGAGGCTACCGAGGGCAAGCACCGTACCGGGTCTCCCGCGTATGCCGCACCCGAGCGGCTGTCGGACCGGTTTCACTTCAACAGCGATCTTTACAGTCTCGGTGTGGTTCTGTTTGAGGCGGCCACTGGCCGCCTGCCCTTTTCTGGTGGGCCACGGGAAGTGGCGCGTGCTCATGTCACCGAGGCTGTGCCGCTCGACCAGATTCATGAAGGCGTTCTGCGCGACTTCATCGGCGGGCTGATGGAGAAAGATCCCAGCCGTCGCGTCGCCACGGCCGAACGTGCCCTGATGTTGCTTGCCTCAATGAGTCACCCCTCCATGCATGAATCAACTGCCCGCGTCGTCCAAGCACGGCCGACGCACCCTGCGCGCCAGAACGCGCCGCAGATAGTGCTCGGCCGCCGCCCACCGCGTGAGATCACGCGCACGTTGGTGGAATCCGGCTTCCAAAAGCTCCATGTACTAGGGGCAACAAACGAAACGCCGGTGCTGGTGATCGAAAATGCGAGCGATCTAACTTTTGCCGACACACGCGAAGGCATGCGCACGCGCATGGTGCCCAAGTCTGGTCCGATGAAGGTGCTCGGCCCCAGCGACGTCATTTATCAGGTCGAGTCGTCGATTTGTCGCTACGACCTGCGCACTCACACACGCACCGTTCTGCATGACCGCTGCACCGGCGCCATCGATTTTGCCTGCGACGGCCAGCGCCTGTTGTGGCGCACTCGCCGCAGTGCGCACGTGCTGAACCTGCAGACCCGCGACGAGGTGTCGCTACTGGCACCACATTACCTGCTGGACGCGCGCTCGCATCTGCTGCCCGACGGCCACTTTGTGCTGTCGAGTGGGCCGATGAATAGTCACATCTCGCTGCGCACCGCCAATGGGCAACAGACTCGGCTCACCGAACTTGATGGACCGATCATTGAGATCGTCAACGAACGCACCGTCTTGCTGGTGCTGTCTTTGAACATCAAAGACCAGGACAACTACGCGATCTGGCGAGTCACCGAATATGCCGAGGCTCAAAAAATGGATATCCCGATCGAATCGCGTGTCGTCACGCTGACACCTGGGCATATTTTCTGGCTGGTCGATCGCGAGCAGATTTTCCAATGCGGCATTGGCCTGGCCTCGCGTCCGATCTTTCGCAGTAACGAAGCGCTGGACGGGTTCGCCGTTTCCCCCGATCACGCCTGGATTGCCACTTGGCGTCAAGTCGACGAAAAAAACACGCGCGTGCGGATCTACGGCAGTGGTACCGACCTCGCAACTGAAAGGAATTCCGCATGACGGCGCAAACTAACGCAGTTCATTGTGTCTTCTACTCGCACCCTTGGGCGGTGGACGCGCTCAAAGGACTTAAGGTGGGCCCGCTAGACGATACTGTGCTCATTGAGCTCGCGCATCGATCGCAACTGGCCAGCCTGATCGACCGACAGCATCGCTTGCGTCACGGGATTGCCGGGTTACTCGCCGATCCGGGGCGGATCGACGAACTCGCCGAGGTGGAAGCGCGCTTTCCGGTACCGGTGGTGTTCGCCCCCAATCCGCACGTGGGTGACAACGCCCTGGTCAGCGCAGTGTCTTTGTTGCCCAGCCTGGAGTCGCGTTATCGGCGCTTCTTGGTGTTTGTGCACCTCAGTGAATATGAGCGCTTCAAGTTCGCCTACCCCTATTGCGATAAGTTCATGTTCCTTTGGGATATTGCTGACCCGCCGATATTTCCATTGGCCAGTCTCGCTGCCACGTTGGAAGAAATGGATTGCTTGAATCGATCGTCCTGGGGTGGTTTCTATTGGTTCTCCCATCCCAAACGCCGCGTTGGCGACGCCAGCAAACGGTTGCGGCAATTGCGCGAGGCGCTGCGCACCGCGCCCATGCTCGCCCCTTCGGAAGCCAGCTAAAAATGTGGGATCTTGCGCTCGGCCTGGGCGTTGCGCCAATGCCATCGAGGGGATCGCTGGCGGTGCTGCGCTCGCTGGGTTTCACTGCGCTGATCAACGTGTCCGGCTCACGTAGCGCGCACATCTACAGCAGTGCCGATCTGTCTGGACTTGCGGCGTATGACTACCCGTTTCCCGATGTCCTAACCGTTGGCGTGGACGCGCAGACCGCTCTCGATCGACTGGGCGCTGACGGTCTCGCCAGCATTGCCGCCGCAGTGGCTAGACTAATCAGCCTGATGCAGCAACACTCGCGGGTCTTAGTGTTCTGCCACCTGGGCGTCGGTCGCTCACCGCTGGTGGCCGCCATGGCGCTGTCTGAGGTCAAGGGCATGTCGCGAGCCTGTGCCTGCGCGAGCATCCGGCGGCTGCGTCCGACCGCGCAGTTCACCGAGATCTCGATGGTCGTCTGGGATCGGGTATTGGCGCATCTGAGCGAACACGGAGCCCAGCCATGAGCCTGATGTCTGGCGTGGTCGAGCGTAGCGGGCTGACCGCGCTAGCGGCGGGTTTTGCGGTGCGTGAGGGCGATCCGGAATTGACGTCGGTCACTCGGGCGATGCCCAGCGGGACGCTGCGCATTGACACGCAAACGCTGGTGGGTGCGGTCGGCGAGATCCGTATGGCCTGTATCCAATCGCCCAAGATCGATATCGTCACGGTGTTTTTCTATCCGCAGGCAGCGCTGGCCTTGCCGGTTTACGCGATGGAATTCGTGCTGTTAGGCACCCGACCGATCGTCGCGGTAATGGACTTGGTCGCCCCCGCGAACGACCCTGCACAGTCGACCGCGCTGCAACTGCTGACGAGCGCACATCAGCGTGCACCGGCCCTGATCAACGCAGACGATGCACCGGACTGGTACGCGGGCAGCCGCAGCGGTCATGACTTCTTCATCCGCCCGACTGGCCGGGAACAGTTCGATGAACTGGCTGCCGTGCATGCCGGGCTGTGGGAGGCGCTTCTGGCTGCGCCGCAGCCGGCTAGTCGGCCGGCACTCGCACAAGCGGATTTCGTTGAATTTGTTAACCACTACAAGCATCACCACAAGACCCATTCGCCCGGACTGCCACTGATGACACGCTCCTTCGGTGAGGCATGGACCCGCCGTTACCTGAACGAGTGTTTCTTCGCCTAAGGGCTAGGATTTCCCATGTTTAGCTATCGCTATTTAATTATTGGCGGCGGGATGGCCGCAGATTCGGCCATCAAGGGCATCCGATTAGTCGATCCGGAGGCCCGGATTGGCATGGTCGGCGACGAACTCGATCCGCCCTACAACCGCCCACCCTTGTCCAAAGCGCTGTGGGATGGGATGCCGATGGAACAGGTTTGGCGACCGGCGCGCGGCAAGCAGGTGGAAAGCCATCTGGGACGGCGCATTCAGAGCCTCGATCTGCAGCGGCGCGCGGTGCGCGACCAGCGCGGCGAGGTGTATCGCTACGAGAAACTGCTGCTGGCGGTGGGCGGTTCGCCGCGCCGCTTGCCGGGTAATGACGACGGTGTCATCTACTTTCGCACCCTCGCCGACTACCGACGCGTGCGCGTTGCAACTCAGCTGCAACAGGCGGTGACCGTTATTGGCGGTGGTTTGGTCGGGACTGAGATTGCGGCCGCGCTGCGCAAAGCCGGCAGCGCAGTCACCCTGATCACCGGCTTGGCCGGGCCGGGCGGCCATCTGCTGCCGGTCGCGCAAATCAAACAACTGGATCGCGCGCTGTCCTCCCGTGGTGTTCGAGTGATGGACGGCGTTCGGGTTAGCCAGATCGACAAAATCACCGATGGACAGCATCGCATCGTGCTGTCAGATAGGCGCACGTTGAACGCCACAATGGTTGTTGCTGGGCTGGGTCTGGATCCGAATGTGGATTTGGCCAAAGCCGCAGGACTGGCCACGGATCATGGCATTACGGTGAACATGCACCTGCGCACCAGCCACGCCGATGTCTTTGCCGCCGGCGATTGCACCTCGCACTGGTGTTCTGATCTCGGCATCCGTGTGAACGCCCAGCACGAGGAGCACGCCAATTTCAGCGGCATTGCCGCCGGCCGCGCGATGGCCGGTAAGCCTGTCGAGTACTCCGCACTGCCCTATTTCTACTCCCGCGTCGGTGATCTTGCTTATGAAGGCATCGGTGTGACCGACCCCAAACTCGAGACCCATACGGTGGCACCGCGTGGTCCGAATGAGGTCATCGTCTACTACCTGCACGCCGGTCGCGTGCGCGGTGTGCTGTTCTGGAACGTGCGTGCCGACCTGGAGGCCGCCGCCAACTTGATCGCCAGTAGCGACCTTCACACTCCCGTGAGCCTGAATGGGGCTCTGCGTTGTTAGGCGCGCCGCACCAGCTTTGTGCCTGTTATGGATTCGCCAGTTACTTTGCCCTTCTCGGATAAGCCGATCCATGTCTCCACCGTTGTCCACACTTGAGCTGCAATGGCAAATTTCTCTCGATCAGTGCGCCAGCGCGACGCCGGTACCTGAGCGCGAACAGGAACGGCTGAACTGGCTGCAGCGCCTGGGTATTCTCGACACTGATTTCGAACGCGCCTACGACGATATCGTGCAACTGGCAGGCACTATCTGTGGCGTGCCCATCGCACTGATCAGCTTTATCGACGAACAACGGCAGTGGTTCAAAGCCAGAGTCGGTATTGACGTGCGAGAAACCCCGCGCGAACTGGCCTTCTGTGCTCACGCGATCATGGGGCGAGAGATTTTCGAGGTCGGCGACGCCTCGCTGGACCCGCGCTTTCGCGACAACGAGTTAGTCACTGGCGAGCCGCGCATCCGCTTTTACGCCGGCGCGCCATTGTTGACCCCTTCGGGGCTTGCACTGGGTACGGTGTGCGTGATTGATCGCATCCCCCGTCAACTGACGCAGATACAGCGCGACGGATTGCAGTGCTTATCGCGCCAAGTCATGCAGCTGTTGACTTTGCGCACCGCAACCCAGGTGCTGAATCGTCAGACCGACAGCCTACTCGCCACCGTAGAGGCGCATGATTACTTGATGTCAGTGGTAGCGCACGATCTGCGTGCGCCTTTCATCAGCCAGGTGGGCCTGTGCGATCTCATCGACGCCATGCTTGAAGCCGGCGATGCAGGCGACGCACAGCGCAAAGTGGCGGCGCTGCGCGCATCAGCACTCAGCGCCGCGCAGTTGGTGGACAACCTGCTTGCTTGGAGTCTGCGCGGCAAGCAGGCAATGCAGCCGCAACCGGAGACATTGGCGGCGACAGATGCCATCGAGGAGGTCTGGCAGGTTTATCAAGTGAGCGCCCAATCTAAGCAGATTACCCTGACCCTGAGCGGCAACCTCACACTAAACGTGCATGCTGACCGCAATTTGCTGCGTTCGATACTGATGAATCTGCTCGGCAATGCGCTGAAGTTCTCGCCACCCGCTCGCCCGATCGTCATCGACCTCAGCGTCAGCGATAGGAACGAAGCCTGCATTGCCGTGATCGACCGTGGCGTCGGTATTACAGCGGATCAAGTGGCTGCGCTGTTCAACGGTGAGTGGGCTGAATCAACGCGCGGAACCTTGGGCGAACGCGGTTCAGGACTCGGCTTGCGCTTGTGTGAAATGCTGGCCAAACGAAGTGGCGGCAGCATCAACGCGCAATCCGAACTCGGGGTCGGCAGCCGGTTTTGCCTGCGGCTACCCCAAGGACCAAGTCAATGAGAGGCGGCAGGATCTCCGCTGCGCGCTAATGCTTGTTCAAGCGGTTGGCGATCCACCGCTCATACAGGTTGCTCACCAAGCCTTGCATAGCTCGATAGCCGAGCGGCTTCACCAGGTAATCGCGGGCACCGAGGCTCAGCGAGCGCTCACGCTCGGCCGTGCTGTCTGATGATGTGAACGCGATAAACGGCGTCTTGTCAGTTAGCCCGCGTTGCTTGAGCAATGCCAATACCTCCAATCCATGCATCTTGGGCAGGCGCAGATCAAGCAAAACCAGCGCAACCGTCTTAGCAAATTCAGACGCAGGGATGTTTTGCAGCTTGCTCAGCGCATCGGCCCCGTCGACCGCGGCAACAATAGGAATGTCGATCGGCAATCCGCGAATCGCCATGGTCAGCAATTCCATCTGGTGAGGATCGTCCTCCACGGCCACAATGGCGGCGGAAATTTTTTGCCTTCGCTGCATGAACTATCCTTCCGCCGCACACTGAAGAGTAGACCAACGCGGGAAGTATGTCGCTATGTCCTTTGGGGGTGTTGCAGACGCGTAGCGCTATGCGTCAGGGTTGTTCATCAGCTTGCCGCGATTGCGGCGCAGAGACGCTGCTAGCGTCGAACCAGCGACCACCAATGGTGTCCATCAGACGCACCAATTCGGCAAAGCCCAAGGGTTTGATGAAGTAGCTTACGGCGTCGCTGTCGAAAAATTCCAGCAAGTCGTCGGGCAGCCGCGACGAGGTCAACATCACGATAGGAAACGGGATGGGGCCCCCATCCGCGCGCAGCGCTCGGAGAATGTCGATGCCATTGAGCAGCGGCAGCCGAATGTCGAGCATCACCAGCGCCGGTTGGGCACTCCGGTCGGCGGCGATCCATCGGCGCAAGCATTCCAGGGCCGACTGGCCATCCCGAATGCAATGCAGGTTGACGCGCAGACCGGCCTCCACCAGCGCCCGTTCAATCAGTTCCGATTGCACGACATCGTCTTCAACCAATAGGACCAAGGGCAGTGCGGTTCCGTCCGTCATGTCGCGTCTCTGTCTCAGTTGGTCCGGCAAATCGCCAAGTCGGCGGAACAACACGCCGATACACTGCTAAGCTCGTCAACGCAAGCGGATAGTGAAGTCATGAAGTCATGCTGCGCGTGCTCTTGCGGCGCATGGAGTCGTCCGGCTGGAACATACGGGATCCATTTAGCTTCACCAAAACCGAGCCCTGGGCAACGTGTTTTCACACCGGCGCCAATGTGAGCAAGGCTAGTCCCAAAAATGGAAAAGAATCGCTATGTCCCGACAGGACCTTCTGTCTGTTAACGCGCATAGCGCGAATGCGAACTACTAGCGCACACATCATGAGTGCAAAGTACGGGGGGGAAATACAACGAAGTATTTAGATGTGAGCACGGTTCAGCGCCCGGTAACGCGCGTTTGGCGCGTAGGACGTAAGTTGAAGCGCTATCGTTGTCGCTCGCAATGACTGGACAAGGCCTGAACCCATGCCGATATGGCCATTTGCCCAGTTTCCCATCGGCATTGCAATCCTTTATGCAGTGGCCGTGATTGTTGGTGCGGTGCTGGTCGTCCGCTTGTTGGCATCATGCGGATGGGGGGCCCGGTTGCCGCCGGGCTTGGCGTCCATCTCGCACACGCTCGTCAGCGGCAGCCAGCAAAGCACACAGCGCATTCTCGACCAGCTGCCGATGGCACTGATGCTGGTCACCTTCAAGGGAGCACTCATTTTTCGCAACCGAGCCGCACGCGAGCTGTTGCAGCAGGAGGCCAGCGCGACCGGGGGCAGTGCAGAACAGATGATGCGCGCCTGGGTAGCTCGTCTGGGTGGTTATCCACCCCTGAGCACGAGTTACCTGCAGCGCTTCGACGAGTGGTTGAAATTGGGCGCGATGGGGCCGGAAGTTTTTGGCGATGCCACTCATCGTTTCTTCGAGATCAGCCGCGAACCGGTGGTTGATGTCGGCGTGCTTTGGATTCTCCACGACGTCAGTCCGTACAAGCAGCTTGAGCTGACCCTGCGACTGACCACGGGCAGCCTGGAGCAAAGGGTGCTGCAGCGCACTCAGGCCCTGCAGGATGCGCGTGTGGCGGCCGAACTCGCGCAACTCAGCAAGACACGCTTCTTTGCGGCCGCCAGTCACGACTTGCTGCAGCCGTTGAATGCGGCGCGCATTTTCGCCTCCACCCTGGCCGAGCAGAGCGAACTGACCGCCAGCACACGCCAAATGGCCGAACGTATCGACACCGCTTTGCGCAGTGCCGAGGAGGTCATCGATGTCTTGGTGGATGTCGCCAAGCTCGACACTGGCGCGGTGCGCGCGGTCATCGAAGATGTCGATCTACATGATCTTTTGCGTGGCATGATCGAGCAATTCAGCAGCATCGCCGCAGCGCGGAATCTTAAATTGACGCTGGGGCCCTGCCGCTACATCGTCCGCAGCGATCGACGTTTGTTGCGGCGAGTGCTGCAAAATCTGATCTCCAACGCGCTTCGTTACACCGCGGAGGGCGGAGTTCTCATCGGCGTGCGCCGTCAGTTTGGATCGCGACTCCGACTCGATGTTGTTGATAGCGGGCAAGGCATTCCCGCCGAAGCTCTTTCTCAAGTCTTTGAGGAATTCCGTCGAATCGGGCGCGGATCGCCGTGGGGCGAGAAAGGTCTGGGTCTGGGGCTGGCGATCTGCGACCGTATCTGTGCGCTGCTGGGACACCAGTTGCGGGTGCAATCGGTGCTCGGGCGGGGTTCGGTATTTGGCCTTAGCCTCGGTGTAGGTAGGCCCGACGCCACCCAGACTGCGGCGCTAGCAGCGCCTTTGCCAGAGCGCGTCACCCAACCGCGGCTATCCCTGCGTATTTTATGCGTGGACGACGACGCCGGCGTATTGGACGCGATGGTCACTTTGGTCAGCGGCTGGGGAGCGCAAGCGCAAGGCGCTAACTCGCGAGTGACTGCCCTCGCCGTCGCTCGCGACATGCGCCCGGATGTGCTGCTGGTTGACTACCAGTTCGACGGCGAAGAGTGCTATGACGGCTTGGACGTGATTGCTGCCGTCTGCGACTTGTATCCACAGGCAGGCCCGGCGGCCATATTGATCACGGCAGACCGCAGCGAGGCTTTGCGGGAACGTACGCGGCAGTTGGATATTGCGCTATTGCACAAACCGCTCAAGGCAGCGCGGCTGCGCGCATTGCTGGAGGCGCGACGCCGACACTAGGAGCCGCGGCGAACCTCAGAAGGGTTGGCAACATTTCCGGTGGAGCGCTCGAAGTCCAGCATTTGCATCAGCAGCGCCACCTGCGTGCGGTTCTGCGCGCCGAGCTTGCGCAGAATGGTGGACATATGCACCTTGACTGTCGCCTCGGTGATAGCCAGATCCCAAGCGATCTGCTTGTTGAGCATGCCGGCGGCCAGCAGCGACGCGATGCGATATTGCTGCGGCGTCAACAGGCTGATGCGCCGCGCGGCGTCAGTTTCGGCATCTGACAAGGTATGGGCGCCAAAATCACTTCCCGCATAACGCTCCGGAATGGTGATCTCACCGGCGAGCGCCTGCGTGAGCGCTTGGCCTATTTCAACCAGATTCGACGACTTCGGAATGAAGCCTGCGGCGCCCAGACCAATCGCCCGCTGCACCACGGCGGCATCTTCCATGGCCGATACCACGATAACGGCCATCCCAGGCGCGACGGCGCGAGCGTGCACCAGCGCCGACAGGCCGTGTGCACCCGGCATGTTGAGATCAAGCAACAACAGATCAAATTCGCCGCCGCTACTCAGTGCCTGCTGCAAACTGGACAGATCGCAGACCTCAACGATATCGACCATCGGCAACACGCGACGCACGCGACCGACCAAGGCCTCGCGAAACAACGGATGGTCATCCGCAACGAGCACACGATGGCTCGTTATGCCACTGGCGTCGCTGATCAAGTCGGTCATTGAGTTCGCGCTAAAGCCCTAGTTTGGCACATCGCGGCGACTGCGAAGCGGATGCCGAACGCCGGGGGTGTGGATTCTGGGGCGGCGCTGTGCGCTGACGCTTTTCCTGGATCGTGGGTTTCTTGCTTGCTCCGAGCATTGCTCTCGACCTAGATCAAAGGTGCCCACATCAGTTTGACTCGCACCCGGGCAGCCTCAATCAGCTACCGCAGCCAGTCGGCCAAATTTCCAAGCACTTCCTGTGTCGCAGAAATGCTGGTTTCGACGTCGAAAGTGCTCAAGGTATCGATTTTGTCGCCAAGCCGCGACCAGACCCGACCGCGGTAGCCGGGATAGCAGTCAAAGTAGCTGACCGCTGCATTGACGCTAGGCCCTAGTTGCTGCGTCAGAGCGCGGTGAATGATGGCGCCGTTCGAACCCGCACTCTCCAGCGCGTAGACCAGGCCAATGCGTACCGCAGGGCAGGACAAGCGCATCCGCAGTTTGCTTTGTGCTGCGTGCAGCCAGACCGAATCGTCGACGCCAAGCATGTCCAGATCAGCGCGCAGGCAGCTTGAACGGTCACAGCCCAATCGGACCACATCGTGGCTGTAGGCCGCCATGGCGCGTTCCAACGGCTCTATGAAACCGAGGATACGCACCAGCCACTGGCAATACTCGGCCAAACTGTAGTCGCTGGCGAAAAGCCGCTGCATGCAGATCGACATCTCCAATCGACGGTGAGCCTGCAACGCCCCGTCACGTAATCTGGACATGCGCGACAAGTTTGGTGGGGAGCTGAACTCGGCTTGGAGCTCGGTCATGGCGTGCATCTCGGGTTCCCTCGAAGCGATCACAAATTCCCCAGATCATTCATGGAGACGGATGCACTGCAGTGTCGCCGCGCTCACGGCGCAGGTCTTTACCACTTAGGTGATATTCCCAGTCAGGGCCCGACCCGCCAATATGGGATCAATGCTGTCGAGTCGAAGCCCGATGCGCCGAGGACTCTGCATTGACCGCTAGCGACAAATCGTTGAACTCCCTGGGTCTGCTGGCCGACGCGCTGCCGCAAGGCGTCTTGGTGTTTGATCTGTGCGGCAATTTGCTGCTCTGGAATCAACACTTTGCGCGGATGTATGGCAACTCCGACGCGTTCATCGCCACGCTACAGTACGCACAGCTTTTTCGCAGCGCGTCCGCGCCGCTGCTGTGGCTGGAGCTGATTGAGCAGCCTAATGGCTCCCCGCACACCCAGCGTGACATGCTGACCCACCGTAACGGCAGACAAGTTCCGGTATTGCTAGGCGCGGCTTGCGTGGATTTAGGTGAGGTGCGTGCCGTAGTGCTTGGCATCACCGACCTGTCCGAACAGCACGCCGCCGAGCTGCATCTGTTGCATCGGGTCTATTTTGATCCGCTCACACATTTGCCCAATCGCGCCGGTTTTCGGCGTGATCTAGCTGCGCTGGGGGAGCGGCGCGCGCATACCCATGCGCAGCGCGTCGTAGCGGTTTTGGATATCGATCGGTTCCGTGCAGTCAACGATTCCCTGGGCTACGAAGGGGGAAATGCACTGCTGCGCGATCTCGCCCAACGCCTGCAATGGGCTCTGCCGGAAGCCGAACTCTTTGGACACCTCGGCGAGGACGAATTTGCGCTGGTCTTTGCCGACATCTGCGACGAGGGGCAGGCGCGTCAACTTGGCCTGCGCCTGCTGGAGTTATTCCATCAGCCCTTTGAGACTCGCGGTGAGCGCCTCACCGTCACGGCCAGTGTCGGCATCGCTCCCGCGCAGGGCGATGACGCCGGAATCTGGATGTGCAATGCCGATACCGCCCTTTACAGCGCCAAGGAGGCCGGCGCATCACAAGTGGTAGTTTACGACCGCGCCATGCGCGACAGCAATGAACTGCGTCTTCGAATGGAGACCGAACTGCGCAAGGCGCTGCAGCGGGGCGAATTGCACATGTTTTTTCAGCCGATCGTCGAACTCGCGAGCGGTCGTCTGGTGGGTCACGAGGCTCTGGCACGCTGGAACAGCCCACTGAGCGGGCCGATCTCGCCGGCAGAATTTATTCCCCTGGCCGAGCGCGCGGGAATGGCACCCGCGCTGGATGCCTGGGTATTGCGGCAGGTGATCGCCCAACTACAACAATCACCGGCGGCGAGCGCCATCAACGTTAATGTTTCCGCGCTGACCCTGATAGACACCGCCTGGGTGGATGAGGCGCTCGCGCTGTTCGCCCAAGCTCGGCTTGCGCCGGGGCGGCTGCGGATGGAAATCACCGAGACTGCGCTGCTGAGTCACCAGTCAGCCGCGCGGGCCAACATTGAGCGCATAAACCATGCTGGACTGCCGATCATCCTTGATGACTTTGGTACCGGTTTCTCCTCGCTATCACATTTGCTGGATTACCCGATCGCCGGGCTCAAGATTGATCGATCCTTTGTCGAACGCGTTGATAGCAATAGTCGCGAGCTGCGCATCGTCGTCGCCATGTCGCGCCTAGCCGATGATCTGGGTCTGTCGGTCACCGCTGAGGGCGTCGAGAGCGAAGCCCAGCACACTGTGCTGCTGGCGGCGGGGTGCCGCTATGGCCAGGGACACTACTACGGCCGCCCGCGGCCGTGGTCAGATGCGATCGTGAGCAAGTAGTCCAGGTTAGTAGGATGCGGTTCGTTGCTCCCGGCGCGCTTATTCGCGCATCAAACTGAGTGGGACTTTCGCTCCGATTGGGAGTAAAAAAGTCGTAGGTCACGTTGCCCGCAGGGCTACGTGACAGTGCTCCGATGTCACGTAGGCCTGCGGCCTACGTGACCTACGCATCAACGCTGCA